>JBATNS010000083.1:0-9052 GCA_049290475.1 Candidatus Moraniibacteriota bacterium | reverse complement strand
GAGTGCCGATGAGGCGCTTTCGATTCTTGATAATCGCTATAGTCAACTGATCCGGTGATACACAACCATGCCTGAAAATATAAAAAAATTAAAGGAGGAGAAGGAAAGTCCCGACCGATGGAGTTTTATCTCATATTTCGTGGAGCGGATGTTCGGTACGGTCGAGAGCTTTATCGAGAGAATTTCAATTGTTGCTGAAGACCGGGCACAATCCGTGATCAATCGAGCGATTCAGCGGCTTTTCGGCCTCTTGCTCCTCGGCGTCGGTATCGTGTTTCTGCTCTCAGGTGGGGCCCAGGTCATCAATCAAATTGTTCAGTTTCCTGGTATCGGACAGATTGCCGTCGGCGGTTTCATTCTGCTGGTAACTGGGATTGTCATGCTCTTCTCCCGTCGCTCATAGTCATTGATTGAGTATGAATGATTTTGAGCGCCAACAGACGAAAGCCATCATTGCAAAGGAGCTCAATCGAGCGAAGCGCATCGCTGTCCGGGAGATTATAAAAGTCGAAACTGAACTGGTTGATACGCTTGATACCGTTGAACGGTATGTGAAAAGACATCCGTTGCAAGCGGCGGCGGTCACCTTGTCGCTGGGGGCTGCAATCGGCGCAGCAGGAGCACTGTATCTCAAGCGAAAAAGCAGATAGGGATGGAGCGAGGGGCTAAGAGCAGGCCTTTCTACATAGGGTATAATCGGGGCAGACATATCTTACGGCCCACTATGATTCGTCTCTTCATCGCTCTGGTTTCTTTCCTCTCGGTCTCTCTTGGGGGACTGTGGTATGGTTCGTCGACGGATGCTCCGCTTGATGACACCTCATTTGAAAATGCTCCGCTCACAGTCAAAGAAAAACCAGCAATGGCTGGAGAGTCAAAAACAGACGTTCTAGCGGTCGCTCCGCCGGAAAAAACGATGGAGGAAAAAAAAGTATCCGAAGTAACACCGCTCGTGTCGACACCGGAAGTCCCAAAGGAACAGCCGATTGATTCAGGTGATCTCGCGATTCAATCCCGCATTCTTCGTTTCGGTTTTCGCGTGCCGCCTGCGTCCCGTACCATCGACACGATTGTTCTCCATTCTTCGTACAATGCGCTCGGTGGTGATGTGTACTCGGTCGACCGGACGATTGAGGAATATGAGCAGTACGGTGTCGGAGCGCACTATCTCATTGATCGCTCAGGCACAATCTATCGCCTCATCGAGGAGGGGAATATCGCCTATCACGCCGGACCGTCGAAAATGCCTGATGGACGGAAGAACGTGAATGACTTCTCGATCGGCATCGAGATGATTGCGACAAAGGAAAGTGGCTATACCGACAAGCAGTATACAGCCGTGAACGCGCTCATCACCGATATCAAAAGCCGGCACAAGATAAAGTCCGTGGTCGGCCATGGCGATATTGCGCCCGGTCGTAAGACTGACCCCTGGAAGTTTAATTGGAAGAAAATTAACTAAACAGTTTCTATGTATTCTTTCCTCCTCACTCTGAGCAAGACTGATGCCCAGCTCCAGCTCCTGCAGGACGGGGAGATTGTCGCAGAAAAGAGCTGGACTGAGAGCCGGGACTTGGGCCGACAGCTCTTTCAGGGGATCGATATGCTCCTTCGGGAAAATGACCTGAATCCTCAAGATGTGACTGATTTTCGGATTGAAACAGGAGTTTCCGACAAACTCACCCTGTTAGATAGTCATCCCAGTGATAGTTTTTGGACAGAAAAACACGCTTCGCCAAGCGTGAAAAATTCTGAAAAAGAGGCTTTTCTCAGCGATCTAACGGGGCTAACCTCGGTCAAAATTGCCGAGACTGTGGCCCGGGTGTATACTTGGGCTGTGAGCGAAGGAAAAATTCGCGACACCGTGACACTGAGTGAAGAAAAAACAGACAAAAAGTAGCTGAAATTAACCCGCGGCCCGATACGAGCCAGGGGGTTTTCTGTCCTATTTGACAGGATTTTCGGCGCTTGCTACACTCGTTAGTACTTTGGAGAAAGTTTTCGATTTCTGGAACGAGGTCTGTCGAAAAACTGTTTTCAATCAGGAAAGTGGTTTCTCGATAGGCTTCACTAGCTAAAGTTCGGGTGATGCATACAGTCGAGTGTTCGACCGACGGGACAAGTAAATAATGTAATCCTCATACCCCCGGCTTGTTTTTCGCCAGACAAGACGGAGCGGCCATGAGTGTTTTTCTATGACCAAGGGCAAGACGCTGCGTGTCAAGGATGCTATTAGCACCGGTTCTTCATTGAAGAAGCGTCGATTCTTCAAGAACCGTATTACTGTGTCTCTGCCAGATCTCATTGAAGTCCAGACGGCTTCGTACGACTGGTTCTGGAAGAAAGGCCTCCAGGAACTCCTCGACGAGATTAATCCAGTGACCGATTTCACTGGCAAAGATCTCGAGCTGTCTCTGAATGGCTACTACCTGGACGAACCGAAATATATCGCAACGGTCGCCAAGGCGAAAAATATCTCTTATGAAGCTCCGCTCCGAGCGAAGGCGACTTTGCTCATGAAGAAGACCGGCGAAGTGAAAGAGCAGGAGATTTATCTCGGCGAAGTTCCGCTCATGACTGAGCGCGGCACGTTCATCATCAATGGCGTGGAACGTGTCGTTGTCTCCCAGCTCATCCGCTCCCCAGGCGTATTTTTCACCATGGAGTATCAGAAGGGTAAGAAGCTCTTCGGTGCGAAGATCATCCCGAACCGTGGCGCCTGGCTCGAAATCGAGACGGATCTCGACGGTGTTTTGTCAGTTAAAATTGACCGCAAGCGCAAATTGGCCGTAACAGCCCTCCTCAAGGCCTTTGGTCTCACGGAAAAAGACATTCGCAAGGCCTTTACTGACATCGATAAGGGCGACATCCAATATATCGAGACGACACTCGCGAAAGATGGCGCCGCCAATCAGGGCGAAGCTTATCGTGAGGTCTACAAGCGCCTCCGTCCCGGTGACCTGGCCACTGAAGAAAATGCCAAACAGATGATCGATGGCATGTTCTTCAATTTCGAGCGGTATGACTTCGGTGCGGTCGGCCGCTATCGGCTGAACCAGCGCCTCGAAGTCGATCGTCCCGACAAAGAAGAGAACCGCGTTCTCAATCTCGATGATCTCATTCTCATCATCCGTGAGGTTATTCGTCTCAACAATGATCCGGAAGGCAAGGCGGACGATATCGATCACCTCGGTAATCGTCGTGTACGCGCCGTGGGCGAACTGATTCAGAACAAGCTCCGTGTCGGCCTGTACCGCATGGTGAGAAACATCAAGGACCGTATGTCAACCTGTGATGTCGAAACGGTCGTTCCTGGACAACTTATCAACCCGCGTCCGGTCGCTGCTGCCGTGAAAGAATTCTTTTCAAGTTCTCAGCTGTCGCAGTTCATGGACCAGGTGAATCCTCTCGCCGAACTTGAACATAAGCGCCGTTTGTCCGCGATGGGTCCTGGCGGTCTCACTCGTGAGCGTGCCGGTTTCGAAGTCCGTGATGTTCACCATTCTCACTACGGCCGCATTTGTCCGATTGAAACGCCAGAAGGTCCGAACATCGGCCTCGTCGGCCACCTCGCGACGTATGCTCGCGTGAACGAATATGGCTTCCTTGAGACGCCTTATCTCATCGTGAAGCATGATGTAGTCGCAAAAAAGGAAGAACTCATCAACCGTATTCTTCGTGAAACGGTCGAAGGTGTTGCGAAGAAAGGGGATCTTCTCACTGAAGCACTAGCCGAAAAAGTCGCTACCAAGAAAAAGGGTGAGACGGTTGATGTCATGCCATTCGTCTCCCTCGAAATTGAATACCTGAATGCTATCGTTGAAGACCGCAAGATCATCGCCCATGCCGGCATCTCCCTCGATGACCATCGCAATATTAACGGAATGCAGGTTGAAGCCCGCGTGAAAGGTCATCCGGAAACAATTGAGTCTGAAGCGGTCGATTATATCGATGTTTCAGTGAAGCAGTGTATCTCTATCGCCACCGCGCTCATCCCGTTCCTTGAGCATGACGATGCGAACCGCGCCCTCATGGGTTCGAATATGCAGCGCCAGGCCGTTTCTTGTGTCGTCCCGGAATCCCCAGTGATTGGAACGGGCATCGAAGACAAGGCAGCCCGTGACTCCGGTCAGGTTGTCCTTGCGCTCGACGCCGGCGAAGTTATCGAAGTCGATGCCAATCATATTATTGTCCGCTCCAAAGCGCCGGTCGGTTCCAAGAAGGAGTATCTCGATCGCGAATATATGCTTCAGAGTTTTGAGAAGTCGAACGCGTTCACTTCGATGAACCAGGTGCCCCGTGTGGTGAAAGGTCAGAAAGTGGACGAAGGGGACTTGCTTGCTGACGGCGCCTCAACGGAACAGGGCGAGCTCGCGCTTGGCCAGAACATGCTCGTCGCATTCATTCCGTGGGAGGGTTACAACTACGAAGACGCTATTGTTATTTCCGAACGTGTCGTGCAAGGCGACCGCTGGAGCTCGATTCATATCGAAGACTTCTCCATCGACGTACGCGACACAAAGCTCGGACCTGAAGTCGTTACCCGCGATATCCCGAATATCGGTGAAGACCGTTTGAAAAACCTCGACGAGAACGGAATCATCCGTATTGGCGCGGAAGTTTCTTCTGGTGATATTTTGTGCGGCAAGATCACTCCGAAGGGTGAAGGTGATCTGACGGCTGAGGAGCGTTTGCTCCGCGTCATCTTCGGTGAGAAGTCCCGTGATGTGAAAGATTCTTCGCTGTATCTCCCGCACGGTGAACACGGCAAGGTTGTTGATGTAAAAATCTTCTCCCGTGACAAGGGTGACAAGCTGCCGATGGGCGTCTTTGAACAGATTCAGATTTCCGTCGCTCAGCTCAGAAAGATCCAGGTTGGTGACAAGCTTGCCGGTCGTCACGGCAACAAGGGTGTTATCTCGCACGTCGCTCCGGTAGAGGACATGCCGTATCTCCCGGACGGTACGCCCGTCGACGTCGTCCTGAACGCACTCGGTGTTGCTTCTCGCATGAACATCGGCCAGATTCTCGAGACTCACCTCGGTTGGGCGGCTTCAACGCTCGGCTACAAAGTTGCGAGCTCATCGCTCGACGGTGTCTCCGAGACTGACATCAAGGCGCAACTCAAAGAAGCAGGCTTGCCGGAGAGTGGAAAAATTTGTCTCGTTGATGGCAAGAGCGGCCAGGCCTATGACAATGAAACGACCGTCGGCGTCATGTACATCATGAAACTGAACCACTTGGTCGACGACAAGATCCATATGCGATCTATCGGACCCTACTCGCTTATCACCCAGCAGCCGCTCGGTGGTAAGGCGCAGTTCGGCGGTCAGCGCTTCGGTGAAATGGAAGTGTGGGCGCTCGAAGGCTACGGCGCCGCGCATACCCTCCAGGAGATGCTCACCATTAAGAGTGATGACGTGCTCGGTCGGTCCAAAGCCTACGAGTCCATCATCAAGGGTGAATCGATCAAGAGTCCGAACATTCCCGCTTCCTTCCACGTGCTCGTGAACGAGCTTAAAGGCCTCTGTCTCAATGTCGAGCTCAAGGGAGCCAAGACCATTCCGGTCGATGGTGAGGATGACGTCGAAACAGTCTAATTCGCTTACTTACTCCACATATATGGAAAACATCACCAAAGTCAGCGATTTCGACTCAGTCAAACTGACTCTCGCATCGCCCGCCGATATCCTTGAATGGTCCAAGGGTGAAATCACCAAGCCGGAGACCATTAACTATCGAACTCAGCGCTATGAGCCGGATGGTCTTTTCTGTGAAAAGATTTTCGGACCATCAAAAGACTGGGAATGCTATTGCGGTAAGTACAAGCGCATCCGTTACCAGGGTATCGTCTGCGACAAGTGTGGCGTCGAAGTGACGCGCGCCATCGTTCGTCGTGAGCGTATGGGTCACATCAAGCTCGCGACCCCGGTTTCTCACATCTGGTTCCTCCGCGGCGTGCCGTCGAAAATCGGTCTTGCTCTCGGTATTTCCCCTCAGGAACTGGAGCGAGTCATCTACTTCTCTTCTTATATCATCATGGATGTAAAGGAAGCGTTGAAGGAGCAGACGCTCGAAGCACTCGAGAAAGAATACAAGGCCAAGACCAAAGAAATTCGGGCGGCTGAGAAGAACGAAACGAAACTCGAGAAAGCCCTTGAAGATTTGAAGGAGCAGTATCGAACGACGAAGGACGATATCAAGAATCTCCGGCCGAATCAGATTCTCTCGGAAGTAGAGTACTTCAACCTGTCGAGCCGTTTCGGCCAGGTATTCACCGCCGGTATCGGCGCCGAGGCAATCCGCAAGATTCTCGAAAAGATGGATATCCCGGAAATGGTGGAAATCCTGAAGAAAGAACTCTCTGAGGATGAGTCGGCTGACCAGAAGAAGCTCCTCCAGCGGCTCAAGGTCTATCAGGGTTTCCAGAAAGCGAATCTTCGCCTTGAGTGGATGCTCCCGATGGCCATCCCGGTTATCCCGCCGGATCTTCGTCCGATGGTCGCCCTTGATGGCGGTCGTTTCGCGACGTCTGACCTTAATGACCTCTATCGCCGCATCATCAATCGCAACAATCGGTTGAAGAAGCTCCTCGCTATCGGCGCGCCGGAAGTCATCACCAGAAATGAGAAACGCATGCTGCAGGAAGCGGTAGATGCCCTCTTCGATAACTCGGCGCGCCGGGGTCAGGCCTCGACCGCTGCGTCGACTGGTCAACGTCGTCCGCTCCGTTCGCTTGCGGATGCCCTCAAGGGTAAGCAAGGCCGGTTTCGTCAGAACCTCCTCGGAAAGCGCGTTGACTACTCCGGCCGCTCGGTTATCGTCGTTGGACCGAAGCTCAAACTGTACCAGTGCGGTTTGCCGAAGAAGATGGCGCTTGAACTCTTCAAACCGTTCATCATCAACAAGCTCATCGAGAAAGAACACGCTCATAACGTCCGTACCGCCGGTCGGATGGTGGATGCCGAAAGTGAAGAGGCATACGAAATTCTCGACGAAATCATCCCACAGCACTACGTCCTCTTGAACCGCGCTCCAACACTGCACCGCCTCTCAATCCAGGCGTTCCAGCCAGTGCTCATCGAGGGCAAGGCAATCCGCCTCCACCCGATGGTGTGCTCTGCTTTCAATGCCGACTTCGATGGTGATCAGATGGCTGTCCATGTGCCGCTCACCGCTGAAGCGCGTGAAGAGTGCGCGACCATCATGCTCTCGTCCAAGAACCTCTTGAAGCCAGCATCTGGCGAGCCGATTGTTTCTGCGACACTCGACATGGTACTCGGTGTGTACTATCTCACCCACATCAAGGCCAACACCAAAGGTGCGGGTAAGGCCTTTGGTACGATGGATGAAGCGATTCTCGCCTATGACACTGGCGCCATCGCGGTGAACTCCAAGGTCCGACTTTCATTCAATGGAGCGATTATCGAGACTTCGGTCGGTCGCATTCTCTTGAATGACATCATGCCGCCCCAGCTTCGTTTCGTGAACGAGGAAATGACGAAGAAGGATCTGAAGGTACTCGTTTCGCGTATCCTTGAAACACTTGGTCAAGATGAAGCAGCGCTCTTTGCTGACCGTCTGAAGGATCTCGCCTTCAAGTCTGTCTCGAAATCGGGTTTCAGCTGGGGTATGGATGATTTGAAGGTTCCGAAAGAAAAGAACGAACTCATCCGTCTGGCTGAAGGAAAGGTTGAGTTGGTAAAGGATCAGTTCAATATGGGGCTTCTCACCAATGAAGAACGCAAGGGTCGCGTCATCGAAATCTGGAACGAAACGAAGAATCAGATCACGGATGCGGTCCGAGCAACACTCGACAAGGAAGGCCCGGTGTATGCCATGGTGTACTCGAAGGCTCGCGGTTCCGAATCTGTCGTCGTTCAGATGACTGGTATGAAAGGTCTGATGGCCGGCCCGACCGGTGAAACGATCGAGCTCCCGGTGAAGTCAAACTTCAAGGATGGTTTCAATGTTCTTGAATACTTCATTTCGACTCACGGCGCCCGTAAGGGTATGGCGGATACCGCGCTTCGTACGGCGACTGCCGGATACCTCACCCGTCGCTTGGTGGATGTCTCTCAGGACATCATTGTCCGGGAGAACGACTGTAGCGATACCGTCGGTGTCTATCTCTACCGTGAGGATTCCGACAAGATTGGTATGTCATATGCGGCCAGAGTTGAGGGTCGTTATGCTGCCGAGACCATCAAAGATCCGGTAAGCGGAGAAATCATCGCGAAGAAGAATGAACTTATTTCCCGCGTTAAGGGTAAGGAGATTGAGGATAAAGCAATTCCAAAAGTTAAAGTCCGATCACTCGTTTCCTGCCGTTCTCGCCGGGGCGTCTGTCAGAAGTGCTATGGTATCGACCTCGGTCGCAACGCTCTGGTCGAGCTTGGCGCATCAGTTGGTGTCGTTGCTGCTCAGGCAATCGGTGAGCCGGGTACTCAGCTGACGATGCGTACCTTCCATGTCGGAGGTGTGGCTGGTTCTGACATCACTCAGGGTCTCCCTCGAGTGGAAGAAATCTTCGAAGCTCGTACCCCGAAGACCGAAGCTATCCTTTCCGAAGTCGATGGCCAAGTGACCGGCATCGAGAAGGAAGTCAAAGTTGTGAAAGTCACCGTCCTTGATGAAGCGAAGGTTGAACACGAATACTCCGCTCCAGCGAATGCTACGGTAAAGGTGAAGATCGGTGACCTTGTCGCCAAGGGCTCCATCCTTTCTGAAGGTCATGTCGATCTGAAGAAACTCCATGAAGTCATGGGTGAAGAAGCTGTCCATCGCTATATCATCCGCGAGATTGAAGAAATCTATGCGGCTCAGGGTGAAGGTATCAACGACAAGCACATCGAAGTCATTATCCGCCAGATGCTCTCGCGTATGCGGGTCGCTGATCCGGGTGATACGATGCTCCTCCCGGGCGATATCGTTGAGAAGGACCAGTTCCGCGAAGCGAACGAAGAAATTGAAAAGACTGGTGGATCGAAAGCAACCGGCGAAGTCATGGTGCTCGGCATCACGAAGGTCGCTCTCTCCACCGAGTCATTCC
>JBATNS010000082.1:0-12266 GCA_049290475.1 Candidatus Moraniibacteriota bacterium | reverse complement strand
CACTCCTCAGTACTCGTTAATACTAAATGGCCAAAGCAGCGTCCGTACACGGAAGCACTGACAGAATTCTTGGAAATATTTTTGCCTTCACTATGAAATACGTAACGAAAGATGATCCGTTAGTTTCTCAACTTATCCGCAGTGAGCTTCGTCGTGAAGAAGACGGTCTTGAAATGATTGCTTCTGAGAATTATGTCTCACGAGCCGTTCTTGAAGCGCTCGGGAGCGTCTTTACAAATAAATATTCCGAGGGTTACCCTGGCCGACGATACTACGGCGGGCAGGAATTCACGGATGCCGTAGAGACGCTAGCTATCGAACGGGCGAAGAAGCTTTTCGGAGCTGAACACGCCAATGTCCAGCCTCACTCCGGCGCTCCGGCCAATATTGCTGTCTACTCAGCTCTCCTTGAGCCGGGCGATACCATTCTCGGCATGGACCTCTCGCACGGCGGACATCTCACTCATGGCCACCCGGTGACTTTTATGCCAAAAATCTATCGCTTTGTCCGCTACAAGACAGAGCCAGACGGCAGTATTGACTATAAAAAGCTTGAGGCGTTGGCAAGAAAGGAAAAGCCAAAATTGGTGCTCGCCGGTTTTTCTTCTTATACACGCCAGCTTGATTATGCCAAGTTTCAAGCAATTGCTGAGAAAGTGAAGGCCTATTCCATGATGGATATGGCACATATCGCCGGACTGGTTGCGGCAAAAGTTGTGCCGAATCCAGTTCCATATTTTGATGTGATCACAGCGACGACACATAAGACACTGCGTGGTCCGCGTGGGGGACTCATCCTCTGTCGAAAAGCGATTGCTTCGAAAATCGATAAAGCAGTTTTCCCAGGACTTCAGGGTGGTCCACACATGCACGTGATCGCTGCAAAAGCGGTCGCATTCGGGGAGGCACTCCGGCCTGAATTTAAGCGCTATGGCAAGCAGGTTTTGAAGAATGCGAAGGCGCTTGAAAGTGAGCTCCGAAAACTTGGTTTCAGAATTGTCTTCGGTAAGACAGAGAATCACATGGTCCTTGTCGATACGTTCGCCAGTCATGGGGTAGCTGGTAAGGCTGGTGAGTATCTCCTTGATGAAGCGGGTATCACCGTGAACAAGAATATTCTTCCGGATGATCCTCGTGGTCCGATGGACCCCTCGGGGCTTCGTATCGGTGTCCCGGCGTTGACGACTCGCGGTATGAAAGAAAAAGAGATGCGGCAGATTGCCCGATGGATCGATGCGGCTCTTCGTTCCAAGGGTGATGCGAAAAAGCTCGCTAGTCTTCAGAGAGAGGTCAAACAGCTTTGTAAATTATTTCCTGTCTATTAAGTAAGTATGCATATGAAAGGCATTATCCTCGCTGGGGGAAACGGTACACGCCTCCTTCCTTTGACGGCTATCGCTTCAAAACATCTGCTCCCGGTCTACGATCGGCCGATGATTTTCTACCCGCTAAATACGCTTATTTCAGCGGGTATCAAGGATGTGCTCGTTATAGTTTCCCCGGAGCATGCGGGGAATTACCTGAATCTTTTGGGGTCGCTGCTCCGGAAGTACGGGGTCAACATTTCATTTGTCGTCCAGAAAGAACCACGCGGACTCGCTGAAGCGTTCATTCTCGGAGAGGACTTCATTGATAACGGGCCATGTACGATGATTCTTGGCGACAACCTCTTCGAGGGTGATTTCATCGAAGCGATTCAGAGTTTCAAGCGAGGTGGTCGGATTTTTGCGAAGGAAGTGCCCGATCCCGAACGTTTCGGTGTGGTGGAATTCGAACCAGCAACAGGTAAAGTACTTTCTATCGTTGAGAAACCGGAAAAACCGAAAAGTAACTTTGCTATTCCCGGACTCTATATCTATGATGCCGAAGTGGTAGCGGCAGCGAAGGCGCTCAAGCCGTCAGGAAGAGGGGAACTTGAAATCACCGATCTCCATAATCACTACCTCAAACAGGGAATGTTGGATGTGCATGTCATTAATGGCGCTTGGTTCGATGTTGGTACGCATGATTCACTGCTTGATGCGAGCATTTATGTGCGAGAAAAAAACCTCCGTACCCGTTTCCATCCGATGATAGAGGCAGCACTGGTGGAGTTCAACCAGGAGTTCAAGCGAGTAGTCTCTATTACGAAGTAAATCTCTACACCTATGTCAGTGGTCCCGATTCAAAAAATTAAGAAGGCAGTCATTGCAGTAGCGGGAAGTGGTACACGTTTGTTGCCTGCGACCAAAGCCATGCCCAAGGAAATGCTGCCAATTGTAGATAAACCAGTGATTCAATTGGTGGTTGAAGAACTCGTTGAAGCCGGCATCGAAGACATCATTTTTGTCACACGGTGGGACAAGAAACCGCTTGAAGACCACTTCGACTACTCATCAGCATTGGAAGATGATCTGCGCAAGAATGGCAAAGAAGACCGATACGAACAGGTGCACCGTATTGCCGAGATGGCAAATTTTGTGCATATTCGCCAGAAGGGCCCGTATGGCAACGGCACACCGGCTCTTTCAGCGGCCAGTTTGGTAGATGATGAACCCTTTATTTATTGTTTCGGTGATGACTTGGTAAAATCTGAAGTATCGTTTACCAAACAAATGGTGGATGAATACAACAAACATGGTCAGCCGATGCTTGGTGTTCAGGAAGTGCCACAGAGTGAGGTTTCAAAGTATGGTATCGTCGATGTCGATGCTGAAACCATGCGAGTACGAAATATTATTGAAAAGCCAACTCAGGAAGAGGCCCCGTCACGTTTAGCTGGTTTCGGTCGATACATTTTGAATCAGGAAATTATCGACATCCTACGCTCCACATCGCTTGGTAAGGGTAACGAATTGTGGCTCGTTGACGCTATCCACAACTATATTGAAAAAGGGGGAACCTTTTATGCCAAGACTGTCGAACATGGTCAGTGGATGACGACTGGTGACCCATTGAACTACATGACGACAATTCTGACGTATGCAGTAGAGCGGCCGGATATCGGCGACCAGGTGAAGGTGTATATGAAGCAATTGCTTGATAATTCGAAATAATAGCACAGAGACTTTCACATGTACTGGGCGTATCTCATTCTCTTCGTGTGCATGATCATGACGCCTGAGCTTACCCAGGATGGAGTGCTCTTTTTCAGTGAGGACGATTTTGAGTCCCTCTTGATATTTTGTTTTGGCATAGTAGGACTCCTGCTCTACCTTGGAAAAGAATCAGCTTTTCTCCAGGCGGTCCGAGAGAAACTTTCCCTCCAACAGGAAGCGAATCAGATCCGGAAAGATCTTTCTCAATCATATTCGTACATTGGAGAAATGAATCGCCGAATTGACATCGTAAAGAATATGGTGGTCTCGCTTCCACGAGCGAAAACACCCATGCCAGAGCGGCATGGTCTAGATTTGTATACCCCTATTATCGAAGCCACAAAGCTACTCGCTCAATCTGAATGTGTTGCACTCTACTTTGTCGCCCTTGGTGATGGCCAAGTACTTGAGCGATATGAAGTTGGTGAGGGTGAGCACCGGGAAATGCTCAGTGGACTCGATGGGCAGCATTTACTCGGTGCTAAAAAGTATCTCTGGGAGGAGGGGAAGCTCTCGTTTGTTCGATCACCCGAGGATGCTGAAGGGATAGCGGCGTTCATCGTGTTTCATAAGTTGAAAAATCGTCTGGAGGAAACTGGCATTTTCCAAATCTTGGCTGCTCAGGCTCTTTTTATTTTCTCTGTAAATCGAGGTGCCTCTGTTGATTCGCTTGAGGCGATTTCTCATCGTTCGGTATGAAGATAGGCATTGATGCTCGTTTCTATGGGTCGTTGGGCAAGGGATTGGGCCGGTATACCGAAAAACTTTTGACCTATCTCGAATGCATTCCGGATGATACACACTCGTATGTCATTTTTTTGCGTCAGGAAAATTTTGATGAGTATCAGCCAACTCACCACCGCTTTAAAAAAGTCATAGCTGACTATCCGTGGTATGGTTGGCAGGAGCAATTTTTTTTCCCCTTGTTGCTCAGTCGTCATCATCTCGATCTCGTCCATTTCCCTCATTTTAACGTGCCGCTCCTGGTTCATGAGCCTTTCATCGTCACCATTCATGATCTCATTCTCCTTCATTTCCCCACTGTCAAGGCGAGCGAGCTACCACCATTCTTATATTGGCTGAAATATCTCGCTTATCGGACGGTCATTGCTCTCGCTATTCGTCGCTCTCGCGCCATCGTTGCCGTCTCGTCCTTTACGGAGCGTGACATTGAATCGAGCTATCCGGCTGCTCGAGGCAAGATATTTGTGACGCTCGAGGCAGCTGATCCTTATTGCTCTTGGTTGCATCCAGAATCCGAACAGCGACTCTTCGAACGGCTGGGACTTCAGCGGTCTGAATCTTTCAGCGACAGCTTGGAAACAAAACCATTCGTACTCTATGTGGGTAACGCCTACCCACATAAAAACCTCAGAGTGCTTCTTGAAGTTGCTCCAGCATTTTCTGACACTCTTTTCCTGTGCGTCGGCAAGGATGATTATTTCTATCGCTCATTTCAAGAACAGGTAGCGGCTGCCGGCGTAGCGAATATCCATTTTGCTGGATATCTGGACGATGCCTCACTTGGCGCGCTCTATCGTCGGGCCAGTATATATTTTTTCCCTTCTCTTTATGAGGGATTTGGCCTCCCTGGTCTCGAAGCGATGAACTATGGGACGCCGGTCGTTGCCGCTCGAGCTGGTTCGCTACCTGAAATTTACGGCAGAGCAGCAATCTATTTTGATCCGAATGATACGGCGGATTGCATCGTTGCATTAAGAAAAGCCTTCCGAAAAGAAGGGCGAGAGATGTGTCGAATCCAGGGTTTCGCTCAGGCCAAACAGTTTTCATGGGATCGTATGGCTCGTGATACGCTGCGTCTGTATGTGACTGCCCAAAAGAAACGATAATTGGTACTATGCGAGATATTCAACGCACACCAGGTCAGATGCGAGGGGCGGCGCCGGCGTACCGACGTTTGTCGCCAGCTTCGGTCAGGCCACGCTCTCAAGCACTGCCGATAGGGTCGAGAAGTCGAGAACTGAAAACTCGTTCTTCGAAATGGTATGTCCGGATATTTCTGGGCTTGTTAATCGTGCTCGGTCTTATTCTCGGCGGTATGCTGGTTCTTAAACACGAGCTTGTTCGTCTGGGCGAATCTGGTGTTTCTGCAACGAAAGCCGCGGTGGCAGCCGTGCGTCTTGGAGACTTCGATTCGAGTAGTCGGCATCTCGTCCAGGCTGAACAGGCTTTTGCATCGGGCGGCCGTTGGCTTCGGCTATTCGCATGGCTTCCTGGCTCATTTGCTCAGCTTCCTGGGTTTTCTCACGGTATGACTGGTGAAGCTCTCTTTAGTACCGGAAGGGAAGGAACACACGCAGCACTCGTCTTGCTTTCCGTGATTCCTAGTATCTTGAAGGCGGATGAATCGCCGAGCGGTATTATATCGATGATCGATGTATTAGAACATTCGAAAGTGGCCGCTACTTCGGCGCATGAACACCTGAGCTTGGCAGCACGTTCATTTGAACGGGTGCGACTAGAGGTTATTCCGGCAGCGTATCGAAGCGAAATTTCGACATTGCGGGATGCATTACCGCTCACTATAGCACTTTTGGATGGCTATGCCGAACATCAGGAGCTTTTTGCTGAACTTCTCGGAGCGAATGGCCCGAGGATTTATCTCTTTCTTTTTCAAAATAACCACGAGCTTCGAGCCACAGGAGGATTCATTGGCAGCTATGCTCTCTTGGATGTGAACCAGGGGAAAATCCGCCGTTTCTTTGTGGACGGTATTTTTAATCCGGACGGCCAGTTGAAGGAGAATATCGTTCCGCCTAAACCGATTCAAAAGATTAGCGCCGGATGGAGTCTCCATGACAGCAATTGGTTTCCGGATTTTCCGGTTTCGGCTGAGAAAGCAATATTTTTCTATGAGAAGACTGGCGGTCCGACAGTGGATGGAATAATCACGCTGACGCCCGAAGTGTTGAATCGTATTTTGCAATTAGTAGGACCAGTCCCGTTGCCAGAATACGGCGTGACCGTCGATGCTGAGAATTACATGCCTATCATCCAGGAGGAGGTTGAGGAAAAATACGACCGAGAGGAGAATAATCCGAAAAAGATACTTGGCGACCTCACCGAGGCGCTGCTTCGACAATTTTTGTCGTTTGATCACCCGAAGGAGACCTGGGCATTGGGTACAACGCTGGCCGAACTTTTGAATGAAAAGCATATCCTCCTCTATTCGCGCCATCCCGAGATTGAACAGCTCATCCGTGGGGCTGGCTGGTCGGGCGAGGTGCTTGATACATCACATGACTATCTTTCAGTCATTCATACAAATATCAATGGATATAAAACTGATGGTGTCATCAGGGAAACGATTGAGCATGAGGTGGAGATTCATCTGGATGGCCGGGTCATCGATTCCGTTGCCGTAACCCGAGAACATCAAGGTGGAAAGACACCCTATGATTGGTGGAACAGGGTGAACGCGGATTACTCCCGGGTGTATGTCCCAAAAGGATCAAAACTCATCTCAGCTGAAGGTATGACACGGGAATTCCCTGAAGCGCCACTGGATTATCTGGCCCTGGGGTTCCGCCGGGACCCTGATATCGAAGCAGAAGAGCAAGGGATGATAATTGATGAGGTGAGTGGGACGCGTATTTCGGAAGATGCGGGAAAAACTGTTTTTGGGAATTGGGCCTATGTCAGTCCGGGCGAATCAGTCACGGTTCGCTATGTCTATGAACTGCCGTTTCGAGTTGCTCTTGAGGCCGGGGACGCATCACCGGCCACGGCGTATTCGGTGCTGTATCAGAAACAATCTGGTACTGACGGCGCCACATTCAGAGCGAAAATTCGGTATCCAGAGAACCTACGGCCTGTTTGGCAGACCCCGGAAAATTTGATACCGTACCAACGTAACTTTCAGACGGAAGAATCGCTGCGTAAAGACTTTTATTGGGGTGTTGTTTTCGGAAGAAACAGCATTAACAGGAAGTGATATTTCAGTCGCGTCATGCGAAGGCTAGAACGTCTATGGCGGTGGAGTGAGCGCCCTATCGAGACTCTCGGGGGTTCAGCTTTTATTATTGCCCTCGCGGGAGTAGCGAGTCGGGTACTCGGATTTATTCGTGACCGTCTCCTCGCTTCGTCATTCGGGGCCGGAGATGTTCTCGATGCGTACTACGCAGCGTTCCGGCTTCCCGACCTCGTGTACGGGTTCCTCGTTCTCGGGGCGCTCTCAGCAGCGTTCATCCCGGTATTCACTGAGCTCATGGCTCATGATGAAAAAGAGAGGGCCTGGCGATTGGCCCAGGGGGTACTTCAGTGGCTGGTGGTGGTATTGGGTGGGTCTGCGTTCATTGGTATCATCTTTGCGGAAACGGTCGCTGCGTGGATTGCGCCGGGATTCTCTCCGGAAAAGCAGGTGTTGGTAGCGCAGTTGACTCGCATCATGCTGCTTTCGCCGGTTTTTCTCGCTGTCTCCGCAGTGTTTGGCGGGGTCCTGGTTTCATTCAAACAGTTTCTCGCCTACTCATTCGCGCCAATTTTTTATAATCTGGGAATCATTTTTGGCATCGTCCTCCTGTATCCGTTAATCGGACCAGCTGGCCTGGCAATCGGTGTCGTGTTCGGTTCGCTGCTTCATGCGGCAGTGCAGTTCCCGGCATTTCGTCGCTCAGGATACCGATTCACATTGCTCTCTTTCGCCGCTACTCGTAAAGACCCAACCCTGCATAAGGTCGTACGGCTCATGATTCCTCGCTCGCTCGCCGTTGCGGTTAGCCAGCTGAGCCTCGTTATTGTCACTGTTTTTTCCTCGACGCTTGTTTCGGGAAGCCTGGCTGCTTTCACGCTTGCAATCAACATCCAAAGCATCCCACTTGGTCTTTTCGGTATTGCCTTCTCACTCGCATCATTTCCGGTGCTCTCAACACTGGCTGCCAAACGGCAGGACGAAGAATTTTTTTCAGTCTTTGCGCGGACCGCTCGGCGTATCCTTTATTTCGTGATTCCATTCTCACTCCTCTTTATTATTTTTCGGGCGGAAATCGTTCGCATCGTTCTCGGGACAGGAGTCTTCAATTGGGAAGACACTATACTCACGTTTACGGTTCTGGGATGGCTTTCGGCATCCCTTTTTGCCCAAAGTCTCATACCTCTGTTTGTCCGCGCTTTTTTTGCATTGCAGGATACGAAAACACCGCTTTTTGCAGCTCTCTTTTCAGAGCTTGTCCATATTTCTCTTATCCTGTTTCTCCTTCCGCGCTTCGCCATCGCTGGTATCGCCATCGCTTTTTCGGTCGGCGCCATAACGAACGTGGCTCTTCTTTATTTTTTTCTGCGTCGCCGGGTAGTGGCGTGGCGTGATTGGGATTTCTTGTCTGGCGTGGGGCGAATCCTCGGTATCGCGCTCATTGCTGCGGTCGTTGCCCAGTATTCCAAAGGAATTTTCGCCCTGACAATCGATCGGCTCGATACATTCCTCGAAGTAGCGGTGAAACTCGGCGTCGGAACTGTGATTGGTGTTGCGACCTATATTTCTTTTTCAGCACTGCTCGCACTACCCGAGTATGTCCAGGTAAAGCGCTTCATCTGGTGCCGGCTTCTCCGTCGACCAGAGACAGTCGCTTTGACCGAGGATCACCCTGAAAAAGGGGACTGGTAGGACGCTGGTTGACTCATGGGTAATAAGTTTGTACACTGGAATCATGCAACAGATTTCACAAAAACAAGCCCAATCTTCTGCCTTCACTCATGTAACATGTATGTGCCGGCTTGAGGCCGGTTTGTTTTTGCTCCAAGAGTAACATTCGATAGAATCTTGAAGTAAGCAGAAACCGGTCTCTTCACCGGTTTTTTTGTCGTTTAACAATTGAAAGGATTACCCCTCATGTACCATCAGCTCTGCCCATTCTGTGGCGATTTCACGCGTACAAAGCGAGTTCAGCATTTTGGGGGGAGGAAGCATCGGGAAGGCTGTTGCCCGGAGTTTTTGCAGTGGAAGTATGACGTGTCGTTGAGTGAGGTGATCAATATTCCTGCTAGCACTTCCGCGCCCTGTGCATCCCATTCTGCACCTCAGAAAAATGTCCAGGCGGGTACAAATTATCCTGTTTAGGCTTTGGTCGCAACCTGATTTGAGCACGTCTTCAAGCTGAACCGCGCGAAGGATTGGCCCCAGACGTTTTCGGAACTCCGAAGGCGTCTTTTTCTTTTCCCCTTGCTTTGATGAGTTTTTTGCTCTACCCTCACGGAATATGAGTCACAACCTTCAACAGCAGAACATTCGGAATTTCTGCATCATCGCCCACATTGATCATGGCAAATCCACCTTGGCCGACCGACTTTTGGAACTGACGGCAACCATCGAGAAGCGCAAGATGAAAGAACAACTACTTGACCAGATGGATCTGGAGCGGGAACGAGGGATCACCATCAAGCTGCAGCCGGTACAAATGAAGTATGTGTTTGGGGGAAACGAATATCTTTTGAATCTCATTGATACACCGGGACATGTTGATTTCCATTATGAAGTTTCACGTTCGCTTGCCGCGGTCGAAGGAGCTATTCTCTTGGTGGACGCAACCAAAGGTGTCCAAGCTCAGACATTAGCTAATCTGTACCTTGCGATTGAACAAGGGCTGGAAATTATTCCCGTGGTGAACAAGATTGATTTACCCAATGCTCAAGTAGAGAAAGCGAAAAAAGAGATTGTCCACCTCATCGGTTGCCCGGAAGAATCTATCTTGCTTGCATCCGGAAAGACAGGTGTGGGTGTCCGAGAAGTACTTGAGCGCGTGATCGAGCGTGTTCCGGCTCCGGTTGGACATGTGGACAGACCGCTCCGCGCGCTTATCTTTGATTCGGTTTATGATACCTATAAAGGTGTTGTGGCTTTCGTTCGTGTTGTTGATGGTCAGGTGAAACGGGACGATGTACTTTCCATGTTGGGTACCGCTCACGAAAGTGTCACTGTCGAAGTCGGTCATTTCGCTCCATCGCTTATCCCTCAGCCTCATCTCTTGGCAGGAGATATCGGTTATATCGCCACCGGCCTGAAGGAAGTGGCTCACTGCCGGGTTGGGGATACTATCACGCTACGGTCCCGCGAACGCGACGCCGTTCCGGTTGAGGCTTTGCCTGGCTATCGTGAAATCAAGCCAGCTGTATATGCGAGTCTGTATCCGACCGACGGCGAGGACTACGCTTTCATGCGCGATGCGCTCGATAAGCTGAAGTTGAATGATGCCGCTTTTACCTTCGACCCTGAAAGTAATCAAGCACTCGGCCGGGGTTTTCGCTGCGGTTTTCTCGGTTTGCTGCATCTTGAAATTATTCAGGCCCGTCTCGAGCGGGAATTTGAGCTCGTCCCGACCATTACGACTCCCTCGGTCGTTTACGAATTGCAGCTCTACGGTCACGCTGATCGAATACCGCTGTATTCGCCCTCTGATATGCCTGATCCGGCTGGAATCGATAAAATTTTTGAGCCCTATGTTGCACTTTCGATAATCACTCCGGGCGAATACCTGGGCAATGTCATGCATCTCGCACAATCCATCCGATCGGAATACAAGAACACTGAGTACATCGATGAAGGCCGGGTAATCATTTCGTTTGAAGCGCCGCTGATGGACGTCATTGTAAATTTTCACGATGAACTGAAGAGTGCTTCTTCGGGCTATGCCTCGATGAACTACGAGGGAATCGGATATCGCGAGAGTGACGTGGTGAAGCTCGATATTCTTGTTGCCGGTGAAAAGATTGACGCATTCTCGCGCATGGTGCCAGTGCGTTTAGCACATCTAGAGGGAAAGAAGACAGTTGAGCGATTGAAGGAAGTTTTACCTCGACAGGCATTTACGGTTGCGCTTCAAGCGGCAATCGGAGCGAAGGTTATCGCTCGTGAAACGATTTCTGCCTTTCGGAAGGATGTGACTGGTTATATGTATGGTGGTGATTTCAGCCGCAAGAAAAAGCTTCTGGAGAAGCAGAAGGCGGGGAAGAAGCGGATGAAAGAAACCGGTCGCGTGACTATCCCGCCGAAAGCCTTTTTGGAGATCCTGAAAAATAAGTAGGAATTTTTGACAAAAAAACGCGACTCCTCTAGGGTGGGGAAGCCTTCTTGTTTCAATCCCTCACCCTGGAGATGCGTCATGAGCCGATACGACCAGCTCGTCCGCCATTGGGAATGGGCGGATACACTGTGGGCAATCGTGCGTGATAGCACGTCCGATCGGGACTTTGCGGAAAGACTGGCTATTTTTTCTGCGACCGTCAGCGCTGCGGCAGCCTCTGATCGACAAGTGAATGAGGTTCGGGATAGCGGTTACGGGATGAATGGGGCCGCGACTCCTCATCTTACTGCATCAGAAGGCGGCATCTCGCCTTCATCACCGGACCCTGTTCCCCCTGAGGCATGATGATGAAATATCATCATGCTTTTTGCTTTTTTACGGCTGAACGCTTAAAATAGGTGAGTAATCGTTGTAAGAAAAATATGGCTCTAGAGTTCACCAAAGATAATTTTGATGCTGAAGTTTTGAAGAGTGAGAAGCCAGTGTTGGTCGATTTTTGGGCGCCTTGGTGCGGACCATGCCAGATTATGGGACCGGTCATTGATACACTTTCAGACGAGATGGCCACGGTAAAGATCGGAAAGCTCAATGTGGATGAGCACCCGGATATCGCTCAGGCATACGCGGTTATGTCTATCCCGACCATGAAGGTGTTCAAAGGTGGTCAGATTGTGAAGGAGTTTGTCGGCGTGCAAGAAAAGAGTGCCTTGCAGGAGGCGTTGTCTTCGATATAGCAGTCCTCGTCTCAGCGAGGCTAGGAGTGGCTAAAAACACATATGAAAATCCATAAAGAGCGGATCGACCTGAAAAGTACCACACAGATCGAATTTATCGATATCACAACGCGCGTCCAGGAGATCGTCAGCCGGTCCGGGATACGTGAGGGTCAAGCGCTTGTCTATGTGCCGCATACAACGATGGGCGTTGTCATCAATCACAACGAACCGATGCTCTTGCGGGATTTTATGCGTATCCTGTACAAAGTAGTTCCGGTAGATGATCAGTATTCACACGATCTCTTTGAACTTCGGCGCGAATCCATGTCTGACGGCCGATCAAATGGTCACTCCCACTGCAAAGCTATTTTATTGGGGAATAGTGAAACCATACCCGTTGAGAAAGGCATACTTCTTTTGACCGAACGGCAAAATAT
>JBATNS010000081.1:0-5946 GCA_049290475.1 Candidatus Moraniibacteriota bacterium | reverse complement strand
GTGATGCCCGGCCGGCCGAACGGATCCTTCGCCGAACCTGATTGGCTAGGATTCTTTTCGGTGCTGATCCTTATCTTCGTCTTCACAGCCTTGTACCGTTTGCTAAAAAGCACCGAACGAGATGTCGTTATCCCTCCTCTTCAGATCTTTTGGCAGATATTTCTCCTCATCCCGGTATTCACCGCACTCATCTTGACTGCGAGCCGAAGTGCATGGCTGGCGGCTTTTGTTGGATTGATAGTCTGGACTAGCGTAGCGATTTTCTCGGAGGGGAAAAACAGTCTCCGGCGCATTTTGCAGTCAGTGCAGATTCTCGTCATCACTGCTGTCGTAGCGCTCGTCATCGTTATCGATGTCCCACTGACGCGTTTCGACCTTTTGAATCGGGCCGAGAGTACAGCGACTGGTTTTCAGGAAATCACAGTGGCCTGCGAGACATTCACAAACCTTCCGGAAGTGATTAATAGTATTGATGACCTGCGAGCATTCAGTTGTCGCCATATTGATCTCGAGGAACGGGCTCTGTTGACTGCTGCCGGATTTTCGATTCAGACGGTACAACGGCCAGATCCTAATATCGCCATCCGAAGTGAAATTTATCGTCAAACATGGTCTGAAATTCGTGCTCACCCAGTACTGGGCATTGGATGGGGGAATATCGGTGTCATCCTTGGGCGGGATGAAAATGGTGCCGCCTACAATGCGAGCAATATCTGGCTGGAAGTGCTCCTCGGCGCCGGTCTCCTCGGTCTCCTCGGTCTCGCGGGAGTATTCGGAGAAATCATTGTGCAGGCCGGGCGCGAATGCTTCAGTCGAAAATCAGGTCAGACACAGTCTCAGCTCGCCCTTGTTCTTGCGGTACTTTCTGCCTTCTTTGTATTCAATCTTTTCAATGCCGGTCTCTTAATTGGTTTTGTCTGGATCGCATTCTCAGCCGTCCCAGCGATTCTCTTGAAACATGAAACAAAAGAGCTGTTATGAGTACACCTCGGCTACTTACGGTTGGTATCGATATCCGACTCATTGGGAAACAACGCACTGGCGATGAGGTGGTATTTTTTCAGTTAGTACGGGAACTTATCCGGCAACGTTCTGACAGTATCCGATACGAACTATTCACAGATGAAACGGCCGACGACAAACTCGCTGTGCTTCGATTGAAGCTTGAAGCCTTAGGTCGGGGAGATATTGAAATTGTTTCCCTTCCGGCGAAGAATCGATTTGTTTGGAACTTTATCTCCCTGTCCGCGCAGCTCTTCCGACACCCGGTTGATGTTTTTCATACCCAATATATCCTTCCGCTTTTTTTGCCACAGCGCCTCAAAGTTGTGACGCATATCCATGACATCTCGTTCCGGGTTCATCCAGAATGGATCGGCCGTGTAGATCGATTTTTCCTCTCGCTCTTGATACCCCGGACATTTCGTCGTTCTGATGCTATTGTCGTGCCCTCGGAGTTCACACGGTCTGAAATCTTAAAATACTATAGTATTCCGGTGGAGCATGTCGTAGTTATAGAGAATGCCGCCGCCGAAGAATGGTTCCAACCCATCAGAAATGAAGAAATTGAGCGAGTAACAGCGACGTACGGTCTGACCCCGGGCCGGTACTATGTGTCATCGGGGACAATGCAGCCGAGAAAAAATATTGCATTTCTGATCAAGGCTTTTGTCCAGGCGAGAGAGCAGTACGGTCTCAGTTTTCCGCTCGTGCTCACCGGTAGCCTCGCCGGACATAATGTCGACAGTCAGGTCCAGCGACAAGCGAGCGCCGGGGGTGTCCTTTCGGTTGGCTATCTTTCAGACGCTGACTTGCGGGCACTGGTGTCCGGTGCCGCCGCCTATATTTTCCCCTCACTCTATGAAGGATTTGGTATCCCAATCGAAGAAGCGTTGGCGGTGGGAACGGAAGTTTTCGTGTCGGATATCCCGGTTTTTCATGAAGTTGGTCGAGAACGGGTCCGGTACTTCGACCCTTTCGCCCTTGCTCCACTGGCTGAAAATCTGTATACTTTCTCCATCGATATCTCTTCTCATGGAAAGGAAGCAATGTGCCTTCCAGGAAGTGAAAGATTGTATTCCTGGGTGAAGAGTACCGAAAAAATCGCCCAGCTCTATCGTGCTTTGGCCGCTACATCCCGATAACTCGCAAAAGAATCATTCATGATTCCTCAAACCAATGAGGGGGGAATCTCTCCCTCACCCAAAAAGAAACGAATCATTCGCATCGCTCTTTTTTTTGTTGCGCTTGGCCTTATCGCCGGCGCTGTTTTTGCCGTGAAAGCAGGACTTGTGTTCAATAAAATATCACTCGGGAAAGATGGCGTTTTTAAGAATTTCGTGAAAGCTCTTCCGGGTACCAAAGATGAGTTACAGGGTGAGGAAGCGGGAAGAATCAATATTCTCCTCCTCGGCATGCGTGGAGAGAACGTCCCCGGTGGCGGTCTCTTGGCGGATACAATCATGGTCCTGTCACTACATCCCAAAGACGAAAAAAAAGAGGGTGGTGATACCGCTCGAGCGTCGCTCGTGTCTATCCCGAGAGACCTCTACGTAAAGGTGCCAGGTCGGGATGAACAACGCAAGATCAATGCGGTCTATGCCCTCGGCGAGGAACGCAGCAAGGGTGGCGGCATCGAGGATATGCGGACAATTGTCGCTGATGTGACGGGCCAGACAATTCCCTATGCTGTCGTCATTAATTTTCAGGGTTTTATCGACCTGGTTAATGCGATTGGCGGCGTAACCGTTACCTTGAATGAACCATTTAGTGAAGGGATGCAGTTCCGTGAGCCGCATGTCTGCGACGCCAATATCTACACCGTTCCGACCCGCCCGCCGCAGTATGAACACAAATACTACACCCGGAGCGAGGGAACGCGGTATATCGCGAAGTCATACCTCCTCTGTTACAACAAGGATCAAGAATGCGGTGGTGTATTCGAACTTCCGGCCGGCGCTAGTGAACTGGATGGATATAAGGCACTTTGCTATGCCCGTGCCCGGTATCAGAGCAACGATTTTCGGCGAGCGGAACGACAACAGCAAGTGATTCAGGCTATCAAAGATAAAGCGCTCTCAGTGGGAACACTGACAGATTTCGGCAAGATTAACGGACTCCTTGACAGTCTCGGCGATAATCTGCGCATCAATACCGAAGCGTGGGAAGCGAAGCGTTTTTTCGAGTTGTATCAGGCTAATCAGGATGCGACTCTCGTGCAACGCGTGCTTGAGGATTCCGAAGAAGGACTTTTGTATGCCCCGCCGGCCACACCCGAATCGGGCTACATACTTTTACCGCGTGGCGACAATTATGATCAAATTCGCGCCTTGTTTCAGAACCTTCCTTAAATCCCACCCATGTCCGTTGAGGTCTCGATCGCGGTCAATAGTTATCGGAGTCCGGAGCTTCTCCGGCTCTCGCTTCAGGCTATACGGCGAGAATTGAAGGATTCTGACTTTACTTACGAGGTGCTGGTTGTCGATAGCGCGACCGAAGAAGATACGGAGATGCTCCTCCGAGAAGAATTTCCAGATGTTCGCTTTTTTCCGCATGCGGAAAATGTCGGTTTCGGCCGACTCATCAATATGTCGATGCTCGAATCGGTCGGACGGTATATCTTTTTTATCAATGCGGATATTATTTTTCGTCCAGATACGGTAAAAACGCTCCTAGCGTATGCTAAGTCGCATCCGGATGTGGGACTTATCGGGCCAAAGCAGCTCAACTTCAATGGCTCGCTCCAGTCGACTTGCTTACGTTTTTATCGACCAATGACGATTATCTATCGCAGGACATGGCTGAAGCATCTTTCTCTCGGCCGTCGTCACCTCGAATGGTTTACGATGGGTGATTTCGATCACACCTACGAACGCGATGTCGATTGGATCATGGGATCAGCGATGTTTGTCTCGCGAGTAGCAGCTGAAACAGTCGGTCTGATGGACAGTCGGTTCTTCATGTATATGGAAGATGTTGATTGGTGCCGACGGTTTTGGGAAAAGAATTACCGAGTTGTCTACGCACCATCTGCTTCGGTCTACCATTATCACGCCAAAGGGAGCGCAAAAGGAGGATTTTTCCGCTCCCTTCTTATGAATCGCCTCACCTGGTATCATATCCAGAGTGCCATCCGATACTTTCTAAAGTATCGTGGTAAGGCCGTTCCGACCCATCCGTAGAGCTAATTATGTCAGAATCTGAAATGAGCCTATCACATCAACCAGCATCCCCGGACTCACCACCAGGCAGTCGGCGTTTTATTGTTGCAGGGGCCATTGTTGGTATTGTCGTTTTTGCCTTTTACGCCGGCTATCAAAAAGGAAAATTCAGCCCAGCCATGACGGATTCTCCGATTTCTCCCAATCAGGCTGTTTTTCAAGGGACAGGGGAGGGGCAGGATGCAGCGATTGATTTCTCGCTCTTTTGGAAAGTATGGAATCTACTGAAAGAGAGGTATGTCGAACGGGACTCTTTGGATGCGAAGAAGCTTTTCTATGGGGCAATCGATGGCATGCTGGCAGCAACAGGCGACCCATATACAACTTTTTTTGATCCAGAGGAAAATAAGGAGTTTCACGAGGACCTCGGTCAGAAGTTCGACGGGATAGGTGCTGAAATGCAAATCAAGGATGGTATTTTGACTGTGGTTGCGCCGCTCGAAGATTCGCCTGCGCAGAAAGCAGGTATCCTCGCTGGTGATAAGATCCTGAAGATTGATGGTGAGTCGACCGAGAACCTGGCTCTGAATGAGGCGGTAGACAGAATCCGCGGGCCACGAGGAACTGATGTCAAGCTTTCAGTATATCATCCAGACGATGAAGAGGTCCGTGAAGTTACAGTTCGGCGTGATGTGATTGTCGTGAAGAGTGTTCTCCTTGAAGTGCGAGACGATATAGCGATACTAAAAGTGACGCGTTTTGGTGACGATACGGCAGATGAGTTCAAGATCATTGCCGCCGAAGCCAAGCGGCAGGGGGTCCGCGGCATCGTTCTCGATGTTCGTAACAACCCGGGTGGATACCTTGATGCAGCCGTAGATCTGGGCGGCTATTTCCTCCCCTCAGGTTCAATTGTTGTCATTGAGGAAGATGCGGCCAAGAAGCGAAAGGAATTGAAGACTCGGGGCAATAATATTTTCAGCGGCCTTCCCGTCGTGGTCATCATGAACCAGGGATCGGCGAGCGCATCGGAGATTCTTGCTGCGGGGCTACGTGAGAATCGGGGTGATATCGTGCTTGTTGGCGAGAAATCCTTCGGAAAGGGATCGGTTCAAGAATTGATTCCGACATCAAGTACAACTTCGGTGAAAATCACCATTGCCCACTGGCTCACTCCAGATGGCCATCAAATCAATAAGGTAGGCATCGAGCCAGATGAAGCCGTAAAGTTCACCCGGGAGGATTTTGAGGCTGGTAGGGACCCTCAACTCGATCGAGCGCTGGAAATCATGCGGGGGAAACTTCAATAATTGCCATTAATCATATGAAGGCTTTCGAAATCTATCAAGAAGCGAAAAAGGATCATATCGATAGTCCGAAGGATTTGGAATTTGTTCGATCAATGTTTCTTCAGAAAGCATGGGCAGATAAGAAGTGTGCCATGCTCAAAGTTGCAGATGAATCAGAGCGTGAGGCAGCAGCAATTGAATGGACACAAGAACTGGGGGGCTGGTTCCGGAAAAACATCCTTGAACACGAAACAGCAATTGGCCAGGAAAGTCGAAAGCAGCATTTTCTTGAGCTGTTCGATACAAATCCGGAAGCCGCACTTGAGGAACTCGATGCTCTTTTCATACAGCCACGTCACTAAATTAGCACTCACTTGACGAGTCTGCTGATGGCGAATACACTATGGTCGGGCGTCACAATCTCATTCTTTTAAGTACTATGCTATGGTAAAAAAACTGCGCATCCAACCGCTTGGAGAAAATGTCCTCATCAAGCT
>JBATNS010000080.1:0-8911 GCA_049290475.1 Candidatus Moraniibacteriota bacterium | reverse complement strand
CACGATTATCATCCGACTCGCCGAGAGACTCGCGGATGTTCCCGGGGCGAGTCTCTCAGGACTCGACATCAGCCCGGTTTTTGCCGTACTCTGGTATCTTGGTTTGGGCTTGGCCGTATATTGTCTAGAACAACTGCGCAAACGCTATGTACTGGGGATGGATCACTAAGACGGTTTTTCTCACACTCCTTGCGACGCTGGTCATCGCATCCGGACTGTGGCTGTATGTCATCCGGACTGATAGGGCTGTGACTCGTGTTATTTTTCTCTCGGTCGGTCAGGGAGACGCTATCCTCATCTCGCAGGGGATGAATCAGGTTGTGATTGATGGTGGGAGGGACGGGCGACTACTACTCTCTCGGATTGGGCGACATGTACCCTTCTATGATCGGACGATCGAGACACTCATCCCGACCCATCCAGACGCGGATCATATCGGCGGCCTGTCAGCCCTGCTCGAACGCTACCAAGTAAAGACGGTGCTTGATACAGGTGCTCGGACGGATACCCGGTCGGCATTTCTTTTCTACCGTGATCTGGAACATGAAGGAGCAACAACAGTTCCGGCGCTGCGTGGGACGAATATGATGCTTCCGGGTGGGGGAAAACTGTCCATTTTGTTCCCCTTCGCGCCGGAGCCATCCGATGTCCCCGAAACGAATGAGGGGAGCGTGGTGGCGCGTTTTGAGTATGGTGAGAGTAGTTTCCTTTTCACGGGAGACTTGCCGGATGAAGAGCGTTTTATTCCGGACCTCGCACCGGTGGATGTACTGAAGGCCGCTCATCACGGCTCCCAGTTTTCGACGAGCGATGCGCTTTTAGGGCTGATTCGACCCAGGGATGCGATTATTTCCGTAGGGAAGAACAGTTATGGCCATCCTCACCCAGCGGTGATAGAACGGCTCCAAGCCCATGAAGTCGCCATCTCTCGGACTGATACTGATGGTGATATCGTCTATACTTGTCGTGAAAATAGCTGTCAGAGGGAAAAATAATCTGCGACTCTTGCAGCAAAACGGATTTCGTGTTACAGTCCGAGCGTAATTGTTTTTGTAATCAACAGTGTTTATGGCTGTTCACCCAAAGAAAGAGCTTTCCCTCGTCATCCTGAAGCCGGACGCCATCCAGCGCTCGCTCATGGGGACTATCATCAGCCGGATTGAGAATACCGGTCTCAAGTTCGTGGCCATGCGTCTCATCGTACCGAAAGCGGAACAATGCTGGAAGCACTACAACAAGGACGAGGAATGGTTTTTGAAGAAGGGGAGCCGTGTGGTCGATGATCGCAAGGCTCAGAACCTACCGATTGAAAAAGAGGCAATCGAGTATGGTAAGGACATCATTCAGGCGAATGTCGATTTTTTCACCTCCGGTCCGGTGCTCGCATTCATCGTCGAAGGGAATCAGTCAGTCGCAATCGTGAAGAAACTCGTCGGTGGGACTGAACCAACCACGTCTGATGTCGGTACCATCCGGGGTGATATGACCGTCGACTCCTACTCGCTTTCGTCAATCGATAACCGTGCCGTTCGGAACCTCGTGCATTGCTCGGATAGTCCGGAGGAGGCGATGCGTGAAATCCCAATCTGGTTCGAAGAATCTGAAATCTTGAAGTATCGTCTCGTCCAGGAACAGATTCTTTACGATGTGAACCTTGACGGCATCCTCGAGTAAGAAGCACAGAATTTTTTCAGTAGAGGGCCACATGGCCCTCTTTTTTTGTTTTCCTCTAGTCAAAAACAGGTATCGGGTATAGGATGGCCGTATATTTCTCGGGTCGTTACCGGGGGATAGGTCGGCGGTCAGTCAGTTGTGGCTGCTGTGGTTTTTTTGAGAGCATCGCTCTCGCAACACAAGGAGTATCCAATGGGAACACAAGGTGACGGGCTAAATACGCCCCAGACTCAAGCGCTCGCTTTACTGCCGAGCACGCGGCCCAAGGTTGTGGTCTTCGTGCATGATGTCGAACGCGGCCAACATCTCGTCGGGGTCCGTGATTCGGGCAGTCATGCCTATCGCTACAGGGAGATTTCAGGCGGTTCGGAAGCCGATCCAGACCATTTGAGTTGACAAAAGGGGCCACCTTATCTGAACCCAGATGCAAAGGTGGGCTGCAGCGCAGCAAAAGAGGGGCACCCAACAAGGAGCTCCTTTTCATTTCCCTCACGGTTTGATATCCTCACTCTGTTTCAATCGTATTTTTTTGTTCCAATATTTCGGGCTGTAGTATATCGGCAGTACGCGTGCATGGGGTGCACGTAGGCCGGGTTCGATTCCCGGTAGCCCGACTGAAAAATGGATACTTGCACAGGGGTAATATGATACAATACAGTTATAAGCTTTGAGTGTTGTCTTTATGGAGACCCCGTACCTGTCGGTCTTGATTCCTGCATATAAAGAAGGTGAGCGGATCGGGCACAACCTGCTTGAAATTGATCGTTACCTGAAGGGGAAAACGTTTACGTATGAAATCATCGTCATCGAGGATGGATCGCCAGATAACACGGCCGATATCGCTCGAAATTACGCGCTCACGATTCCCCATCTCCGCGTGGTCGACAACTCCGTCAATCACGGGAAAGGCTACGTGGTCCGCCAGGCACTATTGGAGGGGAAGGGCCAGTATCGAGTGTTCCTTGACGCAGATGGTTCGACCGCCATTACTCACCTTGACGCTTGCCTCCCGCTTTTTGATGAGGGCTACGATGTCGTTATCGGATCGCGGAAAATCGAAGGTGCCTTCGTACAGGTGCATCAGCCTCGCCATCGCGAGATCATGGGTGAAGGGGGTAATTGGCTTATCCGCATCGTTCTCGGTCTCTGGAGCTACCCTGATACCCAATGCGGATTCAAGGCGCTCTCCGGTCCGGCAGCCGAAGCGGTAGCAAGCCGCATGGTCGTTGATCGTTTCGGATTCGATTTCGAACTCATTGTTCTGGCTGAAAAACTTCGTTTCAAGATCAAACAAATCCCGGTCCGCTGGATGAACGAGGAGGGTTCGACAGTGAGTCTCACCGGACCGAACGGCTTCATCCAGGTCTTGATTGACCTCTTCAAAACGAAGTGGCGGCTCATGACAGGACAGTACAAGCTCGGTGACTACAAGCGAGAAGCATAGGTGGGGATACAAAAAACAAGAACAAAAAGTCATGGCAGGTCAAGAAAAAAAAGAGTCGATGTCCGAGCTGCGGCAGGATATCGTGACGGGGGACTGGGTCATCATTGCGACGGCGCGAGCCAAACGACCCGATGAATTCGTTGCTCCTCCGCGTTCGGAGGCCGTCGAGAGCCCGGATATCTTTGAGGATCCGAAGGCAAGCGATCAGGAAGAGGATACGCTTATTTATATGCGTCCGGATGGAGATTGGAGCCTCCGTGTTTTTCCGAACAAGTATCCGGCCGTCTCTCGTTCGACCGGGCGGCCGAAGTCCCTGGCCGATGGTCCATATTTCGGCATGTCAGCGGTCGGTTATCATGAAGTGATCGTGACGCGGGATCCAAAGCGTTCTATCGCCGAGCTTGAGACATGGCAGGTGGCCGAACTACTCGACGCGTACCAGGATCGTTACCTGTCGCTGATGAACAAAGCGAGTGTGAGCTATATCCAAATTTTTCATAATCATGGCAAGGAGGCCGGTGCTTCCGTCCCACATCCTCATTCGCAGCTCATGGCTGTTCCAGTCGTCGCACCGTATGTCGAATCAATCCTGAACGGGGCGGAACGTTTCTACAAGAGTCATCGTCAACGCGTCTATAGCGTGATGACCGATTATGAAAGTAGTAAGAAAAAACGGCTCGTGTACGAGAATGAGGACTTCGTTGTCTTTGTACCCTATGCTTCGCGCGTTGCGTTTGAGCTTTGGGTCGTAGGCAAGCGGCCGAACCCTTACTTTGAACGTATCACGGACGAAGAGAAATTTGCGGCTGGTGATGCGCTTCAGAAAGCACTCCGGTCAATTTATATCGGCCTCGGCAATCCGGCCTATAATTTTTATCTCTACACGGCGCCATGCGACGGAAAAGAATACCCGCATTTTCAATGGCATATCGAGATTGCGCCACATACATCGACCTGGGCTGGGTTTGAACTCTCGACAGGCATCGAGGTTTCTTCCATCGAGCCAGAAAAAGCAGCTATGTTTCTCCGGGAACAGCTGGAGAAAGCCTAGTGTATGTCACCATTCTACGTCATCGGGAATTTGAAGATGAATCTCCTCAATCGTGAGGAGGTCAACGAATACCTGTCGCAGCTCCGCCGAGAGTCATCGGGCAAGTCGTTTCCGAACACCCGCGGAGTCATCGCACCCCCATCTATTCACCTCTCTAGCTTCAACCATCTCCCACCGGGTTTCATTCTCGGGGCACAAAATATGGCTTGGGAAGCGAAAGGCGCATTTACCGGAGAGATTTCCCCTCTGATGCTTCGTGATGCTGGCGTCGGGTACGTCATCCTTGGGCACAGCGAACGCCGCACCTATGTGGGTGAAAACGACGAGCTGGTCGCAATCAAGACGAAGCTCGCGCTGAAAGAGAATTTGATTCCGATTGTCTGTCTCGGAGAGACTGCCGAAGAACGCGGTCGTGATGAGACGGTAGCGGTTATCGAGCGGACGGTCCGAACGGTCTTTGCTGATCTTTCTCCACTGTTCGCGGAGCGGGTCATCGTGGCCTATGAACCCCGTTGGGCGATTAGTGCGGTCAGTGGCGGAGTGACGGCCACTACGGCCGATATTCTCCAGGTGAAAGTATATCTCCGCAAACTGTTTTCCGAGTTGTACAGTTCGGAGGTAGCGGAACGCATCGCTGTTATATACGGTGGTTCGGTAACAGCGAAAATTCTTCCGGCCATGTCGTGGGAAGCAGAAATGTCGGGCGTCCTCGTCGGCGGCGAGAGTCTGTATCCGCGCGAACTCGTGAAAATGATGCTTGAAGCAGAGGATTTTCTGAATCACGCCTAACGAAAAAATCATGCTCATCTCGGCAAAAAAAATGTTGACGGAAGCCCAGATAAAGGGGTATGCGGTCGGTGCGTTCAACACAGTCAACTTGGAGACGACCTGGGCCATTATGGAGGCGGCGGCTGAGAAGCGTTCGCCCGTCATTATTCAGATGACAGAAAAGACCTTTCAATATGGCGGTGGCCATGTCATGTATCAGCTGGTGAAAAATATCGCTGACTTCTATTTTCCCGATATTCCGCTCGCGATTCATCTCGATCATGGTCGGAATATCGCTGTCGTCCGCGAGGCGCTCGCCATCGGCTTCAAATCCGTCATGATGGATGCGTCAACCTTGCCCTACGAAGAAAATATGGAGGCGACAGCTACGATCGTCCGTGAGGCTCATGCAAAAGGTTCGATAGTCCAGGGTGAGATCGGCAATGTTCCGTACAAAGGAGAGATCACGGATATGGAACATATCGATTGGGACAAGTTTATGACGAACCCGGCGCAGGCGGAAGCGTATGTGCGGGCGACCGGCGTCGATACCTTGGCTGTTGGTATCGGTAATGCTCATGGTTCTATTCCTGAACGACCGGAACCGGACTTCGATCGACTCGCAGCAATCCGTGAGCGCATCACGCTTCCGTTGGTTCTCCATGGCGCTTCAGACTGGAAAGCCGAAGCGGTGACGAAGGCGATTGCTCATGGCGTCGCGTGTTTCAATGTTGAAACAGCGACCAAGACCGCCTTCATCACGACGTTGCGCGAGACGCTCCCGACCAATGAGGCAGTGGATGTTCGGAAAATCCTCATGCCGGCACGCGAAGCATTCCGTGAGGCAGTGAAAGCAAAGATGGATCTGTTCGGTTCGGCGGGTAAAGCATAAACATAAAGGTATTCTTATGGAAAAGAAACGGATTGCCATCAATGGGTTCGGGCGTATCGGTCGTGCTGCTTTCAAGATTGCACTTGAAAAACCAGAGATTGAAGTGGTTGCTATCAATGATTTGACCGAAGCGGTCGTACTCGCTCATCTGCTCGCGCACGATACGGCGTACGGTCAGTATTCGAAATCAGTCGCTGCCGGTGACCATATGCTGATTGTGGATGGCAAACAATACCCCGTTTATGCCGAGCCGGACCCTTTGAAACTGCCGTGGAAGAAACATGCGGTCGACGTCGTCCTTGAGTGTACAGGTCGCTTTACCGATAAGGATGCTTCGGCGCAGCATATCACTGCCGGCGCCAAGCAGGTTGTTCTTTCAGCTCCTTCAAAAGGAGATGATGGCTCGGTCCCAACCTTTCTTATCGGTGTGAATGCTGATAGTTATGCCGGCGAGACGGTCGTTTCCAACGCATCTTGTACAACAAACTCACTTGCTCCGGTGGCCAAGGTCCTCCATGAGCATTTCGGTATCGATAAGGCGCTCATGAGTACGATTCATTCGTATACAGCCGATCAGAGTCTCCAGGATGGCCCGCACAAGGATCTCCGCCGGGCCCGGGCAGCGGCGCACAATATTGTTCCAACGACAACAGGAGCGGCGATTGCAGTGACCCAAGTCATACCTGAGTTGAAAGACCGTTTCGACGGGCTGTCATTCCGGGTGCCAACTATTGTTGTGTCGCTAACAGACTTCACGTTCGTTTTGAAGAAAAAAACAACCGTCGAAGAGATCAATACGGCCCTAACCGAAGCCAGTCGTAATCCGCGCTTCGCACACGTACTGGCTGTTACCGAGGAGCCGCTCGTCTCATCAGATTTCATTGGTAATCCGCATTCGTCCATCGTCGATCTGTCACTGACCAAGGTCATCGATGGTGATCTCGTGAAGGTGGTCGCGTGGTATGATAACGAATGGGGCTACTCTAACCGTCTCGTCGAGATGGCCCTTTTGGTTCGGTAAAACAAAATCAGTTGGGGTGATATGTATGATGTCCTTATCAAGAACGGGACTCTGATCGACGGCTCTGGAGAGCCGATGTTTCGAGGTGATTTGGCTGTCCAAGAAGACCGGATTGTCGCTCTTGGTAACCTCGATGGTGCTGCCGAGCGGGTGATTGATGCGACGGGCAAGTATGTTACACCGGGATTTATCGATGTCAACAACCACTCGGATACGTATTGGGAACTCTTGGCTCATCCGGAACTCAAAAGCCTGCTCTATCAGGGTGTGACGACGATTGTTGGTGGCAACTCCGGTTCTTCGTTGGCTCCGCTGACACGACCAGATATCATTCGTTCCATCCAGAAGTGGACTGATGTCAGTAAGATTAATTTCAACTGGCTTACCATGGCCGAGTTTTTTTCGGCTTTGGAAAAGCGACGGCCGACAGTTAATTTTTCGACTTTGGTTGGACACGGAACCCTCCGACGTGGCGTGATGAAAGACGAAACGCGACCGATTCACGACGCGGAAGTTGAGATGATGGAACGTCTTTTAAAACAAGCAATGCGTGAGGGTGCTATCGGTTTTTCGACAGGCCTTCTTTATACACATGCCCGTGGTGCTCATATCAATGAGATTCTCCGTCTTGTCGAGCTTGTTCACGCCGAAAAAGGGGTCTATGCGACCTATGTCCGTGATGAGGGGGAGGGTCTGGTGAAAGCGGTTGAAGAAGCAGTGACCGTTGCGCGCAAGTCGAAGGTGCCGCTCCATATTTCGCATCTCAAAGCGGTTGGAAAAAAGAACTGGCCCCTCATGGATGAGGCGTTCAACCTGATTGAAACAGCCGCACTCAATCAGCTGGATATCAGTTTTGATGTCTACCCGTACACGGTGACTGGTTCGGTGCTCTATACGTTCCTCCCGACCTGGATTACGGAAAATGGCGCAAAGCTCATGCTTGCTCGGTTGCGTGACTCGAAAGTCCGTGATGCGGTCGTGGCTGAAATGAGAAAGAGTGGCACAGATTATTCATCGATGATCCTTTCGGTGACAAATATTGGAAAAATGCTCACTCGGCGGAAAGTTTCCGAGATTGCCAACCTCCACGGCAAGCCGCCGGAGGAGGTGGTCATCGATGTTCTCCTCGCGAGTGAAGGCCGGGCTATCGTTTCGCTTGAGACGCTCTCGGAGAAAAACGTCCGGAAGGCAATCCAACATCCATTTTCTATCATCAGCTCAAATGGTTCGGGCTATGACCTTGAACATATGAATACCGGAGATCATGTCCATCCTCGCAACTTTGGCACTTTCCCTCGCGTCTTTGCTGAGTATGTCCGTCGTAATCACTCGCTTTCTTGGGAAGAGGCAGTACATAAAATGAGCGGGAAACCAGCCCAGAAATTTAAGCTTGAGGGCCGCGGATTCCTGAAAGTTGGCCATTTGGCGGATATCGTCGTCTTTGATCCGGACAGTATCGCTGACAAAGCCACGATGGAAGAACCATATCAGTATGCGGTTGGGGTAGATACTCTTTTAGTGAATGGTGTTTTGACGATTGAAAACGGGGTGTATAATGGCAAGCGGTCCGGAAAAATCTATCGTAAACAGCATTCTTGGCTTCCCTGGTGATGTACCTGGTTTGATCCTCGAGCGATAGCCTCTTTTCGTAACTGATGTATCAAGTCTACTCAGAAGCACCAAAACTGGTAATATTTCCGTATGCTGAAACACGATTGGTTTAAAGGAAAACGTATTACTGTGTTCGGCATCGGGCTCAATCGGGGTGCTTTGGCGACAATCAGATTTCTCTTGGCGGCTGGCGTTCGTGAGGTGATTGCGACCGACATCAAGACGAAAGACGATCTTGCACCAACCATTGCTGAACTTTCAAAGTACAAGAACATCACCTTTGTCTTGGGTCAGCATCGGACCGAAGACTTCACGCATGTCGATATGGTCGTGAAGAATCCGATAATTCCCTGGACGAACGAGTATATCAAGCTCGCTATCAGCCACAAGATACCCGTCGAGATGGATGCGAGCCTTTTCATCCAACTGACCAAACGTCCGATGATCGGT
>JBATNS010000079.1:0-19961 GCA_049290475.1 Candidatus Moraniibacteriota bacterium | reverse complement strand
GTAGACCCAGTATCGCTCACGCTAGCCGGTCGAGGACTCTTTTTCTTCGCCCTCTGGCTTTTTGCGACAGCGGGTGTTGCCCTCGGCCTCGTGTCGCTCGCCAGGCGTTTCCTGGATGAACGCGGTGCCAGAGCGTATGTCCCAGCGGCGCTCCGTCAAGGTGGTTTGATTGGACTCTATGTGTCTAGCATCGCCGTTGCGAAATTTTCCGGATACCTTACGTGGTGGGTACTCCTTTTAGCGCTTGCCCTCATTCTCCTTATCGAGTTCACTAGTCGTCAATTCAATCGTTCATAGCTACTCCTGTTTATGGCCAAATCGAAAGCAGCTGACAATTATAGCGCGAAGTCTATCCAGGTTCTGGAGGGGCTCGATCCTGTCCGGAAACGCCCGGGCATGTATATTGGTGGGACCTCACCCGAAGGTTTGCATCACCTCATCTGGGAAGTGGTGAACAACTCAATCGACGAGGCGATGGCTGGTTTCTGCGATGAAATCGTTGTCCGCCTCTTGCCCGACAATTGGATCGAGGTAAAGGATAATGGCCGTGGCATTCCGGTAGAGATCCACCCGCAAACCAAGAAGTCGACGCTTGAAACAGTGCTTACGGTATTGCATGCGGGTGGCAAGTTCGGCGACGAGGGTGGTTATAAGATCTCTGGTGGCCTCCACGGCGTTGGTGTTTCTGTTGTGAATGCTCTTTCGCTCCATACGAAAGTGACTGTTGAGCTCCAAGGAAAGATATGGGTACAGGAATTCAAACAGGGCAAGCCGAAGGCGAGCGTGAAACCAATCGGTAAGTCTGACCGGACGGGGACGACCGTCGCTTTTCAAGCCGATCCGGAAATCTTCCCCGAGATTGCCTACAGCTGGACGAAGATTCTGGAATATGTGCGCTATCAGGCCTTCCTCACAAAGGGGGTGAAAATCCTCTGTGAAGATCGGCGCAAAGTGGTGGTGGCTGAGACGGATGAGTACCTGGCGGTACGGCATGGCTTTTACTTTGATTCCGGCATCGTCTCTTTTGTGAAGTTTTTGAATCGGAGCAAGGAGATGAAAAACTCGACACCGTTTTATGTCGAGAAGACCGTTGATGATATCTATGTCGAAGCCTCGCTGCAGTATACGGATAGCTTCAAGGAGCACATGTTTTGTTTCGCCAACAACATCGTGAACCCTGGGGGCGGTACCCATGTCACTGGTTTCAAGATGGCGCTGACTCGCGTCCTGAATGATTATGCCAAGAAAAATAATCTCATCAAGGAAAAGGAAGGCGCTTTCTCGTCTGATGATTTGCGCGAAGGCCTCACGGCGGTCGTCTCGGTAAAGCTCGCGAATCCCCAATTTGAGGGCCAAACAAAGGACAAGCTGAATAATACCGAAGTCCGTGGCGCCGTGCAGACCGTGGTCTCTGAAGCGTTTACGGATTATCTCGAGACGCACCCGAACGATGCGCGGGCTATCATCGACAAATGTGTCCTCACTGTCCGGGCGCGTATCGCTGCCCGGGCCGCTAAGGATGCGGTCATTCGGAAGGGTGCGCTCGAAGGGATGACGCTCCCCGGGAAGCTCGCCGATTGTTCCAGCCGGGACGCCAGCCGCTCAGAAGTCTACATCGTCGAGGGAGATTCGGCCGGTGGCAGTGCCAAACAGGGTCGCAACCGTGAGTTTCAGGCCATCCTGCCGCTCCGCGGTAAGCTCGTGAACGTCGAAAAGACGACGATCGATAAAGTCGTGAAGTCAGATACCTTGAAGCCAATCATCATCGCGCTCGGTGTCGGTATCGGAGAAACCTTTGACATGAGTCGGCTGCGTTATCACAAAGTCATCATCATGGCGGACGCCGACGTCGATGGATCCCATATCCGGACGCTCCTCCTGACATTCTTTTATCGCTACTACGAAGATCTTGTCAGGGGTGGGTACATTTACATCGCTCAGCCGCCGCTCTATCGCCTGCAGAAGGGGAAAGACATCCGTTATGCGTACACTGAGGAAGAAAAAGACCGGGTGGTCGAAGACATGAAAGCCATCGTCGAAGCGAACAAGACGGCGAAGGCAGCTAAAAAGAAAGCGGCTGAAGCAAAAGTTGAGACGCCGGCAGAGTCGGATATCGTCCTCGATGCTAATAGCGAGGGTGGGGAGAATATCTTTGGTATCAATATCCAGCGCTACAAAGGTCTCGGAGAGATGAACCCGGAACAGCTCTGGGAAACGACGATGGATCCCGATCGTCGGCTCATGCTCCAGGTGACGATTGAAGATGCCGAGGAAGCTGATCGCCTCTTTGACATCCTCATGGGGAATGATGTAGAACCCCGCCGCCGTTTCATCCAGACACATGCTAAGACCGTGAAGAACCTGGACGTGTAAGAGCGCGGAGCAGGAGAACAAAACAAAGATGTACAAAGTATGGAGGAAAACGAGAGTCCACTTCCTGAAGCTACGTCGGAACTCAATCGGGAAATCGTAAGAAAGGAACTTGAGAAACTGGCCCGAGCAGCAGCGAATGCCTTAAGGGAGAACCTCATTGGTTTCTATGTTTCCGGTTCCTTTGCTGTAGGAAATTGGAATCCTCGGACGAGTGACGTCGATCTTTGTCTCGTAACGAAAAGACCCATCACTTCAGAAGAGGCGCAAACGCTTCATGGAGCCTTCCTGAAGAATTTCCATGATGGGATGTTAGAGAAACTTGAAGGTGAAATTGTTTCATTAGATCTTCTCCGGAACAAAGATTTCTCTACTGTGGTAGGAAGTATCAGCCGGGGTGTGGTAACGCTCGCGTCTAATAACCTTTCTGCAGACAATCTCCTGTGTCTGAATCGGTATGGGATCGCCTTGTTTGGCCCTCCATTTTTTACACTGGGTGTGAAAGTAAACCGTGAGGAGTTGTACAGTGCGGCTCTGGAGATGCTTCGAGAAGATCGAGAAGAACTGGAAAAAGATACCCGTCCCGAAACGAAGACATACGCTCTGATCGATGGACTGCGCTGTATCTACACCATGAAAACAGGCGAGTTGCCCACCAAAGAGGGTGTTCTTGAACACTTCAAGGGACTGCTGGGACAGAAACTTTTCCAAGATGCCTTGGATTACGTACGAGGCGAGAAAATCAACTTTGATCCGCCTCTGAAGAGGGTGAAAGCTATCCTTGAAGAGAAGCTCGAGCATGAATCGAAAAAATATGAAGGGACAGGGAGACGCACGGTACTGCTGCCAGCCGATGCCCCGAAAGAGGGCGAGGTTTACCAGCACTACAAAGGTGATACGTATCGTGTGAAGTCTCTCGCCTTGCATTCCAATGACGAAGAATGGATGGTAGTCTATGAGCCGCTGTATGAGCATCCGGCAGCGCCGCTTTTCACCCGGCCGCTCCGCGAATGGCGCGAGACGGTAGAGTGGGGAGGAAAAACTCTCGAGCGATTTACGAAAATCTAAAAGATAAAAGAGAGTCTCAAGGACTCTTTTATATTTGTAGTTTCAGAAAAATCTAAATAAAAAAATGCAAGACGGGTGAGGTCTTGCGGGCAGAGGGGGGGGCGTCATGCGACACCATGGAGCCGGAGGAGTTCGCAAAACAGCATGAATTCACTCGCGCCATCGGGTGAGGCGGTCATGATGACCGTGTCCGGTCGCATCGCGCGGACATTCATGAGAAGTCGTCGGCAGTGGCGGCAGGGGTGGAGCGTCGGAGTGACGACGCCGCTCTCGACATCAGGTTCGCCTTGAGCACGGCCATAGATCGCGAGGGCGAGAATGCTCTTTGTCGGAAAAAGATGATCATTTTGCCGAATTTGCGCGACGATTTCTTGTTCAGCGCACGTGTTCCGTTCATCCTGGCCGAGCTTCCAATTAGCACCGGTGTAAATGTGGCAATCGGTCAGGCCACGCGCTCGAAGCTGTTCGGGCTTCCGGCTGGTGACAAAGGCAGCTGCACCGACGCGGAAGTCGCGATAGGAACGGCCGCGCAGTCGGGCCGCACGCTCCGCACGGAGGACAAGGTGTTCACGAAGTTGCCAGAGGCCGCTCCAATTCCGGTTTCGGAAAAAGTCGAATGAGGGATGTTCATCATGCGCGGCAGCATGCATGAAACGGACAGCACGCGAATAGAGCATGGCATTCTCCGGAGGGTTAAATTGGGAAAGGGCAGAAGTCTTCGCACTTCGCATGAGCCTATCAAGAGCGGTAAAGACCGTCAAATCATAAGTCTTGATTTTTTCGAAGAAATGTGCTAAAAACCGTACAGCTCTTTCTTATCGGGCATCCCGCTCAAGCTCTCAACCTAGGAGATAGTTTCTATGTTTGCTTCTGACACGATTCCGGATGGTCTCGTCGGTGATTCTTCGCCGCAGTCATCGCTCCGAATCGCATCGCTTCGCCCCGGGGCGTGCCTCCGGATCAAGGGGACTGGCTCGCAGTATTTCCTGCTGGTGGTTGATCCCGAGACGAATCTGGTGGTCTGCCAGGGCGGAACGAGCCGATCTTCCGTGACCGACCTCGGCTGTCTCACCTCGAAGGCGCCGGGCAGTCTCAACGAGTGCATCATCCCGGGGAAATCCGTGCCTGCTACGGCATGGTGTTCCGTCTCCCGGGAGACGTCCGCCCATGCCTCACGAGTTCGACGGTGCCGCAGTATGGCATCGAGTGGCTCGACGCGATCCCGGTACGGCACGATACCTTCCAGGCGATCGCTCACTCCTACTGGGGTGGCCAAGTCGTGCTCGGCGATCCCGAGTATGTCGCGGCCTACCAAGACTTCATGGACACTGTTCCGGCAGCCTTGCAAAAGAGAGCACAGGAATCGCTCCAGTCGTTCAGCCCGCGCGCCCGAGTCCTTCTCCTGTCGGTCTTCCAGTGCGCTTACCAAGGCGGCAGCCTTGCCCGTGTGCTCGACCTCTTCGGCTATCAGGAGATCAGACACTGGTCACGCGCCTTGCCCGAAGTTCGTGGTGAACCCCAGACCGAAACGGATCTGCGCTATTGGCGCGAGCTCTGTATGATGGTGGGACTACCCATTCCTGCCGAGATCCGGTCGTTTCAGGCGATGGCGGCCTGAGTCTCAAGCGGGGCATTCGTGCTCTCCAAGCCGTCCGGCAACATCTGGACGGCTTCTTCTTTTCCCTAACATCTTTCGTCTTGACCAAGAGTCTTCTTCTTGGTACACTGCTTTTGCTCGAAAATTGCTGTTTGAAGGCATTTTTTGATACACTAGTACCGTGAAATCCAACCTCGAAAATCTGAAGGCGCTCGTTCACTGTCCGGTCTGCAACAAAGAGTACCGGCCAGCCAAGATGCTCCTCCTCGATCAGGAAGACAAGCGTTCGACGCTCCATCTGACCTGTGAGTCTTGTGGTGCCTCGACCCTCGTCTACGTGTCGATGTCACCAATTGGGGCTATCTCGATGGGGGTACTCACGGATCTGGAACAAGGTGAAGCCAGCCGGTTGTTCAAGGGGGAAGCCATTTCGAGCGATGAAGTGCTGACAGTCCACCAGTTCTTGCGAGAGCATCATGGCGGCGTCGATGAACTCATTCGTTGATACAGTGTTTGATTTTTTTGTAAACTGACTGACAAAAGCGTTATGGATATCTTGAAACTGAATGTGCTCGAGCGGAAAGAATCAGGAAAGGCCCTCACCAAGCTCCGAACGGATGGCTTCATCCCGGCGGTCCAGTATGGCCACGGCAAGGACCCGATGAACCTTTCGGTTCGCTATATTGATTTTTCGAAACTGTACAGGGCCGCCGGTGAGAGTACGCTCGTCGAACTTTCATTTGATGGGAAGAAGGCTATCAATACGCTCATCCATGATGTCCAGGTTGATCCATTGTCCGGTCGCTTTACCCATATCGACTTTTATCAGGTGAACATGGATGAAGAAATCGAGACGGACGTTCAGCTCGACTTCGTCGGTGAAGCGCCGGCTGTGAAGGCACTGGGTGGTGTACTCATTCGTAACCTCGACGAGGTGAAGGTGAAGTGTCTCCCGAAGAACTTGCCACATTCATTCACGATCGACCTCGCCCTCCTCAAGGATTTTGATAGTCAAGTGAAGGTCTCCGATATCGTCTTACCGACCGGCGTCGTGATGCTCGATACCCTCGAAGCAATCGTCGCGACGGTCATGCGTCCGCGCACTGATGCGGAAATGTCCAAGCTCGAAGATAAGGTCGAAATGGACGTGACCAAGGTGGAGGGTGTCGTGAAGGAAACACCGGAGACACCGGCCGAAGGCGCCAAGAAAGAGGAGAAGAAATAATCCTCTCTCAACTACAGAACTAGAACGAAAAGAGGCTCTCCGGAGCCTCTTTTTGCTCCTGATTTTCTCTTGACAAAATAATGAATATCTGATATTTTTTCCTGTCAACTTGGAATTCGCTGAGTTGGCTCTGGCAATCCGCCAGTTTACCTTGACAATCCGCAAGGAGATATCCATGACAACTGAATTGGTGGTCCCATCCGAAGTGCGGGCGATTCGCCAGCGCTTCGAGGACCAACTCCCTGGCATTCGCCAGACATTCGCGCTCGAACTCGGCAGCGAGATCAAGAAGAAGCGCGTCTGGCTCATCGGCGGTTCGATCGCCGGACTCCTGATCCTGACCGGTACGACTATCGCTGCCTTGCTCAAGGCCGCCGTGATCGCGACCGGCTGGGGCATGGCTCTAGCTGCCCTTTTCGGCGTCGGTTACGTCGTGAAGCGCATGATCCCGAGGTGGGAACTGCAGCTCGCCCACAGCGAACGGCTCAAGATCGACAAGGCCATGCATGCCTACATCGAAAGAAAGCAGCTCGAGATGAAACGCCACATCGAAGCCATCATGGCCGAAGTGCGGCGCAATCCGATTCCTTTTCTCAATGCCGAGTATGTCCGTCGTTCACAGGTCTACGAGGTGCAGAAGGCGACGGTCACACGCTTTGCGGGAAGGATGAGCGTGTACGCTCAGAAGTTCCAACGCAGGCAACTGGACAACCCCGGCATGAACCTTATCGATGAAGCCAGGGCCGTGGACCGCATGCAGCTTTGGCACAAGAACCGGCTGGACCGTCTCAATGACGGGTACCAGAAGCTGATCCGCTACAAGGCCAAGCTTGATGAAGCCCGCATCCGTTGGGACCTCAAGCTTTCCGCTATGGAGGCGCTGGCCGAAGAAGACCGTGCCAAGGTGGACATGGAAGCAATGTTCCAGGAAGTCCTGACCGAAGTCGCATTCGACCAGGTGCACAGCGAGTACGAAGAAGTGTTCGCTCGCATCGAGATGGACGCGCGGGAGATGGCAGCTCAGCCCAAGCTCGAGTTCGCCCCCGGCATGAGCATCGATCTCTCGGATGCCTGCGTGCCAGCGGCGGTACCCGTTCCGGTCAGCCAGCCCAGCAACTGAACAAGGAGAAGAGTCATGACATTGAAAGAGGAAAGTAGCGGTAAGCCCGTTGTGGCACCGCTCGACATCCCAGATGATCTCAAGGGGCGCTTGCCGTCTGCCAACAACAGCAGCCGTCGACCCTGGGTCATCGCTGGCGTCATCGCTGCCATCATAATCGGTCTCGGCCTCTGGCAACTCGTGTCAGATCCCGGCCCGACTGTCAGCGACACCGCTCATCCCACCACCACGTTCGGAAAGTGAAGAAGGAGATCTCCATGAAAGCAAATCGTTTTACTGGCATCATCGCCGCACTGCTCATCGCCATTTCCATGGGTGCGTGGGCGCAAGCCGACAAGAAGGCGGCTGATGCGCCTGTAGCTCCCGGACTTGCTGGCGAAGAGAAGATGCTCAAGCAGTGGCATGAATCGCCGCCGCCGCAATGCACCAACAAGCCGTTCGTCTTCGCTTCCGGCAGCGACAAGGGGACCTACTCCAAAATCGTCAAGGACATCGCGAAGATCCCGGCTTGTGCGGCTTTCTTCTGCGAGGCGGTGACCCAGGGCGGCTACAACAACAGCCTGCACTTGGCACACAACTACGCCGAAGTCGGTCTGGTCCAGGTCGATGGCCTGGATCTGGTCGGCAGCTACGATCCGCATGTCTACGAACTGCGCTCGCTGGTGTCTCTCTATCCGGCGGCCATGCATGTGGTCGTCTCGTCGGCTGGCTACAAGATCCGGAAGGAGTGGAATCTCACCAAGGACACGGTGATCCCGAGAGGTCTGTCTGACCTGAAGGGGACGCCGGTCGCGGTGTGGTCGTCGGCAGTCGTGACGGTCAAGAACCTGAACGACGTCAACAACCTGCAGCTGAAGCTCGTCACAGTCACGACTGTTCCTGAAGGCATCGCATTGCTCGACAAGGGTGAAGTGACGGCCTTCATCGGCATGGGCGGCCGGCCGGTCGAGTGGGTTTCCAGTCTGAGCCGGGCCTATCGGCTGCTGCCAATCACCGACCAGGAAGTATCGGCCATGATTGGCAAGTTCTCGAAGAGCGGCTATACCAAGGACTCCTTGATCTACGACAACCTTGGCCAAGTCGGCGTCACCACGGTGGCATCGCAGGTTGAGATCGTCGTTCAGGACTTCAAGGGTTCCCGTGGTACCCAGCTCATCGGACTGCGTGAATGCATCCTCGACAACATCGACGACATGCGCGAGTCCAAGGGCGCTCACCAATCATGGAAGCTGGTGAAGACGCCGGAGAAGACCCTGTGGACTGTCTACACCGGTCCGAAGAAGCGTGAACGTGCTGCTCCGGCCGGGCAGCCTGAACCGGCGACTGTTTCGGCTCCAGCACACAAGCCTGCTGCCAAGAAGTAACTCGCCTCAGCGGCCACGCCGCGTGAAGCCCGAGGCCCCGAATCCATTACGGAAACGGGGCCTTTTTCATTTTTTCGGCTGCAGCATTGACAGCGACGTGTTTTGACGCTAGGGTAGTGCAAACAATTTATTGCCGGAGGTGAGAGTTCCGTCCATAGTCAGTAATACCCTCCTATTGCGGACTTTAGGCGGAACTCTCCTCTTCGAATCTGACAAACGAAAACCCACCTGCAGCAGAGTGGGTTTTCGTTACTCAAGTGTCAGATTTGTTGGTGGCTTTGTTATTGGTTCTTATTGTTGAGGCACTATCTCTGGAGTTAATCGTGAGGTAGAGACAATACTGGTTGAGACATTTTCGGAAAAATTATTACAAGATGACTCCTCTCCATCGGCTACCTTGATATCCACAGTGATGGGCCGCTTATCTATGTTTACTTTGCCGTCGCGTGTAAATTTAAGTCCCCAAAATATGTTTCGAGTTGCAGGGCAGAGTTTTAGTTCGGGACTGATGCCGGTGACCCGAAATTTTTCAATTCCGGACTCAGGAAAAACAAGGACCTCCCTCTGCTTTATCTTTCCAAAGAAGCTGTACTGGTTATTTTCCCAAATATCGACAGTGTATTCTTGTTGTAGATTCTCAGCTTGAACGATAGGTGTTTGGATATCTCGGAACAGTGGTTGACCTGCGGGCACCTCGAACGAATATCCAATCAAGACCTGCTTTCTGTCATTAAGGTATGGGGTGGTGACGGAAATGACAGGGCTTTCGACTACTGTCTTTTAAAAAAACTTTCGATGTCAATGGAATGAAACGAAGCAGTTTCTCGTGAGTAGCAAGCCTGATCCTTGGTGCTAAAATCACACCCGAGCGGATTTTCCCGTTCCTTGTTGTGATACCGACACTGAATCGATGTTTCTTGACCACATTCTTCAACGGGACAAACAACATCAATTTTCCGCTCATAGGGTTCTGAGTGGTCCTTCGAATGATCCTCGACATACTCCCAGTTTCCTGATGTGTCTGATTGGTATTTACAGCTGGATAGAGCTGGCCAAAAAAAACGAGTAATCATTACTGCACATGGGACTTCCACTGCCGCCGTTTACGATAGAACCACCCCGTGCTTTGCATTCTTCAACCGCATTTGCAATAACTGCAAAGGAAACAATGAAGTCCGATCGATTCATTGGCTGATTGTTTGTGTAGAGATATCCATATTTCTCTTGGGTGACACTTTGCTTCAGAAAAATGGTCCCAAGAATCTTTGATCATATTTCGAACACGCAAAGTCTGTTCTGATTGTCTTGCACCATTGTTAATGGTCACCTGATTCAGTTTGCTGGTGAGTCCATAGGTGCTGTCTATGTAGATGGCGCCAGCGACTCCAAATGTAGTAATAGTGGTACTGATGAGTCCAACGAGTAGTAATTTACGGCCTAGTGAAAAATGTAAAATGTTCATTTTATTTAAGACATTATGACAAAAGAAGACCAGGTATAGAGTCTATTGTTGTGCTAGCCGACTCTGGACCGCATCGACTGTCACATCGAAGAGGGCGGTGTGTTCAGCGGATTCTTCAGCAGAAAAGCGACCGAGGACATAGTCGTGAGATGACATACAGACGCCCTCGACTTCGACTGGTCGGCCGATGCCCAGTCGGATGCGGAAGAAGTCCTGAGTGCCGAGGCAATCGATGATATCCTGGACACCATTGTGCCCAGCAGCACGGGAAGAGTCGGTGGTACGCAGTGATCCAGGTGCGATATCGAGGTCATCGTGGATGACGATGAGCGACGCAGGGGTGAGTTTGTAGTAGTCGAGGATTGACTGCACGGCTCGACCAGATTCATTCATGTAGGTCGTCGGCTTGGCGAGGATCACCCTGTTCCCATTCGCGATCACTGATGATAGGTCGGCGAAAAACTTTGCTTCTGGACGGAATGCCGGTGCGTCGAACGCCTCCCGCAGCTGATCGAGCGCGAGGAAGCCGATATTGTGTCGGGTCGAGGTGTATTCAGGACCGGGATTACCGAGGCCGACGATGAGCGTGGTCATAATAGAGGAGGACTAGCGAGTGTGGGGATTTTTCTGTGGCGCGAGTGGTTCTTGGAAATCTGCGTCGTCGGCAGGTATTTCAGAAGAATGGTCGAGAGTGAAGAACTCAGTGATATCGTTCTTCGGATAAAGAATCACGAGATCAGTATCAGCCTTGAAGGTGGTTGTATTTGCGGGAATCGTACCGATTGTAAGCCCGTACCGCCCGACCAGACTGTCGAGAGTGAAGGGGACGCGGACCCCGCTCTTATCCTGTATGATAGCCGTTTCGCCGGAAACATCCAAAGCATTTGTGGTTTCTATTTTGACTGAGTCGAGCGGATAGGTGTCACGGATATCGGCCGCGAGTGTCTCGGCAGCCGTACGGTAGCGGGCGGGGGCGAGGATGACGAGACGGGCGCTTTCTTTTTGAATCGCTTCTCTCCGCTGTTCGCGATCACGCTCTTCGAAGAGATGCTCAGCGGCGTCGCTGATTTCGTCCCAGGTGCCGCTCCGCGGGACAAGAATGAAGGCCCGGACCCCGCCTGATTCGATGTGTGAGACGCGCAAGAGGCTTTCCTTCTTCCAGGCGTCGATGACCACGGTGGAGATGTTTTTTGTATCGAAGACACGGGCGAGTTCAATCAAACGGCCGAGTTCTTCGGGGGGGATGTCGGTCGCGATGCTCTTACCGAGATTTTCGAGGAATCCAGAGAGGGTGAACGGGTTCAGGAAGGTGGGGATAGACCAGACTTTTTCTCGGACGGCCTGCATGATTTCCTGCTGTCGTTTGGCCCGGCCGAAGTCGCCCTCGGGATCATCGTGCCGCTCGCGGGCGTATTTCAATGCTGTCTTACCGTCCAGTTTCTGCCACCCTTTTTTGAGCTCGAACGTTTCGTAGCTGTAATTCTTCCCCGGATAGCGTGAATCGTAGATGTCGCGTTTTACTTCGACCTGAATGCCGCCGAGTGCATCAATCATCCGTTCAAAGCCATCGAAGTCGATCATCGCATAGTAGTGGACTGGGAGCCCGGTGATTTCCGCGACGCTGCCTCGAAGAATATCTACACCTGAGCCGTCGTTTAGGCCGATTTGGTACAGGGAGTTGAGTTTCGTGGAAAGTCCAGTCCCTGGAATAGGGGCGAAGAGGTCACGAGGGAGGGATAGGAGTCCAACTCGCTTTTTCTCTGTATCGAGTGAAAGGAGCATGACGGTATCGGTCAGATTGTGGCCAGGGTATTTCTCTCCCGCCCGGCCGAGGAGGAGGATGTTCACTCGCCCATCTGCTTCTCCAGCGAGTGTCTGCCCGGTACCGAGGAATGAATCGCTGATGATACGTAAACCACCGAAGAACGAGAGATCACGATTCTCAAAGTGAAGCGATTGGGTAAAACGTGCACCAATGAAGAGCGAGCTGCCGGCGAGGAGTACAACAAGCGCGATGGCGAAGGTTGTCAGCGGGAGAAAGACACGTCGCGAGCGCCGTTTGGGCCGAGTCTTTCCATCGAGGTTGGCAGCTCCGAGAGAGAAGCCTTTCGGATGATTAGGGAGAGGAGTCATTTCTGCTTACTTGAGTGTATTTCTTTTAGCTAAGCCATTTTCTGCTCTTGATATCGGACCAAAATGGTGGTACAATCGGGTTGTTTTATTGTCGTGTGCCAATGTGCACCCGCGGTCATCATTATCTGCCGCATCCCTTTCGCTCTTACTAGCCTTTGATCATACTATGGTGGAAAATCCATCCGTGTCGCCCGTGCCCGTCGAACCCGATGAAGAGTATCTTTCAACCGGGGCGCTCCTTTTGGAGATGGTAAAAATCCTGGTGCTGGCTGCGGTCGTCATTATACCGATTCGGGCTTTTTTGTTCCAACCATTCTTCGTTCAAGGGGCGTCGATGGAGCCGAATTTTGATGATGGCGAATACCTCGTCATCAGTGAATTCGGCCTGAAACATACGAAGATTCCGATTGTCGGCGTGAATGTCAATCCCTTTCGCGATCTCTCCCGACAGCAGCCGATTGTCTTTCGCTTCCCGCGCGACCCCTCCCAGTTCTTCATCAAGCGGGTGATTGCTCTCCCTGGCGAGAGTGTTGAGATAAAAAACGGCAAGGTGTACATCTATAACAAGGGTCATCCGGATGGTTATGTGCTCGATGAGACAGCCTACCTCGATGCGATAGTGCAGACTTCCGATCTCGCCCGGACGAAAGTCGCTGATGACGAGTACTTCGTCCTGGGTGATAATCGACCCTTCAGCTATGATTCGCGAGCCTTTGGTCCAATCAAGAAGACTGCCGTCATCGGCCGGGTGTTGCTCCGGGCCTGGCCGGTTTCCGAGATGACCCTCTACTAATGTTGATACCCAATAATGCCACTCCTATGGCCAAGACCATGAAGAAGAAAGAAGTGAAGAAAGCTTTAGTAGTCGTCAAGAAGGCAAAGGCGCCGGTGAAGAAGACGGAGAAAGTCTCGGCTCCTGCACCAGCAGTAATGCAAGAAGAGATTCTTCTCCAGGCTCTGCGCGGCATGCGCGATATTCTTCCGGATGAACAGCCATACTGGGAACGAGTCCGCCGTATCCTGTCGCATGCCCAACTTGAGTACGGCTACCGCCGGATTGACTTACCGATGGTTGAGTTTGCTCACCTGTATCTCCGGACCCTCGGCGAGGGGACTGACATAATCGACAAGGAGATGTATGTCTTCAACACCCGAGGAAATGATCGAGTAGCGCTTCGTCCCGAGATGACTGCCGGGCTTTGTCGGGCCTATATCGAACATGGCATGAGCGTCTTGCCAAAACCGATCAAGCTGTTTTCTATGGGTTCGCTTTTTCGATACGATCGTCCACAGGAGGGTCGGTACCGTGAACATACCCAGGCGAACTTCGATGTTTTTGGCGAAGAGGATCCCATCCTCGATGCACAGGTTATCCAGCTCGCCTTTCGTGTCGTCCGTGACCTGGGGTTGAAGAATATTGAATTCCAAGTGAACTCTATCGGGACGCCGGAATCCCGTCGCGACTACGAAAAGGTCCTCGTTCGCTATCTGGAGAGCCAGAAACATCGTCTCTGTCAGAACTGCAAGGAGCGACTGGTGACGAATCCGATGCGTATCCTCGACTGCAAGGAAGAGAAATGCATCCAGATCACGACTCACGCGCCGCAGTCGCTCGACTACCTGGACCAAGAGTCTCGCGACCACTTCAAGCGCCTTCTCGAGTATCTTGATGAGCTGGAGCTCCCATATGTCATCAACACCCGTCTCGTCCGTGGTCTCGACTACTACACGCGCACCGTCTTCGAAATCCGCTCCTCCGACAAGGAAGGTCGGAGCTATTCTTTGGGCGGCGGCGGCCGCTATGATCGCCTCGTCCAGACCCTCGGTGGCGAGCCGACCCCAGCTATCGGTTTTGGTCTCGGTCTCGACCGGATCATTCTTGAGATGAAGCGTACGCAGGTGAAGCCATATGTCGAACCGAAGCCGCGGGTTTTCCTCGCCCAGCTCGGTGACATGGCCAAGAAGAAATCGCTCCGCCTCTTCGCTGACCTCGAGAAAAATGGTATTCTCATCGCAGAATCGTTCGGTCGCGGCACCTTGAAATCACAGATGCGCGTCGCGAATCGGATGGGTGTCGAAGTGACGATTATCATCGGTCAGAAAGAAGCCCTCGACGGAACGGCCATTGTGAAGGATATGGTCTCTGGGACGCAGGAGACGGTCATCCAGGACAAGCTCGTTGAGGCAGCTAAGAAAATCTTGCGCACCAATACCGCGCTCATGGGGCCAAATGGCATCCCACTGCCCAAGCCAGATGAGGATGATGAGGAAGAGGAAGAGAAAGAACGTCTCGAAAAGGAGAAGCGCGATCACGCAAAACATAAAGACTAGCCCGGTATGAAGACCGTTTTCGAGAAAATCCGTGACCGGGAAATCCCTAAAGAGTTTCTCTATGAGGATGATGAACTCATGGCGTTTCCTACCATTGATCCTATCGCCCCGGTTCATGTCCTCATCGTCCCGAAAAAGCGCATCGTTTCGATCGCTGAAATGGATGATGAGGATGTGCCGGTGGTAGGTCGGATGTTCCGGGTAGCGCGGGATGTGGCCCGAGACTTGAAAATTTCAGAAAAAGGGTATAAACTACTGTTCCGCGTTGGGAGGGATGGAGGCCAAGAGGTTCCGCATCTCCATCTCCACCTCCTCGGCGGGGCGAGACTGACGGAAAATATCCACCCGGTCGGTCAGGGGGAATAGAGGAAGAGGACGAGCGTGTTCGGGACGGTATGCCATGGGGTAGCAGTGTCCGCGAGCACGCGCTCTCTCAAGGAAGAGTTAACGCGTAACGAAGAGAAAGGAGGCCGTTATGATTTACATTGAACGAAAAGAGAAAGAGACCGCCGAAGCGCTCATCCGGCGTTTTTCACGCCGTGTCCAACAGTCCGGTGTCTTGAAACGTGTCCGCAAGCTCCGTTTCCGTGAAGTAGAGCAGAGCCGTCCAAAACGGCGTACCGAAGCCCTCTACAAAGTCAAGATTCGTAAGGAAATTGGTCGCTTGAAAAAGCTCGGTAAGTTTGATGATGAAGCCCTTCGCGACATCAAAAAGAAAATCCGTTAGCCCTTAACACCCATTGTTTCCGCCTATGTCTCTCATCATCAAGATCAGTAACGAACTGAAGGCTGCCATGAAAGCGGGGGAAGTATTGAGGCGCGACACGCTCCGTTTTCTTCAGAGTGCTTTGAAGAACGCTGCTATCGAAGCCCGTAAGCCGGTCACGGAGTTCACGGACGATGAAGTCCAGGATGTCGTGAAGCGGCTTGTAAAGCAACGTAAGGACTCGATTGATCAGTACCGCTCCGCTGGTCGCGAGGATCTCGTGGAAAAAGAGGCAGCCGAGCTCTCGCTCATCGAGGTCTATCTTCCTGAGCAGCTGAGTCGTGAAGCTGTTTCAGAAATTGTTGATCGGGTGCTCACCTCGATGCCAGGCATGACGGCCAAGGACATGGGTCGCGTTATGGGTGCTGTTATGAAAGAGACGGCGGGAGCGTCCGATGGCAACGTGGTCCGGGAGCTGGTCTCGGCCAAGCTCCAATAGGTATGCGAATCCGGATGACTCTCCGGGGAGAGGAAGCCCTCAGCGGGCTTTCTCTTTTCTTTTTGCGAAAAGTAATGCGTGAAACCCTCACTCAATCATTTCCACGTGTTTTCGGACCGGACCGTATTGTCACTGTCGATGTTGCCTGCGTGACTGACGCAGAAATCGCGAAGCTGAATGGCGACTATCGCCGAAAAATGAAGCCGACCGATATCCTCTCTTTTGGTCACTTCGAGGGGCTCAAAGCGATTCTTGATTTTCCTCGGGGAGGGGTCATCAATCTTGGTCAGATCGTGCTGTCGCCTCCATTTATCGCTCGTTCGGCGGCAGAGGATGGTGTATCATGGAAGCGTGAGTTCACATATGTATTCTCCCATGGCGTGCTCCATTTGGTGGGGTATGACCATGAAGAACGGATGTTCGAAATCCAGGACGCCGTGACCGATTCTCTTGCACCGGTTGAGGTGGGGAGGAAGAAACGAACATAAATATCATGCACAAGTTTTTCCGCAGCTTTCGCCACGCGTTTTCCGGTATCGTCTATGCGCTCCGTGAAGAGCGTAATTTTCATACTGAGCTAACGGTCGCCCTGACGGTCGCTTTTTTCGCTTGGTATTTGCCACTTTCATCCGATGATCGAGCGATTCTGACCCTCGTTACGGTCCTCGTTCTCTCACTTGAACTCGTGAATACTTCATTCGAGCGCATGCTTGATATGATGAAACCCCGCGTTCACCCCTACGTGAGGGTAATCAAGGATCTGGTCGCTGGAGCAGTCCTCATCGCCACTATCGGCGCCCTCATTATCGGCGCCCTCATTTTCTTCCCATACATCTTCTAGGACCCCCTTGTGGCAGGCTGCTTTTTCTTCCTGTATAATGAGGCGCATGAGCGGTACCCGCGCTCTCTTCTTTTGGCGCTCACCCCCTTTTTCTCTCTATGGCGAAATTACATTATACTGTCGGCCTCGATATTGGCTCGGCGACCGTCCGCGCGGTCATCGCTGAGTTGTTGCATGACGATGGTCCGCTCAAAGTTGTCGGCGTCGGCGCCGTGCCGTCAGTCGGGATTCGCCGCGGCATCGTCGTTCAGCCGGAAGAGGTGGCCAAGTCTATTAATGCTGCCCTTGAAGCAGCCGAACGGATGGCGGGTGCGGCCGTTGATGCCGTCGCCTGTTCGGTCTCGGGTGCAGACCTTTTTGCGAGCTCAGCTATCGGCGTCATCGCGGTCGGGAAAGCGGATGGCGAAGTCACGGAAGATGACCTCGCGCGCATCGTGGAAGAAACTCAGGCCCGCACGATTCTCCCACCGAACAAGGAAATCCTTCACGTCGTTCCGCAGCATTATCGTCTGGATGATCAGGGGAATATCAAGGATCCAGTGGGGCTCCGTGGCGTCCGTCTCGAACTCTCTTCGCTCGTCATTGGGACGGGGAGCAATCATCTGAAGAATCTGGTGAGAAGCTTGGAACTCGCGAATATTTCCGCCCATCACTTCATTGCTGAACCACTCGCCTCGGCTGAAGCCATCCTGACAGCGAAGCAGAAAGAGCTGGGTGTCGTGCTTGTGAATATCGGCGCGAATACGACTTCACTCGCCGTTTTCGAAGACGGGGATCTGCTCCATCTCGCGGTGCTGCCGGTCGGGGGTAGTCACATCACCAGCGATATCGCCATCGGTCTCCGGACGTCGATCGATGTGGCTGAAGCAGTGAAGCTCCAATACGGTCATGCGAATCCAGCCGAGATTGGCAAGAAAGAAGCAATTGATCTGTCGCAATTTGATTCACAGGAGAACGATGAGATTTCGCGCCATCATGTTTCTGAAATCATCGAAGCGCGGCTCGAAGAAATTTTCCACTACGTGAATCTCGAATTGAAAGCAATCAATCGCGAAGCGCTTCTTCCTGCCGGCGTCATTCTCACCGGTGGTGGCATTCTCGTTCCTGGCGCAGTGGACCTTGCTAAAAGAAAATTACGCTTACCGGCGCAGATTGGCTATCCGAAGCCGCTCGGTGGCATCCTCGACCAAGTTGATTCTCCTGCGTCCGCGACGGTCGTGGGCCTCCTTCTCCTCTCACTCGAGGATGGAAATGCTAGTAATCGGTTTTCGCTCGGCGGAGCATCCCAGTTTTTTGAAAAATTGCCTGGTGACTGGGGTGGTTTTGCGGGTAAGGCCAAGGGTATTTTCCGCCGTTTCTTGCCGTAAATCGCTTTCTTGACACCCCGTATTTCGGCGTGATAGAGTGGTTCATCAAGCGGAACCGCGCGGGGACTGGCTGGATGCTCATAATTAGACGATTGATAGACCCGCCGTATGGCCGAGATCAAACCCGACATCGAAACGTTTGCCAAAATAAAAGTTGTTGGTGTTGGTGGTTCGGGAGGCAATGCGATTTCGCGGATGATCGATGCCAAAATCAAGGGCGTCGAGTTCGTCGCCATCAATACCGATGCGCAAGCACTTCACCATAGCCGCGCTCAGGAGAAGATTCACATCGGCAAGAACCTGACCAAAGGTCTCGGTGCCGGCATGAATCCCGAAATCGGTCGCCAAGCGGCGGAAGAGAATCGTGATGAAATCCAGGAAGTCCTGAAGGGTGCTGATATGGTGTTCGTCACCTGTGGCCTCGGTGGTGGGACCGGCTCTGGTGCCGCACCAATCGTTGCCGAGACGGCCAAGGAACTCGGTGCGCTCACCGTCGGTGTCGTCACCCGCCCGTTCGCGTTCGAAGGATCACAACGCCGTGCCATCGCCGACGAAGCGTTGAATAACTTGAAGGACCGCGTCGACACCCTCATCACCATCCCGAACGACAAGCTCCTCTCCATCATCGACCGTAAAACCACGCTCATCTCTGCCTTCCGCATCGTCGATGACGTACTGCGCCAGGGCGTGCAGGGGATTTCCGACCTCATCACCCGGCCAGGTATCGTGAACGTCGACTTTGCCGACGTCCGAGCTATCATGCAGGACTCGGGCTCCGCTCTCATGGGTATCGGTATTGCCAGCGGCGAGAACCGCGCCGTGGAGGCAGCTCGTGCCGCGATTAATTCTCCGCTCCTCGAACTCTCGATTGACGGAGCGAAGGGCGTGCTCTTCAATATCTCTGGCTCGACCGATGTCGGTATGCTCGAGATCAACGAGGCCGCCAATATCATCACCGAGAACATCGATCCGAACGCGAAAGTCATCTTCGGTGCCGTCGTGGACGACCAGATCCGGAAGGGCGACATCCAGATCACCGTCGTGGCCACCGGTTTCGACTCTGGCAAGATCCAGGAGATGCCAATCGGATTGGTGAACCGCGCCAAGAGTCCGTCCATCGGATCGCTCACCCACGCGCAGCCGCAGAATCAGACACCGACGCAGAATTATAGTCAGAGCTATCGCCGCGAGGAACCCAGAGAGGAAGTCGAAGAAATGGAAGAGCCGAGTGTCTTCACCTCTCGCCGCATCGAGCCGACCCCACTCATCATCGAAGAGAAGATCCAACCGAAGAGCTTTGGCCTCCGGCAGGAATCAAAAGACATCGTCGAGGAAGAAGACCTGGAGATCCCAGCCTTCATCCGCCGCAAGATGAAGAAATAAAGTGCCAGCGCCCGCAAGGGCGCTTTCTTTTACTGCTTGGTCAAAAAATGAAGAGTTTACATCATACTTGCTAATATAAACAAAAGGTGCTATTATGTTTATATTGATATGAGCAATAGCAACCAGCTAAAAATTGGACGATACGTGAAGCAGAAAGATGGCTACTCAGCCTTTACGCCATTCCCTTTTCCACCAAAGGGCGGGTTTATCATGAGTCCAAGGCTTTATAAGAAACATGAGGAGGCAATTCGATTGGTCGGAAAGCTTGATGGCATTACAAGACTTTTGCCCGACAAAGATTTTTTTCTGCTCATGTTTATCAAAAAAGATGCTGCCTATTCGAGTCAGATCGAGGGGACACAGGCGACTCTTCAGGATGTTGTTGCTGCTCCAGTAACGGAAGAAAAATCTCGACGACATCCAGACGTTGATGACATTGTTCATTATGTTGATGCTGTAAATTATGGTATCGAGAGATCAAAAACTCTCCCTATC
>JBATNS010000078.1:0-1721 GCA_049290475.1 Candidatus Moraniibacteriota bacterium | reverse complement strand
CGATATAGGTGCACACAGCGAAAGCGGCCGCACTGACGAATCCGACGCGCAGGAAATACGCGACCGTCACCATCGAAAAATCAAAACTCACAAGATCAGTCACGTATTTCCGAAACACGAGGTCAGCTGAGGAAAACAGAATAATGAGGATACCCACGATTGGGAGCGCGATGAAGAGCCCCTTCAGGAAGCGGGCCAGATTCGAGCGCTTTTCCGCCGCCGCGCCAAGTGCGGTCAATTGCTCCATCCCGGTGAAGAAATACGGAAAGCATTTGAGTGGCAAGAAGACGGTCATAAAGTAGTCGACCACCGCATAGCGTCGCACTGGTTTGCCGGCCAGCGCTTCGATGCCGAGCGCGAGGAGGCCGAGACTCGCGAGCATATTGAGTGTCGTCAAGAGATCGCTCTCGCGGACGAAGACCATGACCGCGAAGAGAACACTGCCACCGAAAAAGAATCGACTACGCCGATCGGCCGTCGCGAGCCGCTCAGGGAAAAAGAAGACGAGACCGACGATGAAAGCACCAATCCAGATCGGATAATTCACGCCAAGCGCCTGATCGACAAACAAATAGTCGAACGCGACCCCAAGAGCGAGAGCAAAGAGCGGAATGGTAATGAGTCGATTCATCATAATAGATCTTTCGTTTGATGATGGTTCGGCCTGATCTCCCTGGGCTTTCATATCGGCTCTCCAAAAACTTTCTCCTTTACCTTTCTAATCTCATCTTCTTTCTCCAGGAGTACACCTTTGTGTAACTTGTAGAGGGCTGGTATCACGCCACACGTTGCACACTTCCCCCAATGGCAGCCCCGCTGTTCATGATGAAGCTTTCGACACATCGCCAGTTCTTTTTCGAAAACTGCCTGGTCCATAACCCTATTGCTTCAATTCGAAGGTGAGCATTTTAATGATCGTATCCCAACCGACTTTTTCTCCATAATACCCTCGATAAGTCTCGAGCATATTTTCTCGGCTCGGATACGGGTTGTGGCCATCAAAATCAGATTCGACAATATCTCCAAACTTTTTTTCTTTCATCTCCGTCACCACGGTAATCGCAATCGGCTCGCCGGTATCCGCATCAATGAATTGGACCTCGTCTCCGATACCGAGATTCTTCTCATCAAACATCCTCCAGGTTTTCGTTTTCTTCCCCTGGAGAAGATCGTCTCTCATGAAAGGTTTGAGTTGAGTACTTTCATCAGGGAAGATTTACGCTCCGTGGCACTTCTTATACTTCTTGCCGCTACCGCAAGGGCAAGGATCGTTGCGACCGACCATGTCAGCATTGTGAATCGGTGATTGCGGTTCGGAGGGCTTCACTTTTTGCTCTTGACCGGTCGGACTGACACTCGCAAACTGCTCGATGTTCTCGGAGGCACCCTTGTATTCGACGGCACGCGGCACCGACGAAGTGACACCCGGATGGAGCGGTGTGATCTTGAACAGAGTGACGAGATAGGTCTTGCGCACCGTATCCATGAGTCCCACGAAGAGGTCATAGGCCTCGCGCTTGTATTCGATGAGTGGATCGCGCTGGCCGTATCCGCGCAGCCCGATCCCCTGGCGCAGGTAGTCGATCTCATCCAGGTGATTCATCCAGAGCGTATCGAGCGACTGGAGGAGGAGGAGGCGCTGCAGCCGATTCCAGTCCGGTTTGCCGATGGCGGTTTCTTTGGCAGCATAGGTCCGCTTCGCTTCGCCGACGAGGTATTCG
>JBATNS010000077.1:0-3655 GCA_049290475.1 Candidatus Moraniibacteriota bacterium | reverse complement strand
AAAAGGCGATTACTGAAATCCTGGCCGACCTCGGTGAATCCCACCCGATGAACCGACTCCTGAATGGTGATGTTGGCTCTGGTAAGACGGTCGTGGCAGCAATCGCGATGTACGCAGCGGCACAGAGTGGCTTCCAATCAGCGCTCCTGGCCCCGACCGAGGTTCTCGCGACACAGCACGCTCTTTCATTCAACCGACTCTTCGCTCCGCTTGGGAAAAATGTCGCTTTTCTCAGCGGTAGTTTCTCAACTCTCTCCGGGAAACCAATCAGTCGAAAATCTCTCATTCAGGCGATTGCTGCTGGGATACCCGATATTATCATCGGTACCCACGCCATCCTCGAAGACAATGTCCGTTTTGAGTCGCTCGCGCTCGTTGTGGTCGATGAACAGCATCGCTTTGGTGTGGCCCAACGAGCCAAACTTCAAGAGAAAACGTTCGGGAGCGAGGACGGATCAGACTCAACTATCCCTCATTTTCTCACTATGACGGCGACGCCGATCCCTCGCACACTCGCGCTGACCCTCTTTGGTAATCTCGATCTCTCACTCCTCGATGAGATGCCGAAAAACCGGAAGCCGATTGTTACCCGTGTTGCTGGATCAGAGCTGGCGCGAAAAAAAGTCTACGCTTTTATCGAACAGGAAATACAAAAAGGTCGCCAGGCCTTCGTTATTCTCCCGCTCGTCGAAGTATCAAAGGTGATGGAGGAAGTGAAGGCGGCGACGACCGAATATGAACGTCTCAAAAGTACTACCTTTCCCAATCGCTCTGTCGGCCTCGTTCATGGCCGGATGAAAGCCAAAGAGAAAGAGGTTGTCATGCATGCTTTCAAAACTGGCTCACTCGATATCCTCGTCGCGACGGCCGTCGTCGAAGTCGGCATCGACATCCCGAATGCGAGCGTGATGCTTATCGAGGGAGCTGAGCGCTTTGGCCTCTCACAGCTCCACCAATTCCGCGGTCGCGTCGGGCGTGGGACAGACCAGAGCTACTGTTTTCTCTTCCCGAGCGATGGTAAAAGTCCGGAAAGCGCTCGACTCCAAGCGCTTGAAAAAACAAACAGTGGATTTGAGTTGGCTGAGATTGACCTGAAACTCCGTGGCCCTGGTGCCTTCCTCGGGACGCGCCAGTCCGGCCTCCCAGATATCGCCATGGAGCATCTCTCCAATGTGAAACTTATCAGAATCGCCCGCGAAAAATCTGATGCCGTCTTGAAAGCAGACCCGACCTTCGTAAACCACCCCCTCCTTCGAAAAGCCCTGCGAACCTACGAGGAGCGGATTCACCTAGAGTAAGCAGCTAGAGATTCACGATCTGCTCCCCCTGAAGGGCGAAGTATTTTCTTTTTTGTTGCATCAAGAACTCATGTGTTCCTCGTTCTACAACCGAACCCTGTTCGAAGACAAGAATCTCGTCAGCATCCCGGATGGTCGAGAGGCGATGAGCGATAACAATCACCGTGATATCCAGATGCTCAAGGTTGTAAATCGCCTCTTTTACTTGGCGCTCTGAGAGTGTATCCAGACTAGATGTTGCCTCGTCGAGAACAAGAATCTTCGGTTGGCGAATGAGTGCTCGCGCGATACCGAGGCGCTGTTTCTCTCCGCCGGAAAGTTTGACACCTCGTTCTCCGACTTCAGTATCTAGGGTGGCCGGCATAGATCGCACCCGCTCATCGAGCACAGCGAGACCGAGCGCCTTCCAAACGTCAGCATCGGAAAAACTATCACCCATCAAAAGATTTTCCCGAACGCTCGCATTGAAGAGCTCAACATCTTGCGGAACAATTGCGAGCAGTTTCCGATAGTCCCGCTGGGCAAATTCTCGGATATCAATACCATCGAGTCGCACCGCGCCCTCGTTCACGTCATAGAGTCGGAAAAGAAGCTTCACGAGTGTCGACTTGCCTGAACCCGATGCACCGACTAACGCCGTTACTTTTTTCGGTTGAAATGAAAGGGAGAAATCATTGTACTGATTATTCTCAGCCCCCTCATAGGAAAATGTCACTCGATCAAAAGATATCTGGCCCTGGACTGGTTCGGGCAATGCTCGGACGCTGGCCTGGTCAGTCACCTGCTCTTTCTGATCGAGCACGCTAGCATACTGATCAAGAGCTGTCATAAATTCTGCCATCCGATCAACGAGGCGAGAGAGGCTCCCTAGTGAACGCACGTAAAGCGGTACGAGGATAAGGAGGAAGAGACCCGATTCATTTGTCAGCACACCCAAGCGGTATTGCCAGACGATCAGCACCGCAAAAATAAAACCCTGGAGCCACAAGAAAAGATTTTTCAGGCCAAGTAACAGGGTAAGACGCGGCAACTTTGCCTGCCAGATAGCGGGAATAGCTGAGAACTCAGCGTCACCGCGCTCACGATAATGGTCCTCTTTTGAAAAAAATCGGATTGTCCGAATCAGGCTCAGACTCTCAACAAAATACGCACTCACTTTTGTCTCTTGTTCAAAGGCGACCGTAAAGACACGATTCAAGTACAAACTCACAAAGAAAGCGAAAGAGAGCAGAAAAACAAGGCTTACGGTAAGCCACCACCCGCCAGAAAGCGTGTACCAAAAGAACACGCCATGGACGAAAATGACCTCAACCGTTGCCGGCAGGAACTGGTATAGCATCTGATCGACCCCGCTGGTTATCTTATCGACCGCACGGCGAGTCTTTCCCAGATACTTTCCCGAAGACTCATTTTCATGCAGCGTAATGTCAAAATACAAAAGCTTCTGATAGACCGTAAACATGAGCGTCTTAGCGAACTGGGCGAGGAAATCAATATCGAAACGGATAGCGAGCGTCTGCACGAGCACGCCCGAAAGAATGACTCCGAGGAGGAGCAGGCTCTCCTGCCCGAGGGCACCCCACGAAAATTGATCGAGTAAGGACTGGCTAAAAATCCGAGCAATCACGTACGGCTGAGAATACTGAAGAATGGCTTCTAGGGTAAAACAAATAAATGCCAAGAAAGCGATTCCTCGGTGATGTTGCCAAATCGGCTGCAAAATATAACTCAGTTTTCTTTTCATAGAAATAGCAAGACGCCGAGCATCAATGCCTCCATCGTCGATGCCTATCAATCATTTTTCCGCATTTTTTCAGTCACCCAGAACTCGCCGAAGTAGCGTTTGGTGAGGAGACGGGTCTGCGAGTCGATAGCCGGAATGGCTGAAAGGAAAGCAACGATGGGGACTAGGAACCACTGAAAGAACATGAGAAAGGTCCGCGACCAATGGTAGCGCTTGGGCCGAGGTGGCAGTGTGAGAAGCGACATCGGAATCGACACAAGCAGTCCGGCCATGCCGAGCGTCATGAGAGTCCGAGTAAAGAACGGCAGATTATGCGCCAGTACACTTTCCTTGAACGCTTCACTACCGAGAAACAGTGGCAACCAGCCAAGAAACGTCAGGAGGAGTGACGTTGTCGCCCAGGAATAGTGACCCTCCAGCATCTCGAACATAATGCGAAGCTTCGTGCGAGTGCGAATGATAGCGTCCGGCCAGATGGCCCGCATCGTCACGGGGAAATTTTCAATCCCATAGGCCCAACGACGCTTCTGTTTGTACTGGTTCACGACTGTCCGCCAGTACGTCGGGGCGAGCACGGCGTCGAGCGAAACCGGCAGGTGAATCGGTTGTACCT
>JBATNS010000076.1:0-1680 GCA_049290475.1 Candidatus Moraniibacteriota bacterium | reverse complement strand
CCACTACATTATCATTATTGGTATCAAGTGTTTTGAAATTAGAGTGACACATACCTGAATAAGGATTAAGCACATAAGTAATAGCTCTAACTTCTCCATCAACGGTGCATGAACCTGAAACGGCTTTTGGTGCTATCGTATCCAGTAAAACTGTTGAGCTCACAGCATTAACAGGATAGACATTTTTTTGTCCAGGCAAATCAGAAAAATCAAAGTACCAGCCTTTATCGGTTGTCCAATTAATTGCTCTACTGGCTGTCACCTTGTAGTAACCGCTGGCAGTAGCATCTACTGCGCTAGTACTTTCTACTAATGAACTTCTACCAGCAATAGTTGATATGGTTGCCACTGAACCAAAAGGCGATTCATCCCATAAACCATATGCACTTTGCTTTGGTGGTGGTGGAGTTAAAAGGGTGTCAGCATTTGTCAGTAAACGACCTGTTCCAACCACCACAATATAGCCTGGCTTGCCATCGGTTCGTGCAAACACCGCAGGTGCTGCCGTAATAGCTTGCGCAACACCGCTTGCATTCACGGCAGTAAACAGCAACTCCCCATTTTTCCAATCCGTATTGCTATTACCGGATAAATCAAAACGCCAAACATTGCCTTTTAAGTCGCCTGCATAGGCACCTATCACTTGGGAACTGGCGTTGTGTACTAAGCGTACCCCTCCTAAACCATTGCCAGTTGAATTGTTTGTTGTTAATTCACGAATTTTTGCGCCGGTTGATAAATTAACCAAGAACAAGCTTGCTTTGCCGGATGCGCTGTCATAGCCATTGCCAAATACACCAACCCAATCGCCGCTGGGTGTAACGCCTGTATCGATTTCAGACAGCACATGACCCAACTCGCCAAAACCACTGGACAGGTGATTCACTTCCCACATTACATGTTTGCCTTGCATATTAAATGGACGCGATACGTCAAGAGCAAAAACAGCCTTGGCACCTGCACCAGTGCTACCCATTAACAAGTTTGTCCACCGCAATGATGTACCAGCGGCACCACTTAGTAATGGGGCGTCGATATATGCATCAGCTTCTTTCAGAGGGCCATCCACATAAAAATTGTGAAATAGAGGGTAATTTTTATCGGTAAGCAAATGCAACTTGCCCAAAACACTACGAGGAATGAAGGCAAATTCTTCATTGCCATTAGATTCTCTAAATCCATGTAACATGCCGTCGTTGGCGCCCACAAATAACATACCTTCTGCTCTGGCAATTTTTGAGTTTTTATAGGTTGTATAAGTGGTTCCGCCACCTTGAGATGCAGGTAAATTATAGAGTTTTGAGAATGGGTCAATGTTGTTCTTAACATAAGCAGGGCGTGCATTGACAATATCTCCTAAAATCGCTTGGCGCTCACGGAATGGTTGTCCCGACCCCTCTTTCGATTGGTCACCGCGTATAAAATCTACTTGGTCTGATGTGAATGTATTGATAAGCTTGTCAGTGACAGGCGTTGCACTCGAAGCGATTAAATTATTTGGGTTCAAATTGGTATATTTGAATTCCACGCCTTTGATGCTGCTATTTGTGCTGACAATGATGTTGCGTGTGCCGTGCGACGGGATGGTGTCAACACCTGTCGGATTGCCATTGGCGTCGGTTGAAACGACTTGCCATTTGATTGAGTTTTCTGCTGCCGTTTGAACATCCAAATTGACAG
>JBATNS010000075.1:0-5894 GCA_049290475.1 Candidatus Moraniibacteriota bacterium | reverse complement strand
GTGTCGGACTCCATTTCCCATTCTTCCTTGCGGGTGAATCGCTCATCGATCGTTTTCCGGGAGCCGACCTCTTGCTAGAAATTCTCGCCCTGTGCAATGACAAACGACTTTCTGTCGGGCTCCTGCTCGATCCCGGTGGACTGTCCTCGGATGAGGACATAAAAAAAGCGCTTCATGAGTGTTATCCAAATCTCCGAGTGGAAAAACTCTCTCCCGAATACCTTTCCTCATCCACAAAACCCATTCCCTATGCCATCGTCTTCTGCAATTATGGTGCCCCGCTCCAGGAAATCGTCCTGGCCGGACTAAAGGCCTCGCCGGGAAATATTCGCTTAGCGATAGGTGTTGGCGGTGCCTTTGATTTTCTCACAGGAAAGATTCCGAGAGCTCCGAAATTCATACGGTCTGTTGGTATCGAATGGGCCTGGCGATTGTGGCAACAGCCTAGGCGTTTCCGTCGTATCTGGAATGCAGTGGCTGTTTTTCCAGTGAAAGTGCTCAGTCAGAAATAAGAAGCGCTAGAAAATTCAAAAGCCGCACGGTGAGTGGTTACTCGGTGTGCGGCTTTTTTTCTAGCGGAGACGGGTGTCGTAGCAGACTGTCGAGGTAGGGGCATCAGACTGTTTCGGTTTCCAGTCGATTTGCCCAAGGCCTTTGCCGCAGCCATATGCACTGGCAACCCACCACTGATCGTTGGTGAGCTCATCATCCAACGAGAAACGTGGTTGCCGCCGGATAGTCACTGCTCCACTCCCGCCGCCAAGTATGGCAATGAGAATGACTCTCTCTTCTAGTGAATCACCAACAAACTTCGAAGGCTTCGCAACAAGACCGCAAACGATTGGTTTGGGATTCTTGATGAGTTCCTCCGAATGTTGGTAGAAGAACGCCAGGGCGAGAGCAATGCCCCCACCAAAATCAAAGCGCTGTTGGCTGAGGAGGATAGGGGTACGCATGGAACACTCCTGTAAAAGGACGTGGCAGATTCGGGTCAACCGATATCTGGTTACTCCAAGGCGAAGCAACTTTATATATTAGCATATTTTTAATTAAAAGTCAATGTAGAAAAATGGCTTGGGAAAAGGTATAATCAGCACTATGAATGAGCCCGAGCGAAAACCCGTCCGGGTGCGCTATGCACCCTCGCCGACCGGTCTCCAACACATCGGGGGGCTACGTACGGCGCTCTATAATTACCTCTACGCCCGCCAGCTCGGCGGCCAGTTCATACTGCGCATCGAGGATACGGATCAAAAACGCTTCGTCGAAGGCGCGCTCGAAAATACGATTGGCTTTCTTCGCGACTTCGGCCTGCACTATGACGAGGGCCCGATACTGCTCACTGACAAGGATACGGAAAATGACTCGATCGGTATGCTCTCGAGCCGCTATCCTGGCGTCTATGAGCTCGGGCCCCATGCGCCCTACATTCAATCAGAGCGGCTTGATCTCTATCAGCAATATGTGGATGAGTTGGTCGTCAAAGGTGCTGCCTACTATTGCTTCTGTACCGAGGAACGATTGACGGCGCTGCGTGAACGTCAAGAGACGGCGAAGCTCGCGCCTCGCTACGATCGTGAATGTCTGAAGCTTCCATTGTCTGAAGTACAAGAGAGACGCGAGCAGGGTGTTGCCAGTGTCGTTCGCTTCAAGATTCCAGACAGCGGCCATTTCACAGTGACTGACATTCTTCGTGGTGAGATTAATTCGGACACTGCCGTACTCGATGATTTCGTCATCATGAAGTCTGATGGGTACCCGACCTATCATCTCGCCAATGTCGTCGATGATCATCTCATGGAGATCACTCATGTCATGCGAGCCGTCGAATGGCTGCCGAGTTTGCCTAAACACATCCTTCTCTATCAGGTCTTCGGCTGGGAGGCGCCGCAGTTTGCCCACCTCTCTATCATCCTCGGGAAGGATGGTAAGAAGAAACTTTCCAAGCGTGAGGGCGATGTCTCGGTCGACTCGTTTGTCGAAGCGGGATACCTGCGCGAGGCACTCTTGAACTTCGTCGCGCTGCTCGGTTGGAATCCAGGGAAGGGGAGTACCGAGGAATTCTTCAGTCTTGACGGGCTCGTGCAGTCGTTTTCGCTCGAACACTTGAATAAAGCTGGTGCGGTCTTTGATCGGACGAAACTGGAGTGGATGAATCATGAATACATCGTGCGGAAATCCGATAACGAAGTACTCACTCTCATTCGATCCGGCGGCTTTCTTGAGAAAAAAGACTGGTATGCCAAAGTACCGGCAGCCTACAAGACAGATGAATACCTCTCAAAAATCGTCGCGCTCGAAAAAGATCGGCTGAAAACGCTCGCCGGTCTCGGCGATGAGAATCAGTTTCTCTTCACTGACATACTTGAGTATCCTACCGAGAGACTGTCATGGAAAGGGAATGCCTTGGACGTCACCCGAGCATCGCTCGAACAGGCACTGGTACTAGTCGAGAACCTTCCGGAATCCGATTGGGAGCGTGCCACCCTGGCGGAAAAATTTCTTGCGGCGGCAGGGGAGAAGCGTGGGGATTTCCTCTGGCCGCTCCGAGTCGCTCTGTCTGGCTTGGAACATTCGCCTTCACCCATGGACATCCTCTGGATTCTCGGCCGAGAGCGTTCAATCGCGCGCATTCGTAGCGCAATCGATTTACTTGACTCACCGCCGATGTAGCTGCGCAAGCAATTTTGCGCCTCTCTGAAACAAATATGGACATCGAAACACTACAAGGAAAAAATAGATTTGGACGGGAAACATCACCACTCCGGCTAGTTTCGTTGTTCTTTTGTGCTTTCTTGATCGTCGCAGCGATGGCGCCTCTGGTACGGGCAGCCGAAGAAAGTCTCGATTCTTTGACCGAAGAACAGAAAGATGAACTTGATAATCGGCAAGACGAACTTGATGACATCAAGTCGAAAATTAAAGCCTATAAAGAAATCGTCAATTTGAAGCAGCGCCAAGGAGCAGTGCTGGGCGATCAGATTGAGGGGTTGGAGGCTCAGGCCAAAGGCCTGGAACTTCAGATGAATCTGAATGAACGGACACTAGAAGAAATTCAATCTGATATCCAGGTGTTAAAAGAGCGTATCAATCAGAAGGAAGAATTTATTCTCAAGCAAAAAGTGATTTTGTCTGAAATCATGCGCGGTTACTATGATGATCAATCGGCGCTTATCCCAACAGAGTTTATCGTGAACGCTTCGCGCATGACCAATCCGCTTCAGGAGAGTGAGTGGACGTCAGAGACAGGTGGGAAGGTCAGTGAGGTACTGTCATCGCTGAAGGCACTGCGGCAAAGCCTTTTGACCGAACATACGACACTCGTCGATAAACAGAAGAAGGTAGACACACTCAAGCTTCAACTCGAGGAACAAGATGCCCGGCTCGAATCAACAAAGCAGAGCAAGGAACAGTTGTTGGCGAAGACTCAGTCCGAGGTACAGAAATATGATGCATTGGTTGATGACTTAGAGAAGCAACGCGAAGAAATTGAAGATGAAATCGAATCGCTGGAAGCCGGAAAGATTGACGCCCTTGATACGAAAGATCTCCCGGCCTTCGTCAAAGGAACACTGAGCTATCCGTTAAAAAAGGTGGTCCGATCGCAGAGTTATGGAAAAACAAGCTTTGCGAAAAAATCGGGTTTTTATAAATCAGGATTCCATAATGGTGTTGACTTTGCCGTACCGGTTGGAACCAGTGTCATGGCTGCCGCCGATGGTAAGATCATCGCCGTCGGAAATAACGGCCGCTATGCCTACGGTCGTTATGTCGCCATCGATCATGGCAACGGTCTGGTCACGATGTACGGGCATCTCAGTTCCGTTACGAAAAGACTTGGCGACAAAGTGAAGCGCGGAGATACAATCGCGAAGTCTGGTAATACCGGAAATTCGACGGGGCCACATGTCCATTTCACCGTCTTCTCTGCGAAATCATTTGATGTCGTTCCATCAAAAATTGTCAGTAGCCTGAATGACATCCCAGTCGGTGCGACAGTGAATCCAACAGTGTACCTGCCGTAAGGAAAACTAATTGAAAATTTGACGAGCTCAGGCGCAACGGACGTATCAATCCGTGGTTTTTTCGTTTTTAAATTTTTTCGGAGCTGACTCCCCTGCGACTTTTTTAAAAAAATGGGGGAGTGATCGATTGATACAAAATGTATGATTTGGTGGTACATAGATGTATCCGTATCCGGCATCAATCGACGCGGAACGGAGATAGCACATGTATATATTAGTAGAATTTTTAAATACCTACAGAGGGGAGTGCCAAATCAAATCTGAAACACAGCAGCAAGAGATCAATATATATTCCGAAAGAAATAAAAGAGGTGTGACCAAGACAAGGTAGGTGTATCCTTGCACGTGGTACATCTCCCTCTGTCTTTCTTATCTAATGTCTCATAAGTTACATAAGACGACACGTAGTGTAATTTGAAATGGCTCCACTCCGAGCTTTATTACAATCATATTATTCCTATATATCTAAGACTAGTATGTCGCAAAAAAACAAAGCAGCTGAAATGATGATAAATATTCTTTCACTTTGCTAAAACTTAAAGTATTCTTGATTTTTTTACATCTTTTAAAAGCTGCATAAATAAAAGGAGCTCAGAGCTCCCCTTCTATGAAATTTTAAGTGCTAATCCTTTTTTCTTTTTTGTATAAACCACCGTCATTAAGTATGTAATATAATAGGTTGGTGGTCCACCTAAGTATATATTATATATACCCTACTGAGATTTAGTTGAAAGTTAAGTAAGCGACTCCTTCTAAAAAGAAAAAAGCCGCAGACTACACAGGCGTGCGGAATGCGGCTTCGAAAGGTGAGGAGCTGTTCTGTGAAGCGGCCAGAGAAATCTCTAACCGACTGAATCGCTCGAGAGACTGATGGCGACATCATTTCGGCCATTCTTCTTCACGAGGTACATCGCTCCGTCGGCACGACAACGGGCTGAATCGAGGGCGGCGGGTACATCTCGAAGGCTCGTTTCAACGTCGGAGATGCCGAAGCTGGCGGTTACTTGGCCACAAGCCAAGCTCAGTTCAGCATCGTTTTCTATCACTGTACGGAGTAGGCTTGATCGGATGGCTGCCACGTGAGGCGTTGTGTTCATGGCGACAACACAAATCTCCTCGCCACCATAGCGGATGACGTGATCGGTATCACGCTTGAAGACGGAACGCGTCAGTTCTGCGACTCGCCGGAGGACGTCATCGCCAGCGGCATGGCCGAGCGTGTCGTTCACTCGCTTGAAGTGGTCGATATCCATCATCACGATGGACACTGCTGGTGTGATTTTGCCCTCGGCGGCATGCCGTTGGAGCATGTGCAACTCTGGGTAGATTAGCTTTTCCTCAGCCACTGACCGACGAAGGAGTCCGGTCAAGGGATCACGGAGCGACTCTTGGGTGAGCCGTTCGATCTCGGCAGTCAGCGTGATGACTTCCCGCGCGAGGAGCTGCGCTCCCGCCCCCTTGTTGCTAAGGAGACCGCGCGCATTCGCAAGCTCGATCTGGAGCACCTCAACCTCGGTGTTCTTCTCGAGTAGTGACTGAGCTATGGTGCGCCCATCGCTAATGGCGCGATGGAATTCGCAAGCCAGCTCATTGTAGAGTTGGTCCTTGAGGCGAAACGCAGCTCGACGGGTCCGAATCATTTCGAGCATGAAGCGAATGAGAAAACGACAGAATGAGCTGATCTTCATGGGAGCCTTTCATGGCGGTTTGAGTTGGTAAGGGACTTTACAAGATAGCATGAAATACTTAAAAAGTCAATACTGCGTAATGTTTCAATACCTTTGCATCACCTGTAAACTCAGGTGTTTAACCGCAAAGATATGGCATATACCATCAACCCTCAGATACCAAAGGTACGCTGGCAAGCCG
>JBATNS010000074.1:0-15172 GCA_049290475.1 Candidatus Moraniibacteriota bacterium | reverse complement strand
CCTTTATCCTCTGGAATAAAGAGGGGGTAATCAGCTACGGAGCCGATGAATACAATGAGCTTTCTTTTGCGTACGCCGGAGAAAATTGACAGTCTCGTGGCTGTGGCGTATTGTCTTCGCATGTACTTTTAATTGAGGAGAAGTTCTCATGCAAGCATCTGTTGAGCGGGAGGAAGAACGGAGTCTCAAGCGGCTCCTCAAGTTTCCCCACGACGGGAGCGCTCAGTGTTTTGTCGGCGAACTCATGCTCGGTCTGTCTGCGGCTGGGGTCACAGAACTCTGGTATCGATATGAACTCGACCGGCGCTTCCATCTGGCTCTCGGGCGCATCCATTGGCATTCTTCGGCGATGGCTCGGTTCCATAGTCAGCCCGGGCGTGATGGGGAAAAGGCGCGTGCCTACCGTCGTATCAGCACCGCGGTGAGCCCGAGCCCCATCACTGGCTCACTCGACCACTTCTGGTATTTGGCTTCCTGCAACTATGCATCGTGGCATCCTGACGGCTATTACCAGGTTCCATTCGGTTCGACATACGCTGCTATGCTCATCGAGCGAGACTTCGAGTCCGACTATGCCAGTCTTATCTGGCGCTATGCTGCAGTCATCGAATACCCCGCTCGGTGACCGGTGTGCAGATCTATTCCGAGGTTCCCCAGCGAGGGAGCCTCTTTTCTTGTTGTGTACATTATCATCGGGTTGTTGACAGCCTCAAAGAATCAGGCTAGAATGGCCCTTGTATATCGCTTTTTACGCTTTTTTAGAGAAATTATGCTTGTTATCCGCCTCAACCGTTTCGGCAAAAGAAACCAAGCCCAATTCCGGGTCGTCCTTCAAGAGAAAACAAAAGCTCCAGGCCATCGTCATATTGAGATGCTTGGGAGTCTGAATCCGCACTCCAAAGTGACCATCTTCAAGAAGGATCGCATTCTTTATTGGATCGGCCAGGGGGCTCAGCCATCTGACCGGGTGCATAACATGCTGGTGAAGGAAGGTGTCATCGAAGGAAAAATTATCGCCAAACGTATGCTGCGTCCGGTGAAAAAGGAAGAACCGAAGGCTGAGGAAAAGCCGGTAGAAGCTGCTCCGGTGGCTGAAGTTGCAGCTCCTGAAGCTGCCACCGCTCCTGTCGCAGAGGCGAAAGGAGAGGCTGCTATTGAAGGAACAAAAGCCTAGATATTGACCCCGTTAGAAGTTTTCTGAAGCTTACTTTCAAGTGGGGGTGGAGTTTTTAGGGACTTCTAACGGGGTTGACGAAGCTACGTTTCCCGTATATCATTGTGCTACAATTAAATACTTCCAGAGACCTGAGGCAGTTATAAGTCCTCACGAGGAAAGAGAATCGAGACGAGAAGTCTAAGGTTCACTCCCTCCTGGAAACAGGAATTTTTTGTTTCATAGTACATAACACGTTATGCAGAATAAATCACAGAAGACCGAACTTATCGCTGAGGTTGCGGCCAAAGCAAAGGGTTCGAAGGCGCTGGTCTTTGCCAATTTCAAGGGCGTTTCCGTGAAGGACATCACTACCCTTCGCCGAAGCCTCCGTGAGACAGGATCGAGCTGGCAGGTTTTGAAGAAGACCCTCCTCAATCGGGCGCTCGATGAGGTCGGTGTGAAGGTAGATGCGCGCAGTTTGGATGGTCAGGTCGGTGTCGCGTTCTCGAGCGATGAAGTCGCTGCCGCCAAGACGATCGCAGATTTCATTAAAGCAAATAAGGGATCAACGCTCTCCATCGTCGGGGGATCGCTCGGCGCCGAATCGCTTTCGGTGGAGGTCGTGAAGGCACTCGCCAAGCTTCCGTCTCGGGATGAGCTTCGGGCTCAGCTCGTCGGGACGCTCCAGGCGCCGATTAGCGGGTTCGTTCGGACGCTCTCTGGCAATCTCACTGGTCTGGTGAGGGTGCTCGGTGCGGTGCGGGATAGCAAGGGTGCCTAATCAATTTTGTACTAAGGTAATAATAACCATTACGCATATGTCAGAAGAAAAGAAGGAAGTCGTGGTGCCAGCCAAGTTTGAGAAGCTCGTGGCTGAGATTGAGAAGATGAGTGTGCTCGATCTCTCCGAGCTCGTGACCGTCCTCGAGGACAAGTTCGGTGTCTCCGCCGCCGCCCCGATGATGATGGGCGCTGCGCCAGCCGCTGCTGCTGAAGCCGTGGAAGAGAAGACCGACTTCGATGTCGAGCTCACCGCCGCTGGTCAGCAGAAGATTAACGCCATCAAGGCGGTCCGCGAAGTGACCGGTCTCGGTCTGAAGGAAGCCAAGGACCTCGTCGACGCCGCTCCGAAGGTGATTAAGGAGAAAGTCGCCAAGGCTGATGCTGAAGCGATGAAGAAGAAGCTCGAGGAAGCTGGTGCGACTGTGACCCTCAAATAGTCTCCTTCAAGAGATTTTCAAAAAAGGCCCCGCAAGGGGTCTTTTATTTTGGAGATAAGAAATTGAAAGCCGCCTCAGTTGAACGTTGGTTCGGTAGGAGGCGGCTTCGTAGTTGACCGGGTTCGGTCAGGTGCGCGTCAGTGCGAGGGGGCGGCCTGGATGGGCTGGCAGTTTTCCTTTTGGACCAGGATGGCCAGGATGAGGGCGAGACTGCCCATGGCGCCGAGGGCGGTCTTGGTGATGGCGATTCCTATCGACGTGGCGCTGTACGTGCCGGAATCGATAGCGGTCATGCCGCCGAGGTAGAGGATGCCGAGCGCGAGCAGGACGACAGGGGCGAAGGCCTTCAGGTAGTGGCTCATGGGAATCTCCGAGGTGAGTGGTCCGAAATGGACCGGTTAAGGAACTTGCTGGCAGAAATGCCAACGGTACATATTAGCACAAAATATACGAAAAGTCAATTGTAAATTAGGGCTTGAGAAAGCCGTAGTTTTGACAAAAGAAGAGAGGGGAGTAGGATAGTGAAGTATCAAATCTTGGCCTTGAAAGGGCCTCTTTTGTTTGGTGAAAAATTAGTCTCAAAAACATATGTCGCTTGAAGTTGTACTCGCGGTTGCGGTGCTCATGCTTATCTCGATCGGGTCGTATTTTGTCGCCGGTCGTTTGAAAGTCCCATATACGGTGCTGCTCGTAATTGTCGGCTCCATCCTTGTCCCACTGTCGAACTTTCCCTTCTTTCATTTCATCAAGAGCTTTCAGTTGACGCCGGAGCTACTCTTCTTCGTCTTCCTCCCGGTGCTCATCTTCGAGTCGGCCTATAATATGAACATGCGGGAGATGGCCGAGAATATTCGTTCCATATCCTGGCTTTCCGTGGTGAGTCTACTCGTGTCGGCGTTTTTCGTAGCGTTCGCTCTCTATTGGGGGCTCGCGCTCATCGGTTTCCCAGTGCCCTTCATGGCGACGCTTATCTTCGGCGCGCTCATTTCAGCAACGGATCCGGTGGCCGTCCTCGCGCTCTTCAAGGAGTTCGGCGTGCCGCGTCGGCTCTCGCTCATCTTTGAAGGGGAAAGTCTCTTCAATGACGGCACTTCGCTCGCACTTTTCCTCATTGTGCTCGAGGTGGCGGTCGCGGGCTTTACTGGATTCGGCAGTATCCTGGGGGGACTCTTCATGTTCACAACGATGGTCTTGGGCGGCGTAGCCTTCGGTCTCTTCATGGGCTTCATCTTTTCCAAAATCATCGGCAAAGTGAAGGATAACGAGCATATCGAGATTACACTGACGATGCTTGTGGCGCACCTTACCTTTATTCTTTCCGAACTCATCTCGCATCACCTCGTGCTCTTCGGGCAGGAAATCAAGTTCTCGTCGATTATCGCGACGGTCATGGCGTCCATGGTGATTGGTAATTATGGGCGCTTCAAGATCTCGCCGCGCGTCGAGGAATATATGGAGAAGTTTTGGGGCTATTTTGCTTTCGTGGCCAATTCGCTCGTTTTCATTCTCATGGGACTCCTCTTCGCCGACCTCCCAATCCAGTTTGATCACTTCATTGTCCCGATGCTCATTACGGTCGTGGTGGTACTCGTCGGCCGGGCGCTTTCGATCTATCCGGTCGTGGCGGCGGTCAATTGGTTGAAAAAGGAAAAGCCAATTCCGATGAGTTGGCAGCATCTCCTCGCGTGGGGGAGTCTCCGTGGTGCGCTCGCGGTCACGATGGTACTTCTCATCCCGGATACGCTTACGCTCCCGGGTTGGAATTATGACTTCGCTGTGAAAGAATTCATCGCGGCAATCACGATCGGCTGCATCTATTTCACGCTGTGCATCAAGGCGACCTCAATCGGAGCGATGATTAAGAAAATGAAATTGTCTAATCTGACGCCGCTCGAGACAGTGGAGTACCACGAGTGCTCGGCGCTGGTCTATCAGGAGGCGCTCGAAAAGCTTGGGGACTTTCACGCGAAGGGCTACGTGAAGGCCGAGATCTTCGAGCGCCTGAAGCGTGAGTACACAGAGCGCTATGAGCAATCAGCTGCTTCTTGTAAAGCGCTCTTCGCCGCGACGCCGGCCGATATGGGCCGCGCGCTCCAGATGTACGCCCTCGGTATGGAAAAGCGGTTTCTGAAGGAGCTGTATGTCTATCAAGAGATATCAGAATCGGAATACAAGGAAATCCTGAATAAGATCGCCATTCAGACCGACCGGGTCGAGGAGGGGAGAGAACAGGTGACCGGTCATGCAGAACGTTTCCAACAGGACTGGTTCGAGACACTCGTCATGTGGTTTCGGAAAAAGTTTTACCCCAAGACCCCGAAGCAGGAACTTCTCGAGGAATACCGTTACTACCGCGCTCAGGAGGTGGCGCTCGCCAAGGTGCTCCGCCGCCTGCGGTTAATCCCAGAGCGCTTTCCTGGGCTTTACGGGGACGATACTTCGATCCAGTCGGTTATCTCCCTCTATGAGGGGCTTCGGACTGATGCTGAGCGAAAGCGTGACGGAGTGGCGGAAAAAATCGGAACTGAACTGGCCTATTTGAACGAGTCCTTTGGCCGCTACGCACTTTTTAAGACCGAGGAGCGGATGCTTGATGAGCTCTTGGAGAACGTGATGCTGCCACGAAAAGTAGCAAATATGCTCTATAATGAGCTGAAGGATGAAGCTTATTCAATCTAACGAGATTCTATGGAATTTTTTGGCGTGGATATGGTTGAGACGATCAAGACGATTGGGTACGTTGGTTTGTTTGCGATTGTTTTTGCTGAAACGGGGCTCTTCATTGGTTTCTTTTTTCCAGGGGACAGCTTGCTTTTCGTAGCTGGGGTACTCGCGGCACAAGGGTTCTTCTCACTTCCAATCCTCCTCGTCATCCTCTTCGTGGCGGCCTTTACCGGCAATATGGTCGGCTATTGGTTCGGCGCCTTTGTCGGCCCCAAGATATTTTCTCGCGAAGATTCGCTGCTCTTTCGGAAGTCTCATATCCTGAAAGCTCAGGCCTTCTACGAGCGCTATGGCGGCAAAACCATCGTCTTGGCCCGCTTTATTCCAATCGTTCGGACCTTCGCACCAATTGTTGCGGGTGTCGGACGTATGCACTACGGGACCTTTGCCTTGTTCAATTTTATTGGAGCGCTTCTCTGGTCGGTTGGTCTTACGACGCTCGCCTATTATCTCGGGAGTCTCATCGAGGATATCGACCGGTTTCTCCTGCCGATAGTGGTGCTCATCATTTTTCTCTCAGTACTACCGGGAGCGTTTGAATACTGGCGCAATCGAAAAGAACAGAAAGAGAATGGATTGACGGGCGGAAATATGGACAAAAAACAGTGAGGGGAGTAGTATAGCCGGGTAAAAATACCGAATGACTGCTTGATTTTTCAAGGCTGAAAAGACCGCTATGTATCGTATGCTGAAGAAAATCTTTGCGACTCCGCTCCGAGTGAAGAGCGAGCGTGAAATTCGTGGAATCGATGAAATTGAGACTTTAGGAAAAGCAATCAAAGAGCGTGCTAATAAGCTTTTCGGCGGCTCAATCGTGATTCGAGAAGTGGCAGCCGGATCGAACAATGCCGAAGAACAGGAGCTTGTCGCCCTCACTAATGCGTATTACGATGTCGAGCGTTTTGGAGTGCACTTCGTTGCATCTCCTCGACATGCAGATATGATGTTTGTAACGGGTCCGGTCAGTCGGAATATGGCTGATGGGCTCCGGCATACGTATGCTGCTATGCCGACGCCAAAATGGGTCGTCGCGGTTGGCGATGGCGCCATCGACGGAGGTATCTATCGCGGTTCATATGCTGTCTATGACCGTGTCGAAGACGTTGTCCCGGTTGACTTCAAAATTCCGGGCGATCCGCCCTCGCCGAAGGTAGTACTCAAAGCGCTGCTTGAGATGCTCGATACGATTGATGAGAAACGTTTGAACGCCTAGCGCTATGGAATTCTTCATGACTGAAAATGCACTGTTTCTCCTTGTTGGACTATTTTTGACCGGTGCCATTGCCTCTCTGTGGGCTGAGGCGCGCTGGAGTGATGGCGGTCGTCTCGCGAATAGCCTCGCCCATGGCTTTGCAGCTTTCGGATCAGTCGTTGGTCTTACGATGGCTGCAACTGTCCTCTTGAACGGTCGAGGACTGTCTTGGCTCTATACTGGTCCGTTCCCACTGCTTGAAATCTCATTTCGGATCGATGGTATGGGGTCTTTTTTCCTCGGTCTGGCGTCCCTGATTGCTCTCCTCGCCTCGTTCTATGGGTATCGGTATCAGCAGCATTTCATCGGGAGCGGCCGACTTGGATCTTTTGGTTTTTTCTACAACCTTTTCATTGGTAGCCTCCTCCTCGTCCCAATTGCTAATCATGCCCTCTTTTTTCTCTTGGTATGGGAGCTTATGTCGCTCGCTTCATACTTCCTTGTTGTATTTGAGCGCGAGAAGCCAGAAAATGTTCGAGCGGGATTCGTGTATTTTCTCATGACGCATTTCGGGACGGCCTTCATCATGCTGGCGTGTCTCCTCGCCTACCGGGCGACAGGTTCATTCTCCTTCGACGCGTGGCGCGAAGCTTTCGGGACTATTTCACCGACCATTGAGCTCGTCATTCTGGGCGCAGCTCTTGTCGGTTTTGCTACCAAGGCAGGACTTATCCCGCTTCATATCTGGCTCCCCGAAGCTCATCCGGCTGCGCCATCCCATGTTTCAGCGCTCATGTCAGGCATCATGGTGAAGACGGCACTCTTCATGATCTTCCGATTTTTCTTTGATTTTTTTCAGGGTGCGCGGGTCGAGTGGGGAGTCACTTTTCTACTTATCGGATCGGTCTCCGCTCTGCTTGGAATCTTGTATGCGAACGCAGAACGTGATGTGAAGCGGTTGCTCGCGTACAGTACTGTGGAAAATGTCGGTATCATCACCATCGCTTTCGGTGCCGGACTGACACTCTTTGCGCTTGGTCAGGAGCGAGTGGCACTCTTTGCCCTTGCTGCTGCGCTCTACCATCTCGTCAATCACGCGATTTTCAAGTCGCTGCTTTTCTTTGGCGCTGGCGCGATCGTGAGTGAAACCGGGACGCGGAACATGGAGTCCTATGGCGGACTCATGCGCGCCATGCCGTATACGGCGGCATTTTTTCTGATAGGGTCTCTCTCAATTGCTGCCCTACCACCTTTCAACGGCTTCGTCAGCGAATGGTTGACTTTTCAGGTGCTCTTTGCGGGGATTATTGGAGCCCCGCTCATGGTGAAAATTGCGTTTTTCATCTCACTCGCGAGTCTTGTCTTCACGAGTGGCTTGGCGGTAGCTTGTTTCGTAAAAGTGTTCGGTACAACGTTCCTCGCCCGCCCGCGGACTGACGAAGCGAGAGCGGCGAAAGAAGCCCCCTGGCCGATGCTCTTGCCGATGGGGGTCTTGTCACTGCTTGCCCTGACACTCGGTCTCACGTCGTCCCATGTCCTGGCGGGGCTCACTGGTGTTGTCGCGAGCATCGGACTGACCAATCCAGGGACACTGCGTTTCCCGTTCCTTGAGATCGTCGCTTCCCGTCATGCGTTCGCCGATGTACTTCCGATGGCAACTGTTGGTATCTTGCTCGGCCTTGTCGTTGGTCTACTCTACTGGGCTATCCGCTCAGTCACTCGAGGACGGAAGGTAATCATCGGTCCGACTTGGGACTGTGGTTTCCCGCTCTCTCCGCGTAGCGAGATAACAGCGACGAGTTTTTCCCGTTCGCTCGTGACAATTTTTCAGGGTGTTCTCCGACCGACCAAACAGTCGACAGTCGAGTATCATGATGAACGGACGCGCTACTTTGTCCGGACCGCCAGTATCGAGACGGGGCTTCGTGACGTCTATCACGAACGACTCTATGTACCGATTGGACGAGCATTACATTTTCTCGCTGACCAAATACGTCGAGTTCAGACAGGCAATGTGAATATGTACATCCTTTACTTCGCAATCGCGCTCATTGGAGCCCTTCTCTGGGCAGCGTATTCCTGATCATACATTTATGGATATCTTTTTTCTCACCCTCCAAATCCTCGCTGTTCCAGCTTTGTCGCCCCTGATTGTCGGTATTATCCGTCGCTTGAAGGCGCGCCTCCAGGGTCGAATCGGGGCGGATATTTTCCAACCCTATCGAAACCTTCGTAAACTTTTTGCTAAGGACGAAGTAATTTCGGAAGATGCTTCATGGATTACGCGTTTCGCGCCATATCTTATTTTCGCAATCACATTGCTCATCGGTGCGACCGTGCCACTCGTGACAACGGTGGCGCCCTCCATACCGGGTTATCCAGAATTAGCGATGACAGCGACAGGAGACTTCCTTGTGATCGTCTATCTCTTCGCGCTGATGACCTTTTTCCTTGCTCTCGCTGGCATGGATGCTGGGGGCGGCTTTGGTGGTTTCGGTTCGAGCCGAGAGATGATGGTTGCAGCACTGGCAGAGGCGGGTCTTATTTTCTCACTTCTGCCAGCTTCTTTCTTGGCCGGAACTGGCCATATTCTGGATATGGTGGCCCAGCTCAGCAATCTTCCGCTTACAGCAGCGTTTCCGCTCCTCGTTGCTTTCCTTGCGTTTGTTATCGTACTCCTAGCTGAAAACGCCCGTTTCCCGGTGGACAATCCAGCAACACATTTGGAACTCACCATGATCCATGAAGCGATGCTCCTCGAGTACTCCGGAAAACGACTCGCGCTCATGGAATGGGCGAGTGCGAACAAGCTTATGATTTTTATCGCGCTCGGCGCCAATATCTTCTTTCCCTGGGGAGTGGCCTTCGAGTTTGTTTCAGTTCAGTTGCTGTTTATTCCGGTGCTGATTTTTTCCGGAAAAACGCTCTGCTTCCTCATCGCGATTGCACTTTTGGAATCTCTCATGGCCAAATTTCGTATTTTCCGCGTCCCTGACCTCCTCTTCACTTCGTTTGTTCTTGGCATGATTGCAGTTGTACTGACTGTTTCTTTGACTGCCTAAGCGTATGGAATCGTATCTTCTCGAATTTTCACTCATCCTCGACCTTGTCGCTTTCGTCGCGGTCGTACTGTTGCAACTTGTGAAGAGTACGAAGTATACGGTCCGCCTCTATGCACTGCAGTCGGCGTCAGTGTCTGGAGCGCTCATCGTCGTCGGTCTCTCAGGGGGGGAACGGGGGCTAGTTGCCGTCGGTGCCGTCACTCTCCTCGCCAAAGTTATCATTGCACCATTTTTCTTTTCTCGACTCGTTCGCCGTTTTGGACACCTTGTTGCGAGTGCAAGCTATCTCTCGACCCCAGCCACACTCGTGGTTCTTCTTGGTCTCATCGTTTTTTCTGCTTCCTCGGTTTTTAGCCCGTTGTGGGTAGTATCATCCGTGACACCGGATGTCTTCGTTTTCAATATCGCGATGGTACTAATTGCCATCTTCCTCCTCATTAATCGGCAAGGGGCGTTAGCCCAGATCATCGCTGTGCTCGCTCTTGAGAACAGTATCGTGCTGTTTGCGCTCTTCTTGGGTGTAAAGCAGACCTTTGCTCTCGAGATGGGGGTTATCACGGATGTTATTCTCTGGATGTTTATCGCCTACGTATTTCTCCAGCTCATCTATCGCCATTTCGGATCGCTCGATACTGGCGAGATGCGCCACCTGACCGAAGACTAAAATTCCACTTATGATTCTTGCACTCGTTCTCCTACCTGTTCTCATCGCCCTCTTGGTGTTTTTGCTGCCGCCGAAAAAGACTCAGTTCATGGAAGCGGGGGTTATTTTTTCGTCTGGCATTGAGCTCGTGCTGGCTGTAAAATTCGTCGGCTCAGCAGCAGGGGGAACCATCTCAAAGAGCACTGCGAACTTTGCTCTGGATGGTTTTTCTGTCTACCTTGTACTTTTGATCGCACTTGTCGGTTTCTTTGTGTCACTCTACTCGGTTGGGTATCTCCGGGCGGAGGTTGCAAAGGGAATCATCGGTCCACGCCGTGTCCGTCAATTTTTCATTCTGCTCGAGCTTTTCCTTTTCGCAATGTATCTGGCTGTTTCGACCGTGAATCCAATTATCACTTGGATTGCTATCGAAGCAATGACCTTACCGACCGTTTTCCTTATCAGTTTTTATAATAAGCCGAGTGCGACAGAGGCTGCTTGGAAATACCTTATCATCAACTCGCTTGGTCTCCTTATCGGCCTCCTCGGTACGCTCATTTTCATCGCTCTTCAGGGTGGGCGTTCGGACGAGGTCAGCTGGGCTAGTCTCGTTGCTGCTGCGGGAACGCTACCTCCGGAGGTGGTAAAAATCGCCTTCGTCCTTGTCCTTATCGGCTATGGGACTAAAGTCGGTCTCGCCCCGCTCCATACATGGCTTCCGGATGCTCATAGCAAGGCGCCCTCGCCGATCTCGGCACTTCTTTCAGGTGTCCTCCTGAATGTCACTTTGTTTGCAGTGCTCCGCTGGAAGCATATCACTGATCTCACCCTGGGTGATGCTCATTTCACCGGTGGCCTTCTTATCTTCTTCGGGACACTCTCCGTTGTATTGGCGGCCTTCATCATTTTCGTCCAGAAGAACTACAAACGGCTGCTCGCTTATTCGAGCATTGAACACATGGGCCTGATCACTATCGGTTTCGGTTTCGGTGGAGTCGGTACGATGGCCGGACTGTTGCATATGTTGTATCATGCACTCACGAAATCAATGCTGTTTCTTTTGGCGGGTAATATTTTTCTTCGGTACAGCTCGACGAAACTGAAGAATGTCAGTGGTATTCTTGAGACTCTTCCACTCTCTGGACCGCTTTTTTTTGCTGGTATCTTCATCTTGGCGGGACTCCCGCCCTTTGCACTTTTCACGACGAAACTTCTGATTCTCTCGGCCGGTATCCAGTTCTCGCCGTGGTTGGTGGGCATACTTCTCTTGGCTCTTGGTGTCATGTTTTTTGGAATCTTCCGGTTTGTGGCCAAGCTCGCGTATGGTCCGGTACCGGAGGGCATCGAGCGTGGTGAAAGTCACTTCCTCACTCAGCTTCCGGTCGTCCTCGCATTCGTCACTCTGCTGATTCTCAGCTGGTACCTGCCGGCACCACTTGCGGACCTTCTCGAGTCCATCAATCAGAATCTCGATTACTAAATGCTTATGACTGACTCACTCCATCTTCTGCAGCGTTTCGGCCTCGATACGTTCCGCGAGACAATCGAAGGCAACCGTGTTTTATTCGAGGTAAACGTAATTGATCTTTCCCGTGTTATCCGATCGCTAAAAAAAACGCACGGGCTTCCGCTCAAGACAGTCGTTGCAACGGATGAGCGGGCCGCCGGGAAGGACTTCCGGATCTATTATGTTTTCGGTATCCCGAAAGAAAATCAGTTTCTCGTGCCGTACCTTACCGTGAACGCTGATCAGCCCTCGTTTCCGTCGATGACACCAGAGGATCAAGAATTCGCGATGTACGAGCGCGAGATCCTGACATTCTTCGGACTTATGCCAGAGGGGCATCCTGTTCCTGAGCGTATCAATCTGCATGCGGAGAATTTTCCAAAAAACATCTATCCGCTCCGAAAAGAGTTCAGTTGGGATACGGCCATCGTAGAGCCGCTTGAAAAGGAATGGGCCGTTTTCAAGAAATACGACGGGGAGGGGGTCTACGAGATTCCGGTTGGACCAGTCCATGCCGGCATCATTGAGCCGGGGCATTTCCGTTTTAGCGTTCTTGGTGAAGAAATCCTTCGACTTGAACCACGGCTCGGTTATGTCCACAAAGGTACGGAAAAGCTTTTTGAGGTGCTCTCAGCTGAAAAACGGGTAATACTTGCGGAGCGGATATCCGGGGATAGTTCTTTTCACCACGCGCTCGCATATTGCCAGGCGATTGAATCGCTTGCAGAAGCGCTTGTTCCTCGGCGGGCGGTGTATCTTCGCATGATTTTCGCCGAACTGGAGCGGCTCGTTAATCATTTTAATGACCTTGCCTTTATCATGCTCGATACGGGTCTGGCTTTTGGTGGTAGCCAGGGGACGCGACTGCGTGAACGCGTGATGGAGTGGAATGAGCGGCTCGCTGGTCACCGTTTTCTTCGCGGCATACTGACACCGGGTGGTCTCACTAAAGATATCCCGAGTCATCAGCTGAGCGCGCTTAAAATTGACCTTATTGACCTCGAGACTGACTTCCTCGAAGTCATGGAGGCGGTCTCCGAAAGTCTCTCGCTCCTCAATCGTTTGCAGAATACCGGCCGTCTCGATTTGACCGTCGGTATTGATCATGGCATCGTTGGCATCGGTGCCCGGGCCATCGGTATTGCGCATGATGCGCGTGTCGACTTCCCGTACGCCGCCTACGATATGCTGCACTTTTCAGTCCCAACCGAAACGACCGGTGATGTTTACGCTCGGTATCGGGTTCGTGAGCGTGAGGTCCATCAATCATTCAAGATTCTCCACCAGGCAATCGACCGTGCCGTCTCAGCTGCTGGACCGGTAGTGACCGAAGTCGGGGCGCTTGCGCCGGACGCACATGCCGTGGGAATTGTGGAAGGCTGGCGGGGTGATATCGTTTATTTCATCGTGACTGATGTGACCGGAAAAATTGTTCGCGTCAAAGTGCGTGACCCCTCGTTCCTGAACTGGCAGGTCTTTCCGTATCTCGTCACGAGCGATATGGTGCCGGATTTCCCACTCATCAACAAAAGTCTCAATCTCTCCTATACCGGGAACGATTTGTAAGTGTGCTCCCATTTGACGGAGACCTTCTTTTCTTTTTTGAATGCGCTACACTGGAGGTGCCTCTCAACCTATTTATTAAGGAGGGTATCGACATGGGTACTGTTCATTCACTCGCAGCAGCGGCGGTTCATCTCGACCGCCTTCGTCGCTGCTTCGATCTCGCACTACCGAGTTCTTCGCCCGGTCAGAACCAATCGGCGCCAGAGATGTTCGTCTTCAGCGGCATGTCCCTGTTTGCGCTCCAGGCTGCCGGTCAAGTGGCTGACGTGATACTCTCAGGGGCGATACTTTTGGGTCTCTCGTGCGCGCGTCAACAGCTGCGTTTCTTCCGTCTCCTCCCGTAGCTGCCCGGCTTCGGGAAAACCAAAACGGCACTTGTCTCTTGACCGGTGCCGTCTTTTTTAGACTAGTGTTTTATCTCAGTCATGAGGAACCATTGTTGTTCCCATTCTCGCATCATCTGGATCTCCTTGGTCTGGGCGGCGATGATATCCTCGGCCATTTTCCGGAGCTTCGGCCGTTTCGAGGTCAGCAGGACCTGCTCGGCCATAGTGACAGCACCTTTGTGATGGATGACCATCTCCCTGAGGAAAGCCTGATCGAACGCATCACCCGTCTTTCCTTTGAGGCTGTCCGTCATGCTTCCCATACTCTCCTCCATCGTCATCGTGCTATGGTCGGTTGGCGCTTGGGCAGTCTTGGTACCCCAGAAGCCATAGCCGAGAGATACCCCGATAGTGAGCGATACGAGACTGAGGTAGAGCACTTTGTTCTCTCCCATAATAGTGTATCTTTAGCAGGTTACGCTCTTCAGTATAGCGTAACAACAAACCACCCCTGAAGGGGTGGTTTGTTTGTTCGTGGGAGAACGCCTTAGGCGCGGGTCACATTGACCGCGGCCGGGCCCTTCTCACCGTCGACGACTTCGAAGCTGACGACATCGCCAACCTTGAGCTCATCGAACGTCACGCCGGAGAGCTCCTTGGAGTGGAAGAACAGGTCCTTCGTCTCGCCTTCGCGAGCGATGAAACCGAATCCACGATCCGTGAGCGTCTTGATAGTACCAGTCATAATGGTGCTGCTCTAAATTTCAATTAATCTAGAATGCGGGAAACTCGACTATATTCCTCGACTTCTATGGGTCCATACTAACAGGTTTCTAGGGAAAAAGCAAGCCCCCGTCAAGGGGGTGCCATATGCTATGCTGAAGGCGATAAATACCATGCTTATGTCCAACTATCAGGGCCGATGCCATTGTGGTGCCGTGACGTTTGAGGTCGAGACTGATCTCGCGGCTGTGCTCGAGTGCAATTGTTCGCATTGCGGAGTGAAGAGCCTCATCCTCTCTTTTGTTCCAGCTACGCAGTTCCGGCTCCTCTCGGGTGAGTCTGAGTTGACTGAGTATCGCTTCAACAAGCATGCCATCGCCCATCTTTTTTGCCGAATCTGCGGCGTCCAGTCTTTTGGTCGTGGTGAGGATCCGGCGACGGGTGTGGAGACCATCGCTATCAACGTCCGAACGTTCGCGAACGTCGATATTTCGAAACTTACGCTAACGCCGTTTGATGGGAAGAGTTTGTAAACACCCTGTAGCGTAGTATTACGCTTCTTAGTGGGAAAGGAGAGTTGCGAGAAGTTCTTCTCGCGTATCGACCGTCTCAGCCCCGGCTTTCCGGAGTGCCGCTTCGGAGTTGAGTCCCCAGGTGACGGCGATGATCCTGATGCCCGCTTTCTGGCAAGCTTCGACATCGCGTACTTCGTCGCCGACATAGACCACGTTCGGTGCCGTAAGCGATTGTTCGTGGAGCGTCCGTTTTAGGGCGCGGGCTTTTCCAAAGAGATTGCTATGGATGATAAAATCCGCCGTGAGACCATTTGTCTCAAAAATCGTTCGGATAGTGCGTTCTTTACTTGAAGAAACAATGCCGATTTGAATCCCGCGCGCCTGGAGCGTCGTAAAGATTTCTTTCATCCCCTGGAAGATGGGAACCTCACTCGCGATGGCCTGGTACCGCGCTCGACCGGTATGGAGGATGAGGGGGAGCATGATGATGCGCCACCCGAGTCGTTTCATAAAAAAATCCCAGAGATGGAGCTTGCGG
>JBATNS010000073.1:0-4610 GCA_049290475.1 Candidatus Moraniibacteriota bacterium | reverse complement strand
AAATACGAGAGACACTTCCAGTAGATGACTGAGTCTTCGCTGATCATATTGACCGGCCAGAAATTCACCTTCACCAGCGTATCGAATGGTTCTGAATGAGACGAAAAGGTTACCATTTCACGCCGTGTCGACTGATACAGGTGCCAGAATGACGACCCTGTCACTACGACACGAACCAGCGCATTCGTATCCCAGAGATTGTTGTGATACATCGGCAGCGGCTGATAGGCACGTTGGAGACGATTCGGATTCGTCGTATAGTAGTGTGTCAGCGCCGGAAAGTATTCGGGATGGATAACCGAATCACAGTCGAAGTTAGAAAAGATAACGCGTTTGTAGTCGATGTCTTTCCCGTCGAGGTATTTCATGAGCTCTTTGGCCGCGAATGTCGCGTTGGAAGCTTTGCATTTCATTTCTCCCGTCTCTACGATATGCGTCGTGACAAGAAAATCCTTGAACAGATGCCCAAACTTCGATTGGAGCACCTCGACTTTCGGCAACCGTGTCGCCGGGTCTTCGCGTTCTTCAGTCGCCAGCAGGATGACAATCTGACTCAGCGGAAACCGAGACTTGGCAATTGATTCGATAGCTGGTTCGATCACCTCGACCGGCTCTCCAGCGGTTGGCAAGAGAACGACGTGCACGACATCGCGCCAATCCATTATCGATTTCTGGATAGGAATCAGACGGACTGTTTCATGAATGATGCGTTTCGTGCGTCGGATTGCCTGCCGTAGTCCCCGCCGCTTTCGCCATTCGCTCCAGCCACGTGATGCCTTGATTTCTGTCTTGAGTGTCTTGATCCGGGTCTTCAGTTTCTCGATGTACTCTGCTGGATGAGCTGATTCTTCATATCGCTCTTTCCAATCTATCCGCTTCCCCTCTGAGATATTCCACTGAGCCTGCAACGTGAAAAGCGTGATGTAAATCGCTTTGTAAATCCAATATGTATCAAAAATGATAATAAAGACGGCGGCGGCCACTGGCGCGAAAATCGAAAGCACAACGACACCGATAAGCGTCCCCCAGGTGAGCATCCCCGGAATCATCTCGAGCCCACGCTGCACGAGCCGCGCCGGAAAAGCGGTCGTCTTCGGATCTGGAAACAAAAAATGTGTTGATTCAGCAGTATGAGGCATAACATCAGTATACGGTATTTCCCACTGACAGGCGTGGTATGATAGCAGCAATAACCGTTCGAGACAACTCTCTGTATGCCATTTCCAAAAGACTTCTCCTGGGGTGCTGCGACCGCTTCGCATCAGGTCGAAGGCAACAACAAAAACGATTGGACTGACTGGGAGCGTAAGAATGCCACCCGTCTCGCTCGAGAATCAGAACGGGATTTTCATTGGAACCCGCGCTGGGAGAAATTCCGAGGTGAAGCGACTGACCCAAAAAATTATATCTCCGGCACCGCTTGCGATCACTGGAACCGCTACGGTCTGGATTTCGATATCCTGAAAGACCTCGGGCTCAATGCCTATCGCTTCTCGATCGAGTGGTCGCGGATTGAGCCTGAGGAAGGAAAATTTGATGAAGCCGCACTTGAACATTATCGAGAAATGATCGCTGCCCTCCGGGCCCGTGGTATCGAGCCATTTGTGACCCTCTGGCACTGGACACTTCCCCTCTGGCTGAGCGAAAAAGGAGGCATTCTGGCGCCAGATTTTCCGAAATATTTTGAAGCGTACACTAAAAAGGTCGTGACTGCTTTCGGCAAAGATGTCCGCTTTTGGATCACTCTCAATGAGCCAGATGTCTATGCCGCTCACGCCTATTTCAATGGCGCTCGGCCGCCGGAAAAACACGGTGTAATTAACTATTTCTCGGCTTCGCGACAGCTCGTCCGGGCACATCGGCTCGCGTACCAGGCTATCAAGCACATGTTCCCCGAAGTGATGGTCGGCATCGCCAAGCATAATATCTGGTTCGAAGCCGCCAGGAGTTCTTTCATGAATCGCTTTCTCAAGCAGCTCGCTGACACCTGGTGGAATCACTGGTTCCTCAAAAAAATCACCGATACGCAGGACTTCATCGGACTCAACCATTACAATCATCACCGTATCAACGGCTGGTTCAATCAAAACAAAAACGAAGTGCAAACCGACTTCGGCTGGGAATACTATCCCGAGTCCCTCTATCATGCCCTCATTGAACTGAAACCATATAGCAAGCCCATCTATGTGACAGAAAATGGTATCGCTGATGCCTCAGATGAGCTCCGAAAGAAATTCATCCCCGCCGCGCTATCGGCCATGGAGCGAGCAATAACTGATGGCACTGACGTCCGAGGCTATTTCTACTGGTCGCTTCTCGACAATTTCGAGTGGGATAAGGGGTATTGGCTCCGCTTCGGCCTGGTCCATGTCGACCGCATCACCCAAACACGAACAATCCGTGAAAGTGCACAACTCTATGCTGCGCTCATCGCGAAGTACCGAGCTAGAGAATAAGTTTCAGAAAATTGAAAAGTCCCTGCTGCGCGGTTGCATAGCAGGGACTCTTGCCTTGATCGGATTCCGATCAAGTTTCTCGGCGGACGATACCCATGGCTTCGTAGCCAATCTCGTCGAGCTCATCACTCGAGATATCCGACCGAGCATTGGCCTTGGCACGTTGGTTGGCCCGCAGATCGCGGAGGGCTGAGTAGCGACGCCAGGCAGCCACGGCGTGCCAGAGAGCAAGACCGATGGCAGCACTGACGGTGAGAAGACCGACAATGGCAAACCCATTTCGGGCCGTTTCATACAGAGACATGTGTTCACTCCTCGTGAGGTTGGGTAATTGGAAAGGGACGAATATTAACCGAAAAAGTGTATCATGAAAAATCGCTTGTGTCAATTATTTTATTCAAACTGATTGCTAAAATGCTTGCCAAAATTGTTCCTTGTGGTAGAGTAGCGATGCCTTCGTAGAGGCTTTTTTCATCTCTAAACGATGATTAAGCTTTCAGGCTTTGGTAAAGTTTACGGACTTACCCTCACCCCTATTCTCTAAAAGCTGTTACAAGGCCCCATCGTCTATCGGTTAGGACGCCAGGTTTTCATCCTGGTAAGAGGGGTTCGATTCCCCTTGGGGCTACATCATTCCCTGCAAAGCAAAAGATCCCTATGCTTTAATCATGGATAGGGATTTTTTTGTTTCACTGACTTTCATATAAAAGTTCGCTATTTCCTCTGATGAAGCGTATACTAGAGATGCAATAAGGCCATTAAAATTTTTAATCACACACGCCTATGGGTATGTCTGTTACATCGGCCAGGCAGTGTAATTATTGATTTTACGCCTATGGATGCTACAACATCAGGCAGCACCCGCCCCCTCTACCGTGGAACCCAGATTGTCTGGTACATCCTCGGCCTCGTTGAGGTTCTCCTCGCTTTTCGTCTCGTACTGAAACTCCTCGGTGCCAATGCCGGAGCCGGTTTCACCAGTTTCATCTATTTGGTGACCGCCCCGTTTGCTGCCCCGTTTGCGACTGTCTTCAAGGTCTCTAAGGCTCAAGGGAGCGTTTTCGAGTGGACAACCATCCTCGCGATGTTCGTCTACTTTGTCATCGCCTGGGGCATCGTCAAACTCCTCGTTATGAGCATGAGCGTCTCGACATCCGAGGCCGCCGTCAAGCTTGATCAGCAAGGCCAGTAACATACCCATATGAATTTTCTCATCTATCTTATTTTCGGCGGACTGGTCGGCTGGGCCGCATCGCTTGTCATGAAGACGGACGCACAGCAAGGCATCATCATCAATGTCGTCGTCGGCATCGTGGGCTCTATGCTGGGGAGTTGGTTGGTTGGATTCCTCGGTTACGGCGGTGTCAGCGGCTTCAATGTCCAAAGCTTCATCGTCGCCCTCATCGGTGCCGTTGTGCTTATCGCGATTGTCAAAGCACTCAGGCGTTAAAACCCCGAATCGCACAACTGAACCCTCTGCTGTGGAGGGTTTTTTTGTTTCCTGCTAGACTGCCTGCGATTTATGTTTCTCGATATCAAACTCGGCCTGCTCTGGGCCTTCCTGATCGGGCTTTTCTTCGAACAGACGCTGACACCTGGCTGGATACTCGCTGGTGTCTTGTTTGCGTTGCTTCCGGACATCGACTTTTGGATCGAATACCTCGAGCGTGGCACCATCGGTGGCAAGATCATGGGCGCTCACCGTACTTTCCTCCACAACCCCGTCCCCTACATTCCCGTCGCGCTGTTTGTCGGCACTTTTTTTGGTCCCGCCTGGATGACCCTCTTCGCACTCGGAGTCTTCGGCCATTTCGTCCACGATCTCTCTGGTATGGGCTATGGCATTCGAATCTTCTGGCCCTTCTCAGATCGTTGGTACAAATTTTTCTCCAGCAAAGACGGCGAGATCCATTATGATTTCAATCATCTCGTCGTTTCTTGGTCGCCGGAAGAGATGACGGCACTCGTCGCCTCGAGAGGCAACGACAATTGGATCAAGGAAGACCTCCACTATCTGTACGAACACCGGCTCTCCATACTCCTGAAACTCCTCGGTGCCCTTGTCGGCATCGGTATCCTCGTAGCTATCCTGCCGCTGTAGTTCACCGTATCGTCAGCGCTTGTCTCTTCGGGCCCTACCCGCTAGAGTAGGGT
>JBATNS010000072.1:0-2198 GCA_049290475.1 Candidatus Moraniibacteriota bacterium | reverse complement strand
CCGTATTTCCCAGCTTCTATTTTGGCGAGCGCGTCATTCACGTCTTTCAGCTCGCCTTCAAGCGTTCCTTCAATGGCTATGTTATCAGCGTAGCCCTCAACTTCTGTCGCATTTTCGTCAGGATCGGTCCCGATATTTTCGAATTGCGTCTCATAGTCACCTTCCGCTCCCGTTGGTTTGGCAAAGCGACCAAGTTCAGCCTCAACACGAACTTTTTCAGCGAGGAGTTTTTCCTTTAAGCGTGCGACAGTAGTAGTATCTAGAGCCATAGATGTACGATTAAGATAGTCTCAGTATAGAGGATTGAAAACGGTCTGTCTACGAGAAGAATACGTGGTCCAGATGCCGTATTTCTGGCTCCCTGTCCGAAAAAAATGTCACCGCTACAACATCGAAGGAATAGTCTCGATGTTCCAGACGCTTCTCTCGGAGGTAGATACCAGCCGCTTTCTCCATTTTTCGGAGCTTGGAGTGATTCACTTGCCACTCTGGTAGGCGTTCTTCCTCCCCGCTTGTGATGAAGGCTGCTTTCACCTCCACAAAAATGATTTCATCCTTTTTTTGAGCCACGATATCAATTTCTCCCAGCCGGATACCCTTAGTGTTAGCATAATTCCGCTCCCGAATACGATAGCCATGAGTTTCAAGATAGGCTGCTGCCGCATCCTCTCCAGCTTTTCCAATTATTTCAGTATTCTCCATATATGGCTTATTTAAGCTCTTTCTCTGAAACATAGCGATAAAACTCTCTTTTGGCAACAAAAAAAGGCCCGGATTGGCCATTCAACTATCTTTTTTCCCACTACCAGACACGGAGGAGGTGTTGGTGCCGGGCGCTTGACGACGCCCAATATTTTAAAAAAATTGGCTGTACAAGCGCCCAGCGTGCGTGTGCCCAACATATCTCTGGAGAAGTATAGCCCGGGTGAGAGGCATTTTCGCTTCCACGCGGAGAGGTATGTGGTTTGATGCCCACGCAAATAGGACATTTCTGGTTTAATCCTGATCTCTCACCGTTCTTTGGCTATGCCAAACAATTTTTGAAGGTACTGGTTTTTGTTTTTTGTTTTTGTGTAAAGGCCGAGCATAATATTATTTTTCTCGACATTTTTGTTTTTGTTTTGGCGGCGCGCTCCAGACCAGATTAGGAGCAGTTGGTGACGATGCACCGAACGGTTAAACAGTGAGGACCTTCTCATTCCCATACTTCATGCGGAGGAGAGGGTCCCCTGTGTTCAGATCATATTTTTAAGCAACTTTCTCACTACGACAAAGTCATTATAGCAGAAAAAAACACTCGAGTCAATTTACATCAGGAAAAATATCTTATCTGCGCGGTTCTTTGACATGGTTGCAATAAAATAAATCAATCACTCGGTGAGACCGGGAAAATAATAAGTCTTTTACTTTCAAAAAATGGCTTATAGACCAGTTTTATCGAGCACTGCCCGCAACGAACTTCTACTCGTACCAATAATCCACTGACGGCCGCGAACTGCGTAGTCAACCGAAAGACCAATCGATGCATCAACATTTGTAAAGCGGACCGGCCGTTCAAGATATGTTCCGTCACGGAACGTGAGGTTGCCCTTGGGAGCGGTCGTCACGTCGAGAAAGAGCGAATCGATTGCCTGAGCTAAATTCTTTTCATTCCGCTGAAGCTCGACCGTAAAGGCCGGTTGATCCTTGATATACGAGAGAAGCACAAGGCGAGGTCGCGTCTCATCGATAACAACATACAGCGAGAAGGCTTCATCGAGCGTCCCCAACAGTTCCGCTGGGATGTTGAGCTTAGCGAGATAGGCAAAACGTGAGAAAGCAAGTGGGTTGAGCTTCTGGTCCCGAACGAGAAATTCGACTGCTCCAGGCAAATTATCCTTTTTGATTGCCTGTCCGACCTGAAGCAAGGTGTTTTTTATCTGATCGGCTGTTACGGTTTCCGTATCAAAAGAGAGGATATTTGGCTGATTAGCGAAATACTTGGCTTGAGAAAGCGGTTCTACCCGCGGTTTTGTTTCTGGAATCTTTGGAGATTCAACTTGCACATCCGGTTGTCCCTCTTTTTCTTCCTCTTTTGAAGACGACCACCAGAAATACAATCCAGCGATCAGGACGACAACGGTGAGGAGAACAGCAATAACGGCAGCGAATCGAAGTTTTCGATCTTGAAAAATTGACAATAGGCTATTCAATGGAGA
>JBATNS010000071.1:0-9923 GCA_049290475.1 Candidatus Moraniibacteriota bacterium | reverse complement strand
TAAAGGACACGCTTGACCTCATTGGCATTGGGTCGTTACCGGCAATTGGAACGGCAGTAACACTCTGTTTCTCGTTCCTGATTTTCATGCTCCTATTCACCTTTGATCGTTCTGGGGCTCGTGGAAGTAAACGCGTTGCCCAGGGTATGGTCATGGTATTCTTCACCCTCATCGAGGGAGTCGGTTTTATTATCAATATTCTTCCTCTGGAAACACTGACGATTGTATTCTTATACATCATTTCCTATCGCTCTTGGAAGGAAGCTCAGAAGGCAACAGCCGCAAGTAACAACACACTCACGAAGAAGCAAAAGGTACAGCAAGCACAGATGGCTCGAGCAGTGGCCCGGCAAGCGCAGATAGCAGCCCAAGTGGATGTATCGCCGGAGGCAACCTCACCCCAGGGACGGGCTACACCAGCGTCGAGAATGTCTGGGTTTTCTGGAGGGAGCGGTCTCATCCAGCAACCTGGAACAGCAGCGCCAGATCTCCATTCGGCGGCCAATGATGCCATGACGAGGGAGGTCGGGGCTGCACGGAGCGCTGCTTTGCCTCCGAGAATGATGGATGGAGCACGAGTGCAACCGGCTCAAGTCCGCGGCAGAGCGGCTAATGGTTCAGTCTATAGAGGAGCGCAACCCGCCCGACAGCAGGCAGTCTCTGGGAGTGATATCGCGTCCACTCGCCGTCTTCAGTCAGTTGGTGCCCCATCTTCTGCTGAACATCCAGCGCGTATATCAGCTGTAGCTTCCTCGGCCATGGGTGCTGGGTCACCGACTTTGATTCCGATGGCACAGGCCCCGCGGTCAGCCGCCTCGGCTGCTTCATCAGCTGGTATTAGGCAAGGTGTATCCCGCTCTGGGACGCGGTCTTCACTTGTTCCAAGCACTCTCCAATATCAGTCAGTGGTAAGCAAGCCAGATGACGCCGAGGCAAGAATCCGTGAAGCCGGGAGTCGATTGTCACAGTTGGGCCGGTCGCCGAAGGGGGTAGCGGCTGCTACTGGTACAATGATGGCCTTGGCCGCACCGCTGCACCAGTCCCCAGATACTGAGGTGGGAGACTATCCAGCCCAGAATATAGGGCGGACAAAGGTCGGCCTTCATCCAAGTAGTACCAACCGCTCTATATCTGAAAGAAACACACAGACTGTCTCTATAACATTGCCCGGCACCGAGCAATCTCATCTAGAGAGAGCGTTACCACAGGATTTTTCGATGGCAGCCGAGCAACCGAGGATAGATTTTCAAAAACTATTACCAAAGGTAGTTCCTGAGTTTGAACATATTCTGGCACAAATAGGAAAAGCTGATTCAAAGCCGTTCGTACCGTCCTACGAGGGCCAGGTCCGTCCAAAAAATTTAAATAAGATGATGTTGGAGATATTGGGTTTTTCTGAGGAAGAGATTGGAAAACTTGTTTCTGCCGGCAAGGAAGGACACCTGCAGGAGGATCTGGATAGGATGCTCCATCAGGAAGAGACGGATACGCGGGCCCTGTTAGCGAATCCGAAATTTAAAGAGACGCTCAATCGTTGCGAAAGTGCACTTTCTAAAATGGTAGAAAAGGCAGGGGTAACAAGCTACGCGGAGATTGCACCGAAGGCGCTGCATCTGGGAAAGTTGGGTCTCGCGCTCGCTGAGCAGAATATGAGTGGAAAGCTCCAAATGCACTATCTTGGACGGTATCTCCCAGCAGCTAACAGTATCCTCGTGCTGCATCCCGAAGGCAACGATCCTGATAAGGCTGTACATATACGCGTGCATGAGACTTTGCATGCCCTCTCTTATAATCCAGAGCGCTCGACCAGAGAGTTTGAGGATATCACGGAATCCGACGATATGAAGGTAAGCGGGGTTACTCGTGACTCAAAGAAATTGGGGATGATACTAAACCCGCTCAATGAAGGTATAACAGAGTATTTCGCCCAAAAAATTTCAAAGCAAGCAGGTATTAAAAACCCTGATGTTGGGGACTATCAAAACTATGTGAGTAGCGTCAATGCTTTGATAGAGCGTGTCTCGCGAGTAACGAATAAGAATAAAGAAGCAGTCGAGGATGAGATCTTTTCTGCCTACTCGAAAAAGACAGGAGTTTTGCACATAGGGAAAATACTTGAGCGGTATGTCGGGCCAGGGTCGCTGCGGCTCATGCAGATGATACCGGGTAAATTCTCAGCTTTTGTTAAAGCACTTGAACAATACGAATTAGGCGTCACCGATGCTAGGTTCTCCCTCCATGTGTCAACGCTCGATAATTCAGGCACAACTGCTCAGAAAATCATCCAGCAGTACCCTTTCATTCAATTTACGAAAGACAAGTATGCTGAGGGTGATGATGGGATGCTGCATTTCGAGGAAGAAGTAGTCTACTCTAGAGAGGTAATTGAGGATAATGCCGTAGGCAAGACACTGGCTGCATCATAAATTTGGGGGCGTAAAGAACAAATACGAAATTGCACACCACTTGTATTGGTAGAGATGTATAATAGAGGAGAAAACTTATAGCAAGATTTTTATGAAGGGATGGATACGGCTCGCTTCGCGGCACAAGGAGTTTATCGGTACGACGGTCGTCGTTATCGCGGCTATCCTACTCCTGGGCGATTTTGATGAGAATGGGAGTATCAGTCCGGTACTCCAGAACCTCATCCTCGCCCTGGGCGTCTTCTTGGTCATTCCACTGGCCTATTGTAGAATAATGTTAGGGCGTCCCTTTTCAGCCATCGGTTTTCGGAAGGGGAATGTCTGGGCCGGCATCGGTGGCAGTGTTCTCGGTCTCGTTGCCGCCCTCTCCGCGCTCTTTGTCCTTTGGAATTTCACCCCGCTTCTCCGCGAGTACCGGCTGCCGGTAGTCGTAGAAGAACAGTTTCTGTTCTTCGTTCTCTACGAAGTTTTCATCAGCGGTTTCATCGTAATGCTTTTCGAAGTCTTTTTTCGAGGGTTCATCATGTTGCTATGGCTTCGTCGGTGGGGATTTTGGTCTGTGCTGGCTCAAGCAGGGATTTTCGGGTCTTTACTCTATGCGAGTGGTGGTCTGAATGCTTCGATGATTCCGTATCTTATTTTTTCTCCGTTCGCCGGTCTGATCGCTTACCAATCCGGTTCGATTTGGTACAGTTTCGGCGCTTCTTGGTTTTATTTTTTCCTTACCGATGCAATCGTACTCATAGTTCGCTGATTATATTGAGAGATATGCAACAGAAAAAATGGTTTCGATTGGTTAGCGTCTTGATGGGGCTGCAGGTATTTTTTTCATCAGCACTGCCCGCCTCAGCATTTTTTGGTTCACCGAGTATTCCCTCAGCTTCTGAGTCGGCGGCTGATATCGAGCGTCGTTATCATATCGACACCGGATCTGTTCAGGATCAAGGTGAATCGCTCAATGTGGCTGATTCAAAAAAAGTTACTCCTGAAGTCTCACTCTTCTTTTCCCCTTCTGACCCAACGGAAGGAGAAAAAATTACGGCCCGATCGTTTGCAACATATTTTTCTAATGACGCCTCGAAACTGTACTTTACGTGGTATCTGATGCGGGCCGAGTGTGCCCCCGGTAATCCCGTGACGCCTCAATGTGATCTCGATGGGAGTGGCGTTCTGAATCACAACGACTGGAAAATCATGGCCCATCGGATTCTCGCTTCCAATGACGTTGATTTGGCCAATGTGAATTATGGGGCTGACACGGATGCCGATGGCTATTCGGCGAGATTTGGCGGTGACAATCGGGTCAATGTGCCGAATCACTGCTATTTCCATGACAATACGAGCGGTGAGAACTACGAACTCGCGAGCGGGAGCGGGAGCGTTTCTTTTATCTGTCCAACCCCTGGCAAGACACCAGTCTGTATGGTACAGAGTGCCAACGTCGATCCAGGAACCATCAATCTTTCAGCGGGTGGTTCAGCGACCGCGAGCGGGTCAACCTTTGTCTTTACTGGCGGGGAGTATTATGTCTCGGCGCTTCCCTACTGTTCGGTCTTTAATGTTTCTGCCTGTTCGGTCGGCACGCCGTGCTGTGTCTCGAACCCTGCAACAGCGAATTCCTGTGAGGAGGAGCTCAGAGACTGTGATCCCACGGCTGGCGGCGCACCAAACCCAATTTGCCGTCACCTCTTTCCAGACGCTCCTGGCTTTACCTCTGGCGATGGTGTTTTCGGAGCGAATGAAGAGCGTTTCTGGCAGACTGATTCCAATGATCCAGACACGGCCGGAAATGGCAATAAAGATGAGGCAAATGTCGTCGGCCTTGGACGCGATTCGTTCACCTGGAATTACCTTCGGGGAGATAAAGTGGGTGTTGTTATTGAAGGGACATCAATGATTCCGACAAAACATCAGGATTCTTCTAATGGAATCATGTGGGCATTTTCAAAGAATAAGTGTAAGCCAGCCGGTGGGACGGGGTCGTACGCTCTCAACGTCAAGGGATATCAGGTAGTCATCCCGACTATTGATATGGACTTGAACGACTGTCTCTTTGATAACCTGGTGGATCCGACCGAAGGTGGCCAAGCGACAAATCTGGAATTGTCACTGACAGCTTCGCCGAGCGATCCGATGAATGATGTGGGGACTCGAGGGGATGGTGATATACTCGAAGTTGTGGCAACCGTCGACAACGCAGCCCAAGAGATACAGAACGTGTATTATGATTGGCGCGTTGAGTTATCTCCTGATGGCACAGCCAATCCGGCTGGGCCTTGGATAAATGTCACCGCTGCACTCAATAGCCTTGCGGGCGGGCGCAAACTACTCTCACCGGTCCGGGGAAATGGAGTGAATAGAGTGCGGCTCAGTATGAATATTCGAGGGACGGATGTCTTAGGCATTAACCCTTTTTCGACGTATTTACGAAATGACATCGGCTATCTGCGTTTTCGAGTGGAGGGCGTAGAAAATTTCAATGCTTCTGGGGCGAGTCGTCGAGGGCGGAGCAGTACTATCGTGAAGTTCAATGCCAGTCAGGATCGTATCGTGGCTCATACGGTGACAGTCGCTGGCGATCCGGCCCATGTCTCCCTCAATGCGGCCAATGAGATTTGTTCCGGTGCTTTCAATGCGACTGATCCAGCAGAACAACAAGCGCTGAGCCGCCTCGATAGCAAACTGTGCCGTGTTATCAGGAATGAGATCATTGGCATCGAGATACCGTTGGATCCGAGCCTCTCCAATTATAACTGGACTATCAATGGCCAGCCGCTCATCTGTAATGCCAAGGTTTCTGTACAGTGTTCGGATGACCGGCAGGGGAATATAAACTTTTTTCCAGTCGTTGGTAATATCGGTGATACCTACAATATCGCCTTGACTGCCAACCGGATCGATGTAGGTACTTCAACCGAGAAGACAGTGACTCTTTCTCGGACCTTCAAGATCGTCCAGCCAGCGGTGAGTATCATCTCAAATGACCAAAATAATGTGTGGCCGAAAGTTCTCGGGCAGTTCGTTGATACGACCGGTAATGCATACACGGAGTTCAGCAAAGATACACTGGAAACGTATGCAGAAAATAATGTTCCCGTCCGGGCAATTTTTACCCCTGATTTTCTCTCAAGCGAAGCTCCCCCGAAGGTTGAGCGGTCCTGGACGGTCGATGGTAGTGTAGTCGGCGATCCTTCATCCAACGTCATTTCCTTTCCTGCCGCGAAGATCGGTAAGTCGGTCTATAACGTCTCTATCCAAGCAGTCTATCGCCCGAGTACGCTCGTTCGCCAAGCGATGGAAGATATCTGGGGACTCTCTACCCTCGATACGACAGAAATTTACTTCAGCAACAATACACAGGTTGAGCAACCGGATACGACAAATCTCACCTATACGGGCGCGAAAAAATACTATGCTTTGATAGCAAGCTATCTTCCTGGCCCCGTTCTTTTCGCTCTCAAGGTGCTCTTTTCTGTCTTTCTTATCCTTTTCGCTTCTGGAGTAGTGTTTGCTCTTATACCGAATGTACCTGAGCCGGCGCCGTCAAGAAATCGCCAACGTGAATAGCTAAACAAAAAACTCTCCGTACGGAGAGTTTTTTGTTTCTTAAGAGTCATGAGAAGAAGATGGGGAGGTAAATATTAATGGCCCTGACGGAAAAGAATCGATTTGTCTGGCTATCACTCATCTCAGTGCTGTGGGAGAGATTCGAACTCTCATGCTCGTCTGAGCACTAGCTCCTAAGGCTAGCGTGTCTACCATTCCACCACCACAGCATAATTGTATCTTATTATTTCGTATGAAAAATTCTTTCAGGCTGCTTGATAGCATTAGAAAATTTTCAGATTTTAAACAACGCGCGTGAGCGTTCCAATAATAGATTCCATTCGGAGAAGTTCTTCAGCTAACGCTCCTGCCTCCTCATATTCCCCATGATGTCGTGTTGCCCGGCCGTATGTTTCTCGCTTTTGGTCGAGATGGAGATTGCATTCGATGCCGAGGCCATGCGGTTTCGTATAGCAGTGAAAGCGTGGATAGCCGGATCGCCCGAGCGGTCGAACGAAACTCATTTCACCTTTTTCTTCTCGTTGGAAAGTAAAACCAGCCCGTCGGAAAAGCGTTACAATGTTGTCGGACAGATTTTCGATAATTAGCTTCATGATAGGTGGGCGAAGTTTTTGAACAACAAACTACTATTAGGGTCTTTTATCACTATTCCTGACCTACCTACGTTTATCCCGTCACACTGAGTAGTAGTCGGGGCACCGGGAATCGAACCCAGACCTTACGCACCCGAAGCGCATGTACTACCACTATACTATGCCCCGAAAATGTGACGGGATAAACACAGGTAAGCTACTCTGTTGACTGAAAAAAGGAATAAAGGCTTCCTAAAGCCTTTAAAAATTCTTAACTGACATGATGGTGACCACGAATGGCCTTGTCCTCCTCCGCTCGCTGTTCGTCAATACGTTCTTTCGCGAGGGATCGAAGTACATCGAGGTCATTATCCATGAGTTGCCGAGCTCGGTCAAGAAGGGCTTCTGAAGTATTATTTACTGGATTATCAATCACTTCCGCGAGGAGACAATCAAGTAATGCACCGATCCTTGGTCCGGGGGCAAGCTCAAGCTCTCGCATGAGCGCTGCCCCATTAATCTTCAGCATTTTTACTGAGGTTGGGTCATTCGAAACTTTTTCGACCATATACTCGAGATGGCGGAGTTTGTAGGGTTTTGCTTTCGGTACGCCTGAACCAAGCCGATCGCCAATACGAACAGCCATAAGGTCATCCATGTTCTCTCGTCCAACGCGTTTAATAAGTCGGCGGACTGAAGCCTCAGTCACCTCGCCGACATTGTAGTAGAAGAGGTGGTTATCAACGAGCATCGAAGCATGATCGACAATTTTTTTCGGATAGCGCAGGCGTTCCAGGATGACTCTCGTCATTCGAGCCCCGACATGGTCATGATTATAAAAAGTCGAATGAAGACCCTCCCCCCGCTTTGTCCGCGGTTTCCCAACGTCATGAAGGAGCGTCGCGAGTCGAACAGCGAGATCATCTGATGGGCATGTCGCCAGGGCCCGGAGGTTATGCTCCCAGACCGTGTAGATGTGATGGAGATTTTGTGTGACACCGACTCCTTCTACGAGTTCCGGAACGATGTGTTGGAGCAGGCCTGATTCGAGGAGGAGCATGACTCCTTGGCTTGGGTGAGGTGAAATGATAATGCGGGAAAACTCATCCCGGATCCGCTCGTTCGCAACGTGTGATACATTGTCCGAAAGATCGTGAATGGCCTGACCGGTCTCCTTCTCAATCGACCAATCGAGCACTTCTTTGGCTGGATCACTAAGCTCGGTGACCAATCGGATGGCACGCATGAGACGCAATCCGTCCTCAGCAAAACGCTTTTTAGGTTCGCCGACGGCTCGGATAATCTTCCTATCAAGATCCTCTTGTCCGTTGAAGGGGTCAATGATGTCGATGGTGGCTGAACTTTCTGCACTGTCGGTGACATGACCAGCGAGGGCATTCACTGTGAAATCTCGTCGAGCCAAGTCTTCCTCGACGGATGTCACAAAATCCACGGCGTCCGGGTGGCGTTGATCGCTGTACCCGGTCTCGGTTCGGAAGGTGGTCACCTCAATAATGTCGTGTTCATGATCATTTGGAGTCGTTGGCAAAAAACGGGGGACTTTTACACCCACTGTTCCGAAGGAATTCTCATAGACCGAATCAGGAAAGAGGTTTTGGATTGCCTCTGGATGAGCATCAGTTGTGATATCCCAATCCTTTGGTATACGGCCAATGAGGAGGTCTCGAAGTGACCCACCGACGATATGCGCCTTGAACCCGGCCCGCTCAAGGGTGTGCAGGGTATCTCGTACGGGTATGGGAAGGGAATATTGCATAACATTTCTAGTCTAACACGGGGTCTTTGCGGAAGGTGGAGTATAGTAGTGGCTCGATTGGCCGTCAATCGTGGCTCAAACAAAAACCGGCCATCGGGGCCGGCGTGAATGCTCCGCTGGCGGGTTAGAGTGTTCGGCGCTTTTCTTCGATATTGTATGAGAGGAGTGTATCTCCAACCTGGAGTTTCACTGAACCATCGAAGACCAGTCCGCATTCATTGCCCTGACCGACTTCCTCGGCTTTCTCCTTGTTCCGCTGGAGATTTCCCATCTTTCCGGAGCCGATAATTTCGTCACCCCGTTTTACTTCGAGGAGAGAGTTCCGGACGATTTTTCCTTCTGATACGCGGCCGCCAATAATCATATCGCGTTTCCCGCTCTTGAAAATTGCCAGGATGGAGAGTCGGCCGAAGTCAGTTCGGATGATTTCGGGCGGGAGCAGGGCCGCAAGATCAAGCTTCACGGTCTCGACCAGCTTGTAGATGATATTAAAGCTCTGGATAGCAACACCGCTCGTCTCAGCGATGCGTTTGGCAACAGATGTCGGTTCGACGTTAAAACCAAAGATTTTTGCGTGGCTTGAAGCAGCGAGCTTCACATCAGATTCGGTGATACTCCCGACACCGGCAGCGATTTCATCGATTGTTACCTCGGGATGTTCGATGGCGCCGAGAATCTGCTGGAGCGCCTCGAGTGATCCTTGAACGTCAGCCTTGATGATGATAGCAAAACGTTTCACATTCTCGTCCTCTTTTCGGATCACCTTCTTCACCTCGCCCTCTTTCAGAAGGGCTTCTTGGGATTTCATCCGAGCGAGCGATTTGCCGGAGACGACTTGAACAACGTCGTTCACCTGGGGAACATCACTGAATCCATAAAGGATAGCGGGAACCGATGGGCCTGCCGTCTCACGATTTTTCCCATTGAAGTCCTCGAGGCGGCGAACACGGCCAAAAGCAGATCCAGCAATAATATCCTGACCAACCTTGAGCGTTCCAGTTTTCACGAGTACCGTGGCGACGGGTCCCTTTTGTGGATCGAGATGGGATTCAAGGATGACAGCGAGGCCATCCCGCTTCTCGTCGGCGGTAAACTCTTCGACTTCGGCGAGGAGGAGGACGGCATCGAGCAGCTTGTCGATATTGATATTGCTTTTTGCACTAATCTCAACACACATGACATTACCACCCCAACCTTCAAAAAGCAGGCCATTTTCAGCCAATTCTTGCTTCACCCGGTCGGCTTTAGCGTCGGGCTTATCGATTTTATTGATGGCGACGATGACGGGAAGCTTCTTCTCGTTGATGAATTGGATAACTTCCTTCGTCTGTGGTCGGACGCCATCGTCAGCGGCCACAACAAGAATGGCGATGTCTGCAATTGAGACGCCACGTTCACGCATACCGGAAAATGCCTCATGGCCGGGAGTATCGATGAAGGTGATGAGCTGCCCGTGCTTTTTTACTTGGTAGGCGCTGATTTTTTGAGTGATACCACCAGCCTCTCCTGCGGCCACGTTGGCTTTGCGAATAGTATCGAGCAGAGTAGTTTTGCCATGATCGACATGGCCAAGGATAGTGA
>JBATNS010000070.1:0-6914 GCA_049290475.1 Candidatus Moraniibacteriota bacterium | reverse complement strand
GATCAGCATCGAGGATGCGCACGGTGAGCGTTTCACCCACGAGCTTTTTCAATAGGTCGAGAATCTTGTTTTTGTCACCGTCCTCGACGCGCGGGTAGTGCTCACTGGCGAGCTGCGACACGGGGAGGAAACCAGGGATGCCGTTCACCTCAATCATGAGCCCACCCTTGTTGGCATCGTTCACTTTCGTTTCGACAACTTCCTTCTTTTGAAGTTTCAACTCGATATCTTCCCAGCTCTTGTCATAGGATGCTTCACGGATTGATAGCTCGATCATGCCGTCCTCATTTTCGAAATCCATGAGGGTCGCCTGGACAGTATCACCGAGACGCAGCTTCACGCCGCCGCCGAGGCCATCCTTCATTTCTTTCCCAAGGACGATGCCGGTGCCGAGGGGGCCGAGGTCGACCAAGGCTGAGCTTGATCCGACGTGGATGACAGTACCCGGGACAACTTCTCCGATATCTGGTATCGAAGCAGAGTGGGCTTCATAGAGCTGCTCGAGTTCCGACATGTTGCTCTTGAGCTTCAAGTCGGTCATGTTATTGGTCATGGTCATAGGTGTGCGATGAGTTGGAGAGGGGAGGGCTCCAAATAAAAATTAAAACCCCAAAATATGGGGTGCAGAAAAGCCAAAAGAGAAGAAAAAACAGAGAAAACGACTTCTCAATCGGGATTTAAGCATCCCGTATCCAGTTGTCTTAACGGAAATTAAGGTGGTGCTGCCAGTCTAGCAGAGGAAATACACTTTGGCAAGAGCGAGAAAACACTCTAATTAGGTAAATTAAGTAAAAAAAGAGCCTCGGAGCAGTGGCAACGAGGCGAAGATAGGGAAGGGTGGTGCTAGGAAGAGCCGGTCTCAGTGATGGCGGGGGAGTCGCCAAACGATGATTGTGAACAAGCGATTCACTTTCACTTCAGGACTCCTTGGAAGGGTTGGCGGAGGTCGTGGGAAGATCACCCGGGTCGGAGCCTGGTCGGATCTTCTTGATCACCGCGATGAGGCCGTGCTGGAACATGCGTTGGCTGATCTCTCGCTCTACCGAAATACGGCAGTCGTAGGCCGGAAACGCGAGAGCGCCAATACCGATGAGGTATGGCCAGATGCCGGCGAGTGACTGTGGGAGCAGTCCCAACAACTTGAGAGCCGCCAGGATGAGTCCGGTTGCCATGGCCGCCGCGAGCGAAGCAGAGATGAACAGGGTCCACATACGCCTGGTGATGAGCTCACGACTCGAGCAGTGTCGCAGGGATTTCATAAATGACTCCTTCTGATCAGTTGGGATTGGTTGGGAACATACGCCGAAAGTCTCGAAAGCCCCACAGCAGCACGAGGAGGCTGACGATCGCCGTGAGCGTGTTGGTAACCCAGTTGGGCGTGGAGTATCCGAGCGTCATGGCCATGATCTCGATACCAGGCTTGACGCCGAAAAGGCAAAGCCCGAGGACAAAGAGGCACAAGAGTAGTCCGATGATGTGTAGCATCATCTTGGGAGAGAATAGAGATCTCACGGTAACTCCTTTCGTGTTGGTTGAGCGGGCTATTTCACCGCGATGAGCGAATGAGAGTGATTTTGTTGTCAAAGAAATGTCCAATTTGGTACAGAATTCATACAATAGCAATTTTATCATAATCTGTCAATACTAAAAAGTCTAAGCGGCTTCTTGATAGTCGACGGATTCCCTGCTAGAATGGCTGTATTCAAGCGTCTGAAACGACTTTTTTCTCTATGAATCCCGTTAGAATCAGTAGTCAAACGAGGAAAAAGGATGTGAAAAAAACAATAAACTTAGTAGCCTTGGCGAGTTAACGACTAAATTAGGCAGGAGTGTCTGCTTCTAACGGGATGAATATTCAGTATTACGGTGACTATTGTTTCAAGATCACGACGAAGCCTAACGGTCGCGCCACCGAGGATGTCGTCATTGTGACCGATACACCTGGCAAAGGCCTCGGACTGCGTGCTCCTCAAGGCGAAGCCGACATCCTCCTCCTCTCTCATCAGGCATCGGAAGCCGAGGAATTGACGGTTGTAAAGGGTGAGCCGGTAAAGGTTTTTGCGCCGGGCGAATATTCGGCCAAAGGGGTGGCCATTATCGGGTTTCAGAGTGCGCGCGATACCGAAGGTGGTGCCAAGCGTGGTCAGAACACAATATTTTTGTTTGAAACGGAAGAAATGCGACTATGTTTTCTTGGGAGCCTGGGGGATGAACCAACACCAGACGTGGTCGAAAGACTTTCGGATATCGATGTGCTGTTTGTTCCAGCCGGTGGCCAGGACACACTCCCGGTAGAGACGATTGATGAACTTGTTCGAAAGATTGAGCCGAAAACCGTCATCCCGATGCACTACAAGATCACTGGCATGACGACGACCCTCCCGGACGAAAAGCCGTTCTGTAAAGCGATTGGGAATTGCCCGAAGGAAACGATTGCGAAATGGAATGTGAAGAAGAAAGATCTGGAGGGGAAGAATATGGAAGTCGTCCTTTTGGCAAAGAATTAATTTTCGAAGTCTATGCGCTGGAATATCCAAAGCTGGATTGAAGAAGTGAAAAAGAAACCGGAGCATATTCGCAGCCGGTACGTCGTTGGTTGTGTCTCGGCCTCGATGTTTTTTGTTATTATCATCTGGTCTCTCACGGTGACAGAAAACTTCAAAAAAACGGTCGCCAAGAAAAATGCCGATGGAGTATCAAGCGGAATTCTTCCGAAACCATCGGACTTTTCGCTTGATGAATTGCTTTCAGGCGAAAAGTCTCTGGATGCCAGTCGGCAGAAATCTAGTGAAGAATTTCTCCGTGAACAGGTAGAGTCACGGCAGCGTATCAATCCAGATGAAGAGGGTCTCGTGCCCAAAGAAGATAGCAAAGAGTCTGGGGATAACCAGACTGTACCCGTTCGATAAATGCTTCGCGCCCTATGTCCGAAAAGAACGAATTCCACTCCGGTCGAATCGAATCACGTAGTATCACCGATGAGGTGAAGCAGTCGTACCTTGATTATGCGATGTCCGTCATCGTAGGACGGGCACTGCCGGACGTCCGTGATGGATTGAAGCCCGTGCACCGTCGCATCCTCTACTCGATGTGGTCGACCGGATTGCGTTCATCAGCAAAATTCCGTAAGTCAGCGACCGTCGTCGGTGAAGTGCTCGGTAAGTACCACCCACATGGTGATACAGCGGTCTATGACACCATGGTCCGGATGGCTCAGGATTTTTCGTTGCGATACCCGCTTATCTGGGGGCAGGGAAACTTTGGCTCTATGGATGGTGACCGAGCAGCAGCGTACCGATACACGGAAGCGAAGCTCAAAGCGATTGCCGAAGAGATGCTCGTTGATATAGAAAAGGACACCGTGGATTTTATCCCGAACTTTGATGGGGTCCATGAGGAACCGGTGGTACTGCCGGCTAAGCTCCCGCAGCTTTTGCTCAATGGCACAGTTGGTATCGCGGTTGGCATGGCTTCGAATATCGCCCCGCATAATTTGAATGAGCTCGTTGACGCAATCTGCTATCAGATCGATAACCCAGAGTGCGATATCGACGATTTGATGCAGTTCATCAAGGGGCCGGACTTCCCAACCGGAGGAGTCATTTACAATATAAAAGATATCCGGGAAACGTATGTGACTGGTCGGGGGCCGATCACGGCACGGGCGGTAACGGAGATTGTCGAGAATAAAGCCGGCACGTTCCAGATCATCGTGTCTGAGATGACCTATGCCACGAATAAGGCGACGCTTATCGAGAAGATCGCTGACCTCGTGAAAGAAGACAAAATTCAGGGCATTCGAGATTTGCGTGATGAGTCTGACAAGGATGGCGTGCGCATTGTCGTCGACTTGAAGAAAGACGCGTTCCCACAAAAAGTGTTGAACAAGCTGTACTCACTCACTGATCTCCAGAAGAATTTCAACGTGAATATGTTGGCGTTGGTCGATGGTGTCGATCCACAAATTCTCAACCTGAAATCGATTCTTGAACATTATATCGTTCACCGCGAGCGGGTTGTCACTCGTCGCAGTGAATATGAGTTACAAAAAGCGAAAGACCGGGCCCATATCTTGGAAGGCCTGAAGATAGCGCTCGACCATATCGACGAGATCATCAAGACGATCAAACAGTCGCCGACCAAAGAGGAAGCACACACAAACTTGATGAAGAAGTTCAAGTTGTCTGAGAAGCAGGCAACCGCTATCCTCGAGATGCGCCTTCAGACGCTCGCTGGTTTGGAACGGAAAAAGATTGAAGATGAGCTGGCCGAGAAATTGAAACTCATTGCCTTCCTCGAAGACCTCCTCCGACACAAGAAGAAAATTCTCGCGATGGTGAAGACTGAACTCATTGAAGTTCGTGATACATTTGGCGATGAACGTCGGACGAAGGTCATGAAGAACGGTATCGGTGAATTCCGTCAGGAAGACCTCATTCCAAATGAAGAGGCCATTGTGACCTTGACCGATGACGGCTACATCAAGCGCATGAACCCGATGGTCTATCGTGTGCAGAAGCGTGGTGGCAAGGGCGTTATCGGCGCGACGACGAAAGAGGAAGATAAGATCGCAAAAGTATTGACGATCGCCACGCATGATAGCCTCATGTTTTTCACCAATACCGGAAAGGTATTCCAGACCAAAGCCTATGAGATTCCTGAATCCTCCCGTACGGCCAAAGGTCAGGCGGTCGTAAATTTCCTCCAACTCTCGAATGAAGAGCGCATTACAGCGATGATTGCGCTCGGCAAGGATGATGCTTCGAAGTTCCTGTTTATGGCAACGACTGATGGCACGGTGAAGAAGTCGAAACTTGAAGACTTTGCCAATGTCCGCCGGTCTGGCCTCCTCGCCATCAATCTTGAAAAAGGCGATACGCTCAATTGGGTCGCACCGACGACCGGAACGGATGAGGTCATCATTACGACCGAGTCTGGTCAGGCGATTCGTTTCAAGGAAAGTGATGTGCGAGCGATGGGTAGGAACGCGGCCGGTGTCCGGGGCATCAAGCTCCGCACCGCGAGTGACCATGTCGTCGCGATGGATGTCGTCGCGAAAGGTACAGCTAATCGCGAGCTCCTTATCCTGTCAGAAAATGGCTATGGGAAACGGAGTGACCTGAAACATTACAAAGTCCAGAAGCGTGGTGGTTCCGGCATCAAAACCATGAATGTGACCGCTAAGACGGGGAAGCTCGTCGGGGCCCATATTACGAGCGAATCTGACGCAGAACTCGACATGTTGGTGACTTCCGAAAAAGGCATCATCATCCGTGTCCCGTTCAAGTCTGTACCACTTCTCTCACGAGTCACTCAAGGGGTGCGCGTCATGCGGCCACAGGCTGGCGACCGGGTGGGCGCGTTCACTCTTCTTCAGGCATAGCGTGAAAAACGAGACAATAAAAAAGCCCCAATCGCTGGTTCGCGATGGGACTCTTGCTTTGCTGTAGCTTTTAATGAGCGATGTCAAAAAAGTGGAGCAGCAACTCCTCTTGGTTCTGTTTGACACGGAGTGATAAAACAGAGTACAGTCTTTGTGCGTTCTTTTTGTTCCACACATGAAGGAGATTTCATGTCATCAGCTTTCATCGAAGACCCCAGTGCTGTGGCGGCCGGATTCGCCACCCTTCCGAACGGAATACAGGTACGAACTTGTCCTCATGGATTCGTACCAAACGATGCTTGCCAGTGCTATCTCCACCGAGACCACGATCCCGGTCCGGAAGGCTGTGTGAGCCGACAATTCCTGGCGCATCCGCCAGAAGAAGTGGTGGTCCAGTTAAGCGGCAGTGAGTAGCGACGCTTCGCTCCACACTGCCTCAGGCGCGCTCGTTCGCGCCCTTTTATTACCCTTGAAACAAGCAGGCGTTTATGGCATCTTGCCAGAAGACCAAATGCGTGTTACGCTCACAAAGTAATTTTTAGATATCGAGCGTGTGTTGGTCATTCGTGACGAATGCATTGCTGACGGAATGCTATGGCGCTCTCGCACAAGCAGAAGGAAAAAGTGACTGGTGACGTGAAACGGCATGATTCAGATACCGGTTCTCCGGAATATCAGATTGCTCTTTTTACGGAACAGATTAAGCGACTCACGACTCATCTAAAGAAGAATAAGAAGGATTTCCATTCCCGCCGTGGTCTCCTAAAGATGGTGGCTAAGCGGAAGAAGCTCCTTGCCTACCTCGAAAAGGTAAATGAGAAGACTCAGAAGGCGCTTGTGAAGAAACTCGGGCTGTAATCTTTTCCGCCACGCGAGTGGCGGTTTCCATTCCAGGATTTTAAACCGGTGAAATATTTTTATGGCAAAGTTTAGTGATCAGCGGATTGGCGTGCTCGTGGATATCCAGAATCTGTATTACAGCGCGCGTGTCCTGTACAGCAAGAAGGTAAATTTTAAAGCGGTCCTCGAGGCAGGCGTGAACGAGCGCAAGCTCATCCGTGCGTTGGCTTACGGCATTAAAACAACAGAAGGCATGGAGGAAAAGTTCTTTGAAGCGCTCACGAAAAGTGGGTATGATGTCATGACGAAAGACCTCCAGATTTTTCCTGATGGCTCACGCAAGGGCGATTGGGACGTAGGGATCGCGATCGACGCGATCAAGATGGCAGCGAAAGTCGATGTCATTGTCCTCGTTTCGGGAGATGGTGACTATGTCCACCTCGTCGAGTATCTCCAGAATACCTATGGCTGCCGTGTCGAAGTCATCGCATTCGCAGAGTCTGCTTCAGCCAAGCTACTCGAGAAAGCCGATGACTTCGTGAACCTTTCGGAAAATAAGAAACGGTTTCTCATCTAGTTGCTCAAGCAGTAATTAAAAGGAGCCTTGAAAGGGCTCCTTATTTCCTTAACCAGGTAAACCACCGGCGTCAGCCGGTGTGTGCGTTTCAAAACGTAGCTCTCGTATACTAAA
>JBATNS010000069.1:0-2580 GCA_049290475.1 Candidatus Moraniibacteriota bacterium | reverse complement strand
CACCTGTTCCAAATTGTTTGAAATGCGTTGGTACGCTTTTCTTTTTGTGTTTATTTTGTTTTAGCACAACACGGTGTAAAAAAAGAAAACGGGCTTTCACCCGTTTCTTGCTTCTTTTACCCCACTAGTATAGCAGGGTTTTCGACCCTTGTCAAACACTACGCACCGTTTTTTCTCACGAAGTCATAGGCTGCGAGCGCCGCTGTCACGCCGAGACCGGCCGAGATATTATTCTGCTTGTACGGAGCATCCGTCGCATCGCCTGTCGCAAAAATGCCCGGTTTCGAAGTGGTCGCTTTGCGCGTATCAAGAACTATTTCACCGCGTTCATTGAGCTCGAGAATGTCTTTCACGAATTCCGTATTCGGGACCATGCCGATTTCGACAAAGACACCATCGAGAGTGATTTCTCTTGATTCGCCAGTAGTCTTTTCTTGATAGCGAAGACCGACGACATTTGCCTCGCCCAGGACTTCCTGAGTGATACCGTTATAAATAACACTCACCTTAGGTGAGGCCAATATTTTTTCCTGAGTTACCTTATCCCCTTTGAGCTCACCGCTGCGCGAGATCAGGACGATTTCATTCGCATACGGCATCAGATCTTCAACGGCTTCTAGTGCCGAATTGCCGCTCCCGATGACCGCTACTTTCTTCGTCTTGAAGAACGGAGCATCGCAAGTCGAACAGTAGACAACGCCCTTGCCATTGAATTTCTCTTCCCCCGGGATGTCCAGGTGACGATGACGTCCGCCGGTCGCAATGATGAGCGTCTTCGCATCATAACTTCCCTGCGTTGTCGTGATACGGTATCCACCGGTTGGTATTTCAGATACGCTTGTCGCTCGCTCACCTGTCTTGATTTCAAGGTCTTCTTGCGCCCGCAAATGCTTTTCGAGCGCTTGGCCGAATTCCCAACCAGCAATGGTCACGGTTCCAATCCAATTCTCAATTGAAGCAGAAACAACGGATTGACTGAGAAAATTCTCTGTGAGAAAAAGCGTCTTCATCTGCTTGCGTGCAGCGTACACACCCGCCGCCACACCACCCGGTCCACCGCCGACAATAATACAGTCGTACATATTTTTTGGTTATTGCATTTTAAAGAGGCTCTTGAGATATGCTTCATCGATTTTTTTCTTGCCCTCCCACTTGCAGACAAAATCATCCTTCAAGAGTTCGACGCCGAGCATGGCGACAGCCTCACGAATCGCCGAAATCTGTGCGATGATATCGAGACATTCGTCATTCTTCTCCACCATCCGTCGGATGCCACGGAGCTGCCCCTCGACACGGGCGATACGCGCCAAGACCGCTTCGCGGCCAACGCTCGCCTGCTTTTTTTCGACGTTTGACTTCATGGACCTTTAAACAATATACCCTATGGGGGTATATTAGCGGAGGGTTCCCGCCTTGTCAATTCTATGGAAAGCGCTACAGAGCAGTTTTTTTCACACAAAACATTTTAGCGCCGAACAACATTTCCCCCTAAACGGCCGCAGTGTACTCCCATCGAATCAATCATCTCTTACTCGCGATACGACGCTCTACACCGGTCCGAAACTGATTTCCTCGATCGAATTCATTTTGAAAAAGACCGAAGCTTGCTACTCCCGGAGACAGAAGGATGACGTCTCCCGGTTGAGCCTCATCAGTCGCGACTTGGAGGGCATCTTCCATACTTGCTACTACAGGGAAAACCACTCCCGACCTCCCTTGTACTAATGCCTCTTTCTCCATAAGCGGCAGTAATTTCTTGGTCGCTGTTCCCTGGAGGAGAATCACTGATTTCGGTTCTGTTGCAAAAACCCGGGCAAGTTCCGAGTAGTCAAACTCTTTATCGGCCCCACCCGCGATGAGTACGACCGGTGCACTGAAGGTGCGGATACCGGCAATCGCCGCCTCAGGCATCGTTGCAGCTGTATCATTATAGAAGTGCACTCCCTCATATTCGCCAACCAGCTCTAATCGATGAGGAACCCCTTTGAAACTCATAAGGCCGGCTAGAATAGCCTTCTCCGTAATACCCTGCGTGCGGACCGTTGCGATGGCAGCGAGAATGTTGCTCCGATTATGCTCACCAAGCAGTCCGACTGCCGGCCACAAAAAAAGTTCTCGTTCCCCTGCAGACGTCCGTTCCCAGACCGCTCCTGACCGGAGATATATTCCTTCACCCTCTGCCAGTATCTGTTCCGAGAACCAGACAATATGACCCGGGGCTTTCAGGGCAAACGCTCGAGTCCCTTCATTATCTCGGTTCAAAATGAGAACATCTTCTTTTTTCTGGAAACGGAAAACAACTTCCTTGTCAGCGATATAGGAAGCCATTTTTTTATAGTAATTCAGATGATCTGGATAGATATTCGTAACGACCGCGATATGCGGAGAATACTGATGAGCGATAAACGATGAAAGGCGCCAACTCGACAGCTCAGCGACGATTGTTGAATCACTCCTTACGTCAGTCAGAGCATCAAGAAAACCAATTTGGCTGATACCTGCCGGAATAATCGGCTGATCCACTGTCTTGAGGATATGGGTAATGAGCGCTGCAGTCGTTGTTTTACCCTTGGTACCAGT
>JBATNS010000068.1:0-6405 GCA_049290475.1 Candidatus Moraniibacteriota bacterium | reverse complement strand
CATCGAAGGCTCACGAATGTCCGATGAAGAGGTCGCGAGGCTGATTCAAGGACTAAAATCGGCTCCTCCCAAGGGAAGGGATGCAGAGGAGGTAGCTGGTTATGCAGACTTACTCGGGCGCATTTTTGATCATTGGCAAACCCTTAAAATCACGGAGGGGCAGATTTTGCATTTTCATAAAATACTGCTCAATTTTTCTGGAAAAGACAAAGCTCATAAAGGAGCATACAAAACTACGGATAACAAAGTGGTGATGCGGAAAGAGGATGGCACGGAAGTGGTTATCTTTGAACCAACCAAGCCGTATCTCACAAAAAAAGAGATGGACGACGTCATCTATTGGCTTCACGAGGAAATGGAGAGAAAAGAAACGCACCCACTTATTCTCATTGCTAACTTCATCTTCGAGTTTCTGGCTATCCACCCGTTTACCGATGGCAACGGCAGGCTCTCTCGAGCCTTGACGACACTCCTACTCCTCAAGACCGGCTATACCTATGTGCCGTATGTTTCGCTGGACGAAATTATTGAAGAGAAGAAAATAGAGTATTATCTTGCTCTACGGAGGACGCAAGCGAAACATAAGACAAAGAAAGAAGATATTACTGAGTGGCTCAACTTTCTTTTGGATGCGTTGCTTGAGCAAGTCAAGCGAGCACAAGCAATCATGGAAGAAGATCAGCCAGAGAAGTTGCTTTCTGAAAAACAGTTATCGGTTTACCAGTTGTTTCGAACTGGAACACTGAGCGTTTCAGAAATAAGTAAACTGCTCAAAGATACTATTCCGATGGCTACTTTGAAACAGGCATTACCACGCCTGGTGGCTTTGCAGTTGATTGAAAAAATCGGTTCGGGCCGAGGGACGAGGTATCGGAAGTTATAATGAAATAGTGAGAAGCGGAGTGGGGGGTAAACTCTACGCATCTTGCTCCATAAACCGTTTTAATCCGAAGTAGTAGAACTTTGACTCTTTATCCTCTTGTATAGAGGTTCTAATACTGTTCAGTATGCGGAGCTAAGAAAACGAGGCTACAACAAGTCTTATTTTTTGTATTCTATTTACAAAAATTATTAGAAGAGGATAATAGAATGTTCTTTAACATAGCTTACCCTACAAAGGGGAAGAATCATGACTAGAGTCTGGTATCCTTTTTTTTGCGGCACTCCTCATTTTTATTGGTGTGGGTGTATATGATGAAATGCCATGGTTTTGGCAGACTGAAAAGTTTCAGAAGGATGGTGCAATTCTTACTCTAGAATTTTGTCATGATGCTAATCCAATCTGGTGGAGAAGGATGAGCGTCAGAGAACGGTTCATTATTGATCTTCATCGGGAACTTCAACGCTTAGGATGGAAGCGTTTAGATGGTAAACACAATACGCCTTTAGGAAAAGAAAGACACTGTCGAATTAGGATTAAGAACGTTGGTTCAGGATTCAATTTGACTCCTGAATACGAAATTGTGAAATGGTATCCTGTCGAGCACAGGAGAGCACTGGGCTTCGAGACTTTGATTATCGAGAAATCTGCAAGAGCGAGTGACTTGGAAAGAGACTTGCAGCAGAACGAGTGCAGTCATTGAGTGTTTTATTCTGGCCTGGCAGATCCAGGAGGCGAACAGGAGAGCTGAGATGTCCAGATCAACCATGCAGTGTAAGTCATGTGGAGTCGCAATGGAGGGCAGAGATGGCATTTTCCCTCTCTGCAGCTGCAACAAGGGAGCCGAACAACCATTGGGAGTACAGCAGGTTAGTTACTGCCCACAGACAGCCGACACCAATCTTGTCGCGTGGAAAACGGTGGACAGGTATTTATGGTTTGGCGATTCGGCAAGACAAGTGCACATCATTTCGAATGTTGTATGGGGCGAAGAACGAGAGTCGGGAGTGGCTGATTGGGAGTACCGTACCGACTGCGGGGGCACTCTTAGTACCGGGCCGTTCTTTTTCGGTCCCCGCCCACCCCGTCTCTGGCCATTCTGCGAAAGTTGCTTGCATGGCTACCGGAGGAGACATCAGAATAACCCTGTTGATCTGAGGGTACTGAAAGCTCCAGCAGGGGAAACGAGAGTACTCAGGGTATGCCATATTCTCGGCCTGTACTTTCTCGAAATGGATACAAAGAGTCGCGAACAGGCAATCACAACGGTAGAGCACTTCAATGCAATGCGAGTACTGAGTACAGAGGACGTCTTTTGCGCATATGATGACCGGGGAGAATGCGTGGCTGGAAAAGACGTTCTGCGACCTACTGGATAGCGCCGCAAAAAAAACGACACCACTGACGCCGCTGGGGTATATACTCTGGCGGCTTTTTTCTTTTCTTACAAATCAGGACACGTTTTTACAAAACAGGTTCGTACTTCCTCCAATAGGCGGAGAAAAGAAAACGAGGCTGTAACAAGCCTTGTTTTTTGTTACCCAAAGTGAGAGCTAGAACCAAGTATTGACTATCGATCCTAATTTTGAGAGACTAGTTCTTCGAAGTTCTTTGGTAGTTTTGTGGCCACGGCATTCTGTGGCGAGAGACACGGTGAGGAGAAGTCTGATGCGTACACTCGGTACGGTTGCTGTCGAGCGAATGTTTAGGCTTGGCGAAAGCTCTTATCGCCCTCCAGCAATTCTGAAGCTGAAGGAGGAAATTGAGGGGGCTACAAGGGTCCTCGAGTTACGAACCAGCGTTACTGGCGTAATTGATTGCAACGAAGTCGACAGAATCGTCGGTATGAAGTTGCAGCTTAATGCCCTTTATGCCGACTGGGTCGAGGGAAAGCTCGACTAGCCGACACAACAAGAGGAGAAAGCATGAAAGTGGAACGAGCAATTGACCTCCATCCTTTAGTGGAGAGGATTGTCCATCGCATTACCAAGTGTTGGAGTCCTGGCTCCTGGCAAGACGATGCAAGACATCAAGGCTGCTATGGATTGCTTAAGTGGTGCTGGGAACTTCAGCTATGAGCACGTGGTCGGGGCCGTTGCTCAGAGGCTCTTCAACACAGGGGTTTTCGTCGAGACCTTCATCGAAGACGATGACTAGGCCTGAAGTCACAGGATATCGCAGCTAACCGCTCATCGTAAACCCATCCTGGGTATCGATGTGGCGGCTTTTTTATTTACACTCTGAAATCTGGCACACAAATTAACTCTCCCCGTTTCCAAATCACCGTTCTAACGTCCTTCACGATGCGGAGCATAAATGAAAAAGCCCTCACATGAGGGTCTTTTTCATTTCTATTCAGGAGGCGACAAGATGAGAAGTTTATGCCCTTGAGGGCAAATCCTATCGCCGGAGCTAAGTCAAAAGCAGTTCTTTCAGGGCCGCTTTTTCTTCATAAGTCTGCGAAAGGTTATTTCTTTGCCACCTTAGCTTTCTTTGATACCTGACGAAGCGCCTCAGTTTTTACAGCGAGCGCCAGTTTGCTCATCGATTTCCAATGCTTCTTCAGATCTTTGGCAACACTCTCAATCTCAGCATGGCCTGCTCGCTTCGCTTTCGTGTATTCTTTGGCGACCGTATCGATGATCTCTTGGTATACTGGCTCCGTGATTTCTTGCGCCAGCTCGAGCTTTTCGATGACTTCAGCCTTCATTTTAACGACCCAGGTCTTGGCATGCCTCTGATGAACCTTCCCTTTTGGCCCGAAGAAAAAATACACCCCCGCAGCAACACCAGCCAGGCTGGCACCAATCACACCGAGCAGTGCAGCATTAGATTTCTTTGTCTTCTTTTCCATACGGTTACAATTACGGATTACTTCACCTCAGTAGCGCGACATCGCCCCATTGAGATATATGGCTAGGGTAGTCCTATTTTTCTAATTTAGCAAAGAACAGCGCTCAACGAGACGCCACTTTTTACTATTTGACATACCCCCTGGGGGGTATTAAAATGCGGGCAGAAATTCGTAATGAAAAAAGTATGGCCAGTCCCTTGAAGCAAAAACTTATCCGCCGCCTAAAGATTATTGAGGGTCAAGTCCGGGGGCTGCAGGAGATGGTGGAGCGGGACACGTACTGCATCGATGTCATCACGCAGACATCGGCGGTTAAACAGGGGTTGACCGTCATCGAAGATACCATGATGGAAAGCCATCTCGGGAGCTGTGTCATCAAACAGATCAAGAGTGGCAAGGAACAGAAAGCAACAGAGGAAATCCTCAAGGTCTATCGGCTTAAGCGCAAGTAGGTAGTCGGTAAAATAGTAATCATTCAAAATAAGATATATGCCGTCATCAATTTCGTTCTCGCTCGCCTTGGCAACTATGGTAATCATCGGGGTTTTTGGTATAGGAGTCGGGTATTATCTGACGCCAGAGTATCGATTGTCTATGTATGAAAAGAATACAATGAATCTCGGCCGACCGGATCGTACGCTTGATTTGCGCTATATCAACGCGATGATCGCCCATCACCGGGGAGCGATGCTGGTCGCGGAGCAGGCGAAGAAAAGCGAACGGCCCGAAGTGAAGAATTTGGCTGAGGCAATACTGAAAGACGAGCCGAAGGCGATTGCAGAACTGTATGCCTGGAAAAAAGATTGGTACCAGGATAAACGGAAAGTGACAGACCCAATTGTTCCGAAACTGGGGGACTACGATAAGACGTTCGATCTCCGATTTCTCAATGCGGTCATCGCTCACCATGAGAATGGAATCATTATGACTCAGGATGTTCGAGTCAAATCGAGCCGATCCGAAGTGCTGAATAATGCTTATGCTGTGGAGGCTTTCCTCAAGGGCGGGATCACAATTCTCTCGGAGTGGCGCCGTGCTTGGTATAGCCTGTAGTTCATTGATATGAAAAAGACAACATTTTCTGTGGTCGGGATGCACTGTGCGAGTTGCGCTGCGATTATCACAAAATCGCTTCAGAAAGTTGATGGCATCGCCGAAGTGCAGGTGAATTATGCGACTGAGACTGCGAGCATTTCCTACGAGCAGCCAGCGGCACCGATAGAGATGATGAATGAGGCTGTTGCAAAATATGGCTATAGCCTCGCCTCGCGAGAGGTTCTTCAGTTGTCTCCGCCTACTGCTCCCCATGCAGAACACGAATCTTCAGTTGGGAGCGGTCATGAACACTCGCTTAAAGCGGCCGAGTTATCCGAACAGCGAGCTAAAACGGAATTTGTATTCCCGATTGCTCTTGCTGTCTTCATCATCATGATGTGGGATATCGCTGGCAAAACATTCGCTTCGGTCCCCAACCTCCCACTCCCGATGGATGTATTCAATATTATTTCCCTCGTACTCGCCACCGTGGTGATGTTTTGGATCGGACGGCCATTTATTGATGGTATTCTGCGTTTCGCCCAGTATCGCGTCGCCAATATGGATACGCTGATCGGGATCGGGACGCTTTCGGCGTATCTCTACAGCACCATCATCACCTTATTTCCTCAGATACAGGTGCGATTTCTCCTGCCGGATTATACCTACTTCGATGTGGTCATCGTCGTTATTGGATTCGTCACTCTGGGCAAATATCTCGAAGCCCGATCAAAGCAGAAAACTGGGGAAGCCATTGAAAAATTGCTCAACCTTCAAGCCAAGATGGCTTTGGTGTTGCGCGACGGCCAAGAGAAAGAGGTACCCGTGAGCATGGTCGTGGTGGGTGATGTGGTCATCATGAAACCTGGAGGGAAGATTCCTGTCGATGGCAAAATTCTGGACGGGAGTACTTCAGTCGATGAATCCATGATTACCGGGGAATCCATGCCAGCGGATAAAAAATCTGGCGATATCGTTATCGGAGCGACTCTGAATAAGCAGGGAAGTTTCACGTTTGTGGCGACCAAGGTAGGCTCTGACACGATGTTGTCGCAAATCATTCGAATGGTGGAGGAGGCTCAAGGGTCAAAAGCGCCCATTCAGGCAATGGCTGACAAAATTTCAAGTATTTTCGTACCGACTGTCCTCGCTATCGCCCTCCTCGCCCTCCTTGCCTGGATCATCATCGGCTCCGCTTTCATCGGACAGTCATTGGCAATCTCCTACGGCATCCTTTCCTTCGTGGGGGTGCTGGTTATCGCCTGCCCTTGTGCCCTCGGTCTGGCGACCCCTACGGCAATTATCGTTGGTGTCGGTAAAGGTGCGGAATATGGCATTCTCGTGAAGGATGCCGAGAGTCTCGAGCTCTTGAATCGGGTGGATACGGTTGTCCTTGATAAGACGGGAACTATCACGAAGGGTCAGCCAGCGGTAACGGATATCATCGTCTTCGATAGCTCGCTTGATGAAAGGCGGATCCTGGCGCTGGCGGGGAGTTTGGAAAAAAAATCAGAGCACCCTCTGGCAGCAGCCATCGTGGCCAAGGCAGCAGCGATGGATATTGACTTCGTTTCCGTCACTGATTTTCAGTCGCTAGAAGGGGTGGGGGTCAGCGCTCGAGCGCTCGATATGGAGA
>JBATNS010000067.1:0-5614 GCA_049290475.1 Candidatus Moraniibacteriota bacterium | reverse complement strand
GAAGCTCAACGATGCCTTCGATGTTCTTGCCACCCCCAAGAGCAACTACTACCTAGCTGAAGAAATCGAAGCCTGGTTTCAGGAGGCCAAGCTAGAAGAGATACAATCATTCGAACATCCAGAAGCGGGTATCACCTGCACCGGTACGAAAGGAGCATGAGTAGCAAGAAAAAAATCCTTCATCTCATCCAATCGCTCGGTAATGGCGGGTGTGAAAACATGTTGCTCCGCACCCTTCCCCTTCTCACGGACGAGTTCGAGCATCACGTCATCACCCTGAAGGAACTCGGCGAGCTCGCACCGCGATTCGCAGAAAAGGGCATCCCAGTCACGACCATGCACTGGAACGGCTTCTTCGATATTCCGGGATATCGGAGGCTTCTTTCGGAGATTCGCCAATTTGCGCCAGATACCGTCATCACCTATCTCTTCCACGCCGATATTCTCGGAAGGCTTTACGTACAGAAGAACGTTTCTGTTCCTGTCATCCCCTTCCTTCGCACTACCTACAATCACCCTCGTTACCGGATTGCCCGCCTCTTCGAATGGCTGACCAAGCCGCTCATCAGGGGCTATCTCGCAAATTCCGAAGCCGTCAAAGACTTCTATGTCCGGCATATTGGTGTCGCAGCCGAAAAGATCACAGTCATTCCAAACGGGATTGATACGGAATACTTTGACCACCTTGCGCCCAATCCCGAGCTTCGCGAATCGCTCAATGTCGCTCTGGACGATTTCGTCATCATCTGTGTCGCCAATCTCCATCCCAACAAGGGTCACCGCTATCTCCTCGAAGCCTTTGAATCCCTCTGGCCGGATTTCCCGCATACCAAACTCCTCATTGTTGGCGATGGTGAAGAACGGCAGAACATTGAGACGATGATCGCGTCGTTTCGCTCGAAAGACGCTATCCGACTCCTCGGTCAACGGAACGACGTACCCGCTCTCCTGAAGCTCTCCGAACTTTTCGTCATCCCCACTCTCTTCGAAGGCCAGTCAAATGCTATCCTGGAAGCGATGGCTGCCGGTGTCCCCGTCATCACGACCAATATTCCCGAAAATCAATCCATCATCAAGGATTCAGTGACTGGAATCTTGGTACCAAAAAAAGATTCAATCGCCATCGCAAAGGCCATGCAGAGACTACTCAGCAATACCACCCTCAGGAAATCTCTCGCCGATATGGCACACGATACTATCCGTAACCATCACGGCCTTTCATCAATTCGAAAGTCTTGGATTACTTTCCTTCGCACCCTATGAAATGTGCTATCCTCATCTCGCTCTACAACGCTGAGAAAACGCTCGACAAGACATTTGAAAGTTTGCTCGCGCAAACTTTCCAGGATTTCCGTATTGTTGCCATCGATGACGCATCAAGCGATGCGACACAGAGCCGCCTCATGGTGTGGCAGCTTCGCTTCGGTCCAGAACGTTTCAGACTTATCAAGAACGGACTGAATCTCGGTCTGACAAAATCCCTCAATGCCGGACTGGCTGTCATCACCGAACCATACACAGGGCGCATCGATGCCGATGATTGGTGGCACCCAGAAAAACTTGCTAGACAACTCACCTACCTAGATACTCATGCCGACTGCGGTCTTGTTGGTTCTTTTTATGAGAATATCTCTTCTCGTGGATCGAAGCGTATTTCACTACCAGAAACTGATGTCGAAATCCGGAAAAATATCTTCAAACGCAACCCCTTTGCGCATAGCTGCGTCCTGTTCCGGACCGACATAGTAAAACGCCTCGGCGGATATGATGAGACCATACGGTATGGCCAAGACTATGACCTTTGGCTCAGGCTGCTCCCCGAAACGATGCTCGCCAATATCCCCGACGTACTCTGCTCTCGGACGACTGAAGGGACCCTCACTGCTCGCCGCCAGCGCGAACAGATGCTGCAATGCGTGAAGACCCAATTGAAATATCTCCAACGCTACCGACGCCCCATTACCGAATACCGTTTCATAATCGAACCGCTTGCCGTAGCGCTCACTCCGGAATGGCTCAGGCGCTTGAAACGAAAGTACCTAGCCTAGTTTATGAAAATTCTCCTGCCATTCGAAATTAAAGACATTGGTGGCACCGCGACCTTTGCAGCGAAGTTTCGTGACCGTGTTTCATTCAATGGACACACCGTACTCAACCATTTCCAGTGGAAATTCGACACTCTGTTCATCATCGCTGACTGTCCGCTCTGGATTCCGATATATGCTAAACTCACCGGGAAGAAGGTGATCCAGCGATTGGACGGTGTGTATCATCTTGCTACTCCAGCCGGCCGACTCTATCCAATCTACAATTTAAAGATGAGGATCATCCACAACTTTCTTGCCGATGCGGTTATTTATCAAAGTCAATTTAGTAAAGATTGCTGTGAGAAATTCCTTGGTGAAACTGCAGCAAAGCAAACAATAATCATCTACAATGGTGTCGACGTTGAGAAGATACCCCGAAGGGACACCTCCCTTCCTATCAGAAAGCCGATCAAACTCCTCACCTTCGCAAAGTTCCGGAGAAGAGATCAAATAGAGCCAATTCTGGAATCGGTAAAGCTTCTCGGTCCCGAATCCTATTCGCTCGATATCTATGGATCATACACGGAAAATCTTCAATCACTCTTTGAAAGTCTTCCAGACAATATCCGTTTCATGGGAAAACAGACAAACGAGACAATGCTACAACTTCTTTCGCAGTACGATATTTTCCTTTTTTCCGACCAATCAGCCTGCCCGAACAGCGTACTGGAGGCCATGGCCGCCGGACTACCAACCATCGCCTTTTCGAGAGGGAGCATTCCAGAACTGATCGAATCCGGCTACAATGGGGAAATAGTCGCTATTCGGGAGCATTCAGACCCGTTTACCGATAGCTATCCGTTCGCCGAACGCCAGTATGCGATGTTCGCCGACGCTGTCACTGCGGTGGCAAACGATATCGTGATACTGTCGACCAACTCGCATGAACGAACTGAATCGAGGTACAACCTCCCCGCCATGATCCGGTCATACGAAACATTACTCACTAAGAACACCAAGTATGCGGCCTGACCAACGAGAAGACCAACGCTACGCCAACGATGATTTCTGCAAAGTAAGCAAGGAGGAGCGGATGATGCTTAGTCTCCTGAAGAAGACCATTGCAGAACTCGGGCTGCCAAATGATGCCGTGCATGTGCTCGACATCGGTTGCGGTAGCGGCCGAATCAGCAAACAGTTGCAAGATTTCGGCTACCATGTCACCGGCCTTGATTTCTCAGAAGAAGCCGTGAAGAAAGCTGTAGCGCGCGGAATCGAAGCGAAACGGGCCAATCTCGATGAGGGTATTCCTCTTCCCGATGCCACTTTCCACATTGTTTGGGCTGGCGATATCGTTGAGCACGTCTTCGATCCGATTGGTCTCCTCCGCGAGTCTGGACGCGTTTTGAAGCCGGGCGGGGCCATGATCATCACCATCCCAAGTGATGTCGGACTCGTCTCGCGAATCAAGATGCTGTTCGGCATCTCGCACCAGGAAGGCATGTACATGACTTCCAGTTTCTACAAGCACCATACCTTCTTCACTCCGCGTCTGATCCGCTTCATGCTGAAAAAAGCTGGTCTGCACGTTACCGATTTCCTTACCGTTCTCATCATCGGCCAGCGCCGGATCCTCGTACGCTATCTACCCTCGATACTATTCAATGAAATGGTAATCCGCGCCAAGAAACCCGCTGAGCTATGATGAAGTATTTTGATCCTTCTCATAATCGTCTCGTTTTTTTCGCCGAATCTGCGACTCCTGATTTTTGGGATCGACAATGGCAAGATGAGAAACTGCAAAAACACGTAATGGCAGGGATTCACGAGAGGTTTGTCTATCCCACAACAAAAAAATATCTTCCCCTGAGTTCAAAAATACTTGAGGGCGGCTGCGGGAAGGGGCAGTTTGTTTACTCGCTTCAAGAACGCGGCTACGAAGCATACGGGATCGACTTTGCAGAAAATATCATAGGCCGACTCCAATCGCTCTTCCCATCCCATCATTTTGAGATTGGTGATGTCAGGTCGTTACCCTATCCAGACAGTTCATTCGATGGCTATTGGTCACTGGGTGTCATAGAACATTTTTACGAAGGCTATGACGTAATCCTAAAAGAGATGGGCCGTGTCATTCGTCCAGGCGGCTACCTTTTTCTCACGTTCCCCCATATGTCAAAACTCAGAAGGCACAAGGCTCGTCACTCTAAATTCCCCGTCTTCAGTTCTGAACTTCTGAGAGATGGAGGATTTTATCAGTTTGCCCTTCCAGAAGAATCAGTTATTGAAGATCTAAAGCCTTATGGATTCGTGCCGATAGAAAAACGACCACTCGAGGGCCTCAAGGGTGCCAAAGATGAACTGACCGGTCGTCTTCAATCCTTATTAAAATCCATCTACGCAGGAAAGAACATCTTTGCACAGGTTTTGAGCTTCATGCTGGCACGTTTTCTCGCGCCCTACTCCAGCCATTCCATTCTCATCGTACTCAAGAAAAAAGAATCATGAAGCCGACTGTCCTCCTCTTTCAACCATATCTACGGCAACACATCCTGAATTTTGGCAGAGGCCTACAGCAGGTCGATTTCGTCTGGCAGCAGTCTAAAACGAAAAAATTCAGCTATGCGACACTACCAGATTTTGAACGAGAGATACGCCGACGAAAAGATACCTGGCTCGTCCTTTTTCGACGCGTCCTAGGTATCCCCAATATTAGAATTAAGTTAACGAGAAGAGGTGACGTACTTTTTACATATGGCTGTTTTTTATTTTCAAACCGCCCTTTTATAACTTATCTTGAAACTGGGCTTGCACCTTTTAATTACGATGTTGGGATAGCGAAAAATCCTTTCGCTCGATGTATCATCGCTCTGTCCATTATTTCCCCTCAATGCAAACAACTGATTTTCATGAGCGAAGCTTCGCGCAAGAGCTTTCTCACTTCCGTTCATTACCCGTCCTGGATAACCGGCATTGCCACTCAAAAATCTTGCGTAGTATACCCGCTCGTAGATACAGTGGCTGCGCCACCAAAAAACTGGTCGGGATCCCTTAAACTTCTCTTTGCCGGCCTCTTTTATATGAAGGGTGGGACGGAGCTTGCTCACGCTTTTGAGGCATTAAGAAAAAAGAATGAGAATATCACGCTGACTATCATAACTGTCCTTCGCATGATACGTGACCAAGATCTCGTATATTTACAGTCAATCCCCGGACTCACGTTAGTCGACGCAACACTGAACGAACAACAGATGCGGGAGATGTATCGAACGCATGATATTTTTGTCCTTCCCACCTTCCGCGAAGGTTTTGGATTGGTCCTTATCGAGGCACTGGCACATGGCATGCCCATCATAGCGACGGACCAATATGCAACAACCGAGATGGTTGTCGATAACGAGAATGGATTCGTCTATCCCGATCATCCACTCAAAGATTATGACTCCGAGACCTTTCGTATGCTCGGAAAATACTACAGTCCGGCCGATTTCTATGCCGATCTTTTTCGATTCCAAGGAGAAGGAAAAATGAAGCCTATAGAAAGGTTCATCGAGACGTCAGTTTAGAAATTTCTCTCAGACCAGACG
>JBATNS010000066.1:0-8765 GCA_049290475.1 Candidatus Moraniibacteriota bacterium | reverse complement strand
ATTATTGTTACTGCGATCCTCCTCTTTTCGAACAGCATGCTCTTCCTCAGTCTCCCGATTGATTCACTCCTCCTTCCGATTCAGCTCTAGCGCAGTATATGAAACACGACTTCAGTCGCTACCATTTCCAAGGCCAACGTGAAAACGAAATCGTTCTCCGAATTGTTCATCGTCACTGGTTTGATATCGCGACCCACTTTTTTGTAATCATCATTTTCCTCGCCGTACTCTTCGGTAGCTTCTCGATGATGCCACTCCTCTTCCCTGATTGGCTTGGTTCCGAGAGTGAACGATTTGTTACGTTTATTCGTAGCTCCATCATCCTCATCCTCTGGCTCTACTCTTTCCTCATCTGGATCGACTACTTCTTTGATGTTTGGATCATCACCAATGAGCGGGTCGTAAACATCGAACAAAAAGGCCTCTTCGTCCGAACGGTCAGCGAGCTGAAATTCTCGCGCATCCAAGATGTCACCTCGGAAGTGAGCGGGATGATTCCAACCATCCTAAACTTCGGTGATGTGAAGGTGCAAACTGCTTCCGAAGAAGACTATTTTCTCTTCCGTCGCGTGCCAGACCCCTATCATGTGAAAGACGTCATCATGGAGCGGCTCCGTACCGAACGCGATGATGAAATAAACCGGATCGTTGCTGCATCGCGGAGCGGAAGAAAGGTTGAAAGTGCCTAGAGTTCCATTTTCCACTCAGATATGATAAGAAAGTGGAGGTAAAGACTCTGCTCTTTTCTTTCTCCAGTCTGTTTCTATACTTCTATACACTAACCACTATTTCCTGTTTCTATGTCAGGACACTCCCACTGGGCGACTACTCACCGTGCCAAAGGCGTCAACGACGCTAAACGCGCTGCTATCTTCACCAAAGCCGGCCGCAACATCATCCTCGCGGCTGAGCGCGGCGGCGGCAATCCCGATGCTAACTATCTCTTGAAGATCGCCATCTCGGAAGCGCGGACGCTCAACATGCCCAAAGACCGGATCGAGCGCGCCATCAAACGTGGCACCGGTGAACTCGTCGGCGAAAAGATCGAGTCCATCATGTATGAAGGCTTTGGTCCTGGCCAAGTAGCCGTCCTCGTCGAGACCACGACAGATAATCGCAATCGCACCGTGAGTGAACTGCGTTCTCTCTTTACCAAAAAAGGTGGCAAGCTCGGTAATACTGGCTCGGTCGCCTTTATGTTTCAGCGCGTCGGCCTCCTCGCCTTTGACACCACTATCACCCCGACGGAGAAACTCGAGGAGCTCACACTCGAATCTTGTGCTCTGGACTATGCTACTCACGAAAATGTTTTCACAGTCTACACCGAGATGGATGCCCTCCAAACCGTGCAGGCTTTCTTTGAATCTCAGGGGCTAACTCCAGCAGCCGCTCGGCTCGGCTGGAAACCGACCCAGACGATTGCTCTCGACGCTACTAACCAAACCGCTTTTGATGCGTTCCTCGAAGAACTTGACGACCATCAAGACGTCCAGACGGTCTGGGACAACCGTGCCTAGCTTGTAAAAAGTAGTGTGTGGCTTGTTAGAAAAAACAAAAGAAGAAGCGTCGCAGGATTTCCCACGACGCTTTTTTTGAGGCTTTTTGTTGAGGTTACCTCAAAACCGCTCGTCACTCAGCCAGCACGACACCCCGCTCCAAAGATTCGAGCCAGCAGATCGGCGACCACATTAGAACCTGTTGCCGCGTCAATGCCGAGCAAGACATCAAACATCGCTTCTTCTTGTTCGGTCAATGGTCCAAGACTGTAGATCGCCCGAACAGTGACGCCCCGATCAAGTCCCTTTTCAAAATTCTCCAGAGATGAATCTTGGGTCAAGACATGGCTTACCTGCTGACTTTCCTCGACAATTCGAGCGAAATAGATGGAACGCATGACTCTCTCCTTGGGCGATGTGGCGATGCCACGGTGTAAAAGATCAACATCTCGATGAGACTTCCATTCGCTAATTCGAATCGTCGTCTCAATTGAGAGGAGAAAGATCCTTAGTTCTTCTCCTGATTGATGATGCAGACTCTTGTTAGAAATCTGCACATGGCTCCCAGCCACCACCTTCCCAGGCCATGCTGTCCGGAGGGAGACGGATGCTCCCGCGAATGTCGTCATCATAGACGAACTTCGCGAGGTCGGTACCTGGCTTGAAGCTGGCGAGCAACGCCCCAGACGGATGACCGCACTCGTCGCCATCCTTGTGATATTCGTCCCAGCGCAACTGGAACGAAATCGACGCGTTGACTGCAAAGAGCCGGTAGTCGGTGTGACCGCTATCACAGTCGTTGCGCGAGACAAGGAGCAGACGGTATCCCTCCGGTGGCGATTTTGCCGACAACTGGAAGACCTCTATCGGTACAGAGTTGCCAGATTCGTCAACCACGTCCACTAATGCGCACGCTGCGACGTACTCTGCGAGCCCTGTTGTCACCTTCGTAACAAGACTTGCGACAACCTCTTCCGCTGTCATTCCTTCCGCCGAGACGAGCTGGGGGTCAAAGCCGATAGTTGCCCTGTATGTGTAGCCCATTTGAATCTCCTTACCCCAGAACCCCGAGGTGCAGGTTGGCGATGTGCCGGTGGTTTGAAAGAACTGGTGTCAGGGTCGATTTCGGAGTACCGTATCTCACCTGAACAGCACAGTATACTCTACTTTTACACTCATGTCAAGTATTATTGACTGTTTTTAAGCAATACTGTATACTCTGTATATACAGTAGTATACAAATAACTCGTTTTGAGCCTATGGAGAGCCACGACCAGATAATGGGAAAATTGCACTTGGCCCTGGCTGAGCTTGGCTTGAACAAGCAAGAAATTGCCCTGTACTCCCTGTCGCTCTCAACGGGGCCGGCTTCGATCGTTTCCCTCGGAAAAACACTGGGTATCTCTCGGCCCAATGTCTACAAGCTCATCCGCGGACTGGAAGAACACCGTCTGGTCGAATTTTCCGCCCACAAGAAGCGCGGACGCAATCTCGTGGTTGCTTCCCCGACTGTTATCACCGAACTTCTCGCTCACAAGAAAAAACGGTTAGCAAAGCTGGATGATAGTATCGCGTCTGCCCTTCCGGATCTGCTCGCCCTCTACCGTCAGGGTGACCTCCCCACCAAGATCAAAATCTATGAAGGAAGGGAACAATATCAGAAAGTATTCATGAGTATTCTCGACGAGGCCAAAGACACTATCTGTCACTTTGGTTCGGCCGATGCTTTCATCGGACTCATTTCATGGCATACCGAGCGGGAATTCATCGCTGGTCGCCTGAGGCGCGGCCTGGCGCTCAAAGCCCTTCTCCTCCCAGGACCAGACCAGGAAACGCTCAAGCAAAATGATGCCAAAGAACTCCGCGAAACCCGCATCTTCGAGGGAGAAAAACCATTTACTTCGTCGTTTCTCCTCTACGCTAACAAGGTCGTCATCTGGCAACCAGCCGCTCCGCTCGTCCTTCTCATTGAAGACGAATACATCGTCGAAATGTTCACCGTGATTTACAACACTCTTTGGAACATCACGCCTGAGTAAGGCTTTAACTTATTTGAAAAAGAAGAAGCGTCGTAGGATTTCCCACGACGCTTTTTTGCCGCTGCCACGCGCGCTACTTGATACCGCTCAAGTTGCGCTCGGCCACCACGTAAATCTCGGGTGATAGTTCATACCCGATGAAACTGCCACTACGACGTACTACCTCCGTGCCGAGCTTGGCGATGCCCATAAACGGATCAAGTACGACGCCACGCTCGGGAAAGTATCGATCGAGTACGAAGGCGATTTCATCGGCACCGAAAGGACAGGGATGACCGTCCTCTGCAGCAGAGTTGAAGTAGAGGATCTTCCCCTTCTTCCGCCGAACGGGTCCCTTCCGAAATACTAGCCATTGATGGGTGTTAGAGTGAGCCGAATACTGGCTAGGGATGAAAAAACACTTCGGATCAAACATTTCTTCCGGAAGCTCCTGCTCTCCCTCGCTCTTCACCAATTGGTAATGGCGGGTCTCAAGTCGTAGCCCATCAACCTTGATGAGCCGGTTGGCGAGAAGCCCCGCAAATTGAACGCACACGCTTTTGTATGGCAGATTCTCCATGATGACGGTATCGGCCGCCTGGAGAATGAGACGGCCATTTGGTTTGAGCACGCGGACACAGCCCATAAACACCTTGGCCATCATGGTCCAGTAAGCCACCGACTCTATGTCGTCGGTATACGACCCATAGGCCGTTCCAATGTTGTACGGTGGACTCATCACCACCAGATCGACTGATGCATCCGATACCTGATCCATCGTTGCCGAACTCTGATTGTAGACTTCATACATCACGCTCTCCTTGCGTTACGGGGTTTGAGGCCGGCTAGGTTTTGTCCCCACCAGTAGTCGGGAAAGAGTTGTTTGAGCTGATTCGGTCGCTTAGCAGAGATTCGCAGGAACACCAGTCTCATTTCGATGAGTTCTTTCAATACCTCCCAGCGGGCCCCATAAGTTAGCTTCTCTCCCGGATGATGCTCGAGCAAAATGAGGAGCCTTGCCAGACAGTCACTCCACCGTCCGAGCAGTTCGAGGGAAGAGCTCGACTCACAGTACGGCACATACACTCCAAGCAAACAGCCAACGATGGCGAACAGAATCTTGTCGATGACCCGAGGAATGCGTCTGTTGGCGACCGTCCAATCCCCCTGTGCTTGTGCTGCTTCAAGCAGAAGTTCTGGCGTTGCCAGATCAACCAAATAATCCAAGGGTGCCTTGCTCAAGTCAAACCGTTCAGGAATATTCATCTTCCATCTCCATTGGTTAAAGAAGAAGTGTCGCAGAATTTCCCACGACACTTAGAGTTACGCGTTTTGCGCTTCGGCCTCTGCCTGTGTTGCATACACGCTCGTCAGGGGGAAATAGCCGTCAACCGCGTTATGACAGATTCGGTACAGGCGATAGCCAGTGACGAAGAGGGTATGACTGGTACCACCCGGGCCCGGTTCATCTACCATATCAAATCGCACAGCAAGGACGTCGGACTGAACTACTCTCCCGCAATGCACCATCCAGACCGCCTCCCCCGGCTCAAAGAACATGGTCGGTTCAAAGCAACAATCTTTCATCTCCATATCCTTCTCCTTTATGCGGATGGGTGGACTACCGGGACTTGCGGGCGGTGGCAATGGCATACATCCCAATGCCGCAACGCTTGCCGATAGCAATATCCCCCAGGCCCGCTTGGCGTAAATGTCTGGCGAGCTCGGTCTCGGTCATCTTCATCTGCTCGTCCTCTGTGTTGTGCTGGTGCCAGTAGTCGTACCGCCCTGCCGGACCAAAGTCCTTGAGCTTGGCCTCCATCGCCCAGAAGCGCTTCATCACTTGCTCATGCTCTTCGACATCATCATGGGCAATTTTGTCGCCGATGATGAGGAGTCCACCAGGCTGAAGGGCTGCCGCCATGTTCCGGATGGCGATACCACGCATTTCCGGTTTTATGTTGTGAAGTATGAAGACCGAAACGACAATTGGGAATTCTGGTACTGGACCAAGATTGAAATCGAGGATGTCTCGTTGCTCCACGTGATACCAATGCCGGTGCCGGGGAGGGCGAGAAAGCGCATCACGCGTTACCTTCACCATTTCAATTGATGAATCTATTGCCCACAGCTCCATTCTTGTATCAGCTGCCAGGATTCGCAGGCTGGTATAGCCGGTTCCACAACCAACTTCAAGGGTGTGTACCACCCAGCCCTTTATGTTCCGAAGTTCCGTCCGAAAGATCTTCATTACCAAACGATGGTGCTTCTCGTAGTCCGGATCAATATTGAGCCACATATCGTAGTCGCCGGCAATTTCATCAAATCTGTCAGTCATAGCACTCTCCAATCCGGATACCGCCGGTGACGGTTGAGCAATGGCTCAGTTGTTAAAGAACATCCTAATATACTCTATTGTTTATAGTTTGTCAACTGTTTTTATATTTTATTTAAAGTAATATATTGATATAATTTATATTTTGTTGACTATATATCAACAACATGCTAGAATAAGCCAAGAAAGTTACCATGGAAGAACTCTTCCGAAAACTTGGCCTGAATGAAAACGAGCGAGAGACCTACCTCGCCGTTTTAAGGTCGGGGAAAATAGCCCCGAATGAGGTAGCAAAAATTACCGGCGTCAACCGGACCACGGTTTACTCGGTGGCCAAAAAATTGGGGAAAATGGGACTGATGACTCAGGATCTGGGGCAGAAAGTCACCTATCTCGTCGCTACTCCCCCAGACAAACTCGTTGCTCTCTTTGAGCGAGAAGAAAAAAAAATAGCTGAGAAAAAAAGGGTAGCAAAAACTCTCGCCAAAGAACTCAGTAGCCTCGTGAGTGAAAAACACTACTCCGTCCCCCGAATCAGATTTGTGGAAGAAGCTGACCTCGAAGCCTATCTCTATGAAGCCTACCCTCGTTGGGCAGAAAGTGTCGCCGCATTAGATAATATCTGGCGCGGTTTTCAAGATGATACTTTTACGAGCCGTTATGAAAAATGGATCGAATGGACATGGACTCACCACGTTCAAGGGAATATGGGCGTTGAATTTTTCCTTAATCAGGCAAAGATAGAAAAAGATCTACAAAAAAAACACCCTACTCGTCACATGAAATCCCTTCCGAATAATATTTCCTTTGACTCAAGCTTCTGGGTCACCGGTGAATATTTGGTCATGGTTCAGACGAGAGTGCGTCCCTACTACCTGGTCGAAATCCACGACGTGGTCATGGCTCGCAATCAACAGGCCCTTTTTCAAGGATTGTGGATGTTAGCCCCAGAAAAAAAACCAATCAACAAATAGCAAGAAAGAAATTGTCTTTCTGATAACTGCTGACTGATAATTGTTTACTGTCTTATGAGAATCCTTGGTATCGATCCTGGAACGGCAACGGTCGGATGGGCGGTGGTCGAAAATGTGAGGGGTACGACTGTCGCGATCGCCTACGGTCATATCTCGACGAGCAAAGATTTGCCTCTCGAGAAGCGCCTGCAAGAAATCCGCGACGATGTGACGAAGATCGTGAAAGAGTACCAGCCAGAAGCGGCGGCCCTCGAAGAGTTATTCTTTTTCAATAATCAAAAAACCGCCATCTCGGTGGCACAGTCGCGAGGCGCACTCCTCTTGACTTTGGCCGATTTCGGGCTTAGTATAGCCAGTTACACACCACTCGAAGTGAAGCAAGCACTCACCGGTTACGGAAAGGCAGACAAACAACAGGTGCAGCGCATGGCGAAAGAAATTCTCAAACTGAATGCCATTCCGAAACCTGATGACGTTGCTGATGCGCTCGCGATCGCGCTCTGCCATCTCCACCATGCGTCTTTTGCTAAACGGCGAGTATAATAAAAGAGTATGAACTATCATCCCATCATCAACTACTTTGTGAGCGAGGGAGTGCCGATCGAAACGGTCTATCTCCTCATCATGCTCCCCGTCATCGCAACGCTCGTCGCCTTCTTCCGTCAAATTGTCGGTATCAAAGCCTTCGGGATTTACACTCCATCCATCATTACCTTCGCCTTCCTAGCGTTTGGCGAAAAGGGGCTGAAATATGGTATCGCGATTTTCTTCGCGGTCATCGGTATGGGTATCCTCTCTCGCTACCTCCTCCGGTCTTTTCGTCTGCTCTATCTCCCCCGTGTCGCGATCACGCTTTCGATCATTTCACTCATGATCCTCGGCATCCTCGCTTTTGGGGCATCACTCCAGAGGACTGGGCTCGCCGCTGTCGATATCTTCCCGCTCCTCATCATGATCACCCTCGCTGAGAAGTTCATCGCGACCCAAATTGAACAAGGGTCAAAAACGGCGCTTATCCTCGCCGGTGAAACACTCATCATCTCGATCATTGGTTACTTCGTGATCGGCTGGCCAGCCCTACGAGAGTTTTTTCTCCACTATCCATGGGCAATCCTCGCGACATTCGTCATCAACATCGGTCTCGGTAAATGGACGGGGCTGCGACTCGTCGAGCTCTTTCGCTTCCGGCCTATTTTGAAACAGGAGTCATAGTTCTTTCTCTTTCTCCTATGTCTTTCTTCGACTGGCTCACCCAAAGCCGCACCCTCCTCGGGATGAATGCCCGAAATCTTGATTACGTCCGGCCGTACAATCACGCTCGGGGTCGCCGTCTTGCTGATCAGAAATTGAGATGCAAAGTTGCGCTCAAAAAAAATAATCTCCCCGTCTCCAGTCTTCTTGCAAAAATCAGCACACCCGAAGAGCTCGAACACTTCAACTGGCAAACACTTCCCGAGAGTTTCGCCCTCAAACCAAATCGCGGCTTCGGCGGCGAAGGCATCGTGGTCGTCTATGCCCGGAAGAAGGGCCGGGATGACGCTTGGGTGAAGGCTGATGGGAGCCTGATAACGGTGGCCGATCTCAAGAGTCATATCCAAAATATCCTGGACGGCTCTTTCTCACTTTCCAACAAGCCAGATGTGGCTTTCTTCGAGGAACGACTGAAGCTCCTCAAGCTCTTCAAGCCCTACTCCTGGAAAGGCATCCCAGATATCCGCATTATCGTCTTCAATCGTGTACCAGTCATGGCGATGCTTCGCCTCCCCACCAAAGACTCCGGTGGCAAAGCGAACCTACACCAGGGTGCCATCGGCGTCGGTATCGACATGGCGAATGGGACGACGACGACGGCCATCGTCGGCAAAGGACGGCTCATCGAATATGTGCCTGAAACCCGCTTACTCCTTTCTGGTGTCAAAATTCCGCGATGGAAAGACATGCT
>JBATNS010000065.1:0-6502 GCA_049290475.1 Candidatus Moraniibacteriota bacterium | reverse complement strand
GAGGACGAAGAAAATACGCAGGCCCTGCTTCGTGAAAACCGGCACGGGCTCGTCTATCGATCCGGCGAGTGGCTTCCGAGTATAGAGGAGTGCGCCGCCGAGGAGGGTGAGAAAAATGAGGGAACCGCCGATATACGGGACGGAAAGCGGCATGCCCACCCTGCCGAGGATGAGCATGATGAGATCGACTGCCGCGAGACTCGTGAGAAAGCCGAAGACAATTTCCTCGAGACCCGAAAATGTTCGGCCAAAAATCGCCCGCCACCAGATGAAGCCCGGGACGAAGAAAGCGCCGAGGAGAGCGAGGAGAAAGGAGAGCGTGTGGAGAAGAGCGTCCATAGGCGTTAGTGAGTGTTCGTTACACTTTTCATGAAATCCTCCAAGAGTTCAATGTATCGTTTACTCAGTGTATTCCAGTGATAGTGCTCTCGAGTGTAACGTGAAGAACGCTCGCCGAAGTCGCGACGTTTCTGATCATCTGTAAGGAAGGCGTTGATCTTTGTGAGGAAGTCATCGGCGTCGCCTGGTTTGGCAAAGACACCATTCTCACCATCAGTCACCGCTTCCTGCAGCCCTTCTAGGCGAGCCACTATGATGGGGAGATGTGAAATACTTGCTTCGAGAACTGAAATACCAAAGCCCTCCATGGTTCCAGCAACCGGGATATTGGGCGCAACCGCGAGATCGGCGGTGTGGAGGAGGAGTTGAACGTCACTGGAAGGAATATTGGTGAGGAGGATAACGCGTTCTGATAATCCGAGTTCTTCGACCGCTCCTTCACAACGTGGGAAAAAACTCATATCTCCCGGGATGCCTTTTTTGGCGACACCACCGGCTGCGACAAAGAGTACATCCTCACTGAGTTTTGGAACGACATTTCGGATGAACCATTCGACACCTTTATGTTCAACAAAGCGGCCGAGTCGGAGGATGACTTTCTTACCAGTTAAATCTTTTTTGAGGAGTGCAGCGAGTGCTTCGCGCGTATATTCCGGAGTTTGGACAAAGGCTTCCGGATGGATACCGTTCGGGATCACGAAGGCGCGAGTATCGGATATACCGAGTGAGAGAGCAACACGTTTCGTTTCCTGACTGACACAGATGAGTCCATCAAGCATTCGAAGTGCGGGTACATGAAAGCATCGGTAGACCCGTGAAAGAAGCCCGGCTTTTTCAGCAAAGGTGAGATCGAGACCATGGACAACTGAGACGACCGTTTTTTTTGGGAAGAACAGTTTGGCAATCGCGCCGACAGGAGCTAAAACACCGTCACCGAGAAGGAGGACGTCATATTTCGGCAAGAGCATGAGCGTTCGGAACAGAGCCCATGGAAAAAAGAGGGGAAGAAAACGTTTGCCTTTGCGGTTCGCGATGAGCGTCAGTTCGCATTCGTGACCGAGAAAACGAGCGAGATCAGCATTTTGTTGCTCTATACCGCCGATGACTGGAGGAAACGCGCGTGAGACGAAGAGGACTCGCATTTATTTGCGATACTTATCTTTCTTGATTGTGTAGGCCAGGTCTTCGGTGATGCGACGGCTGGTCTTGATCATGTCGGCGATGAAGGCGAAGATGAGGAGCTGCATGCCGATGAGGAAGGTGACGCTACTGAAGAGGAGATAGTTGAGGTACGGCGTCACTTTCAATCCGTGTGAGAAATACTGGAACAGGAAGACGGAGAGTGAAAGCAGCGCGAGTGCGATGAGGATGAGTCCCGGGATACCGAAGAACTTCATCGGCCGGACATCTCGGACCGCTTTGACGATGATCCGAGCACTGTTGTTCACAAAGCTATAGACGCTTTTCACGATCTTCGATTTGCGGTCGGCGAAATAGGTGACCTGGACCGGGACCCAGAGGACACGCAGGTTCTTGCCGATGGCGTCGATGATAGTCTCCTGGGTATAGGTGAAGCCAGTAGGATTGTTCAGCCGGAGGAGCGTCTCGCGACTATGGGCGCGGAAGCCACAGGTGAGATCAGTCGTCTTTACGTTGAGGAATGATCCGACGAGGGAGGCGCCGAGCCGGTTGAAGAAGTCTTTCATCCAGGGGATGTTCTTCGCGCTTGATTCCGAGAAGCGGTCACCGACGACCATGTCAGCCCGATTCTCCAAGACCGGATCGATGAGTTTCTGAATCTCTTTGGTATCAAACTGTCCGTCAGCGTCGATGTTTACCATGATGTCTGCACCTTCCCGGAGTGCACCCTCGCTTGCGGTCGCGAACATGACACCGAGACGGCGGTTGATGCCGTGCTTCAGCACGAAATCCGCTCCCGCTTCTTTGGCGACGTCGGCAGTCCGGTCCGATGATCCATCGTCCACGACCTGAATGAAGACTTCATCGATGCCGCGGTAGCTCCTCGGCATATTACGAATCGTATTGCCGATGACCGATTCCTCATTGTAAGCGGGGATGTTGATGATGAGACGCATAGTTACTTTTTATGGATAAGGAGCTTCGGATCGAAGCACTGCCATTTGCATTTCTCTTTGGCGCCCTCGATGCCAGTCTTCACAAGGTCGCTTTGGCATTGCCGGAGTACTTCTTCACAGACTTTCTTCCGGTCGGAGAAATATTCTTTATTGATGCTGTATCCCATGAACGGAAGCACAAAGTGGATAATGACGGCAACGCCTGCGAGCCAGACAACGAGACGGACAAGTCCAAAAATCATAATTTAGGAACGGCCGATGCCGTGATAGCGGACACCATGCTTGGCGAAATCAGCTTTGCCGAAAGCATTCTTTCCATCGATGAAGATTTTTACACCGTATTTCTTGAGGAGTTCTGGAGTAATCGTCTCGCGGAACTCGCGATGGTCGGTGGCGAGGATGACGGCAGTAGATTTCTTCAGGAACCCAGCGAGCGTCTTTTCGGTGGAGTGCGCTGGGACATGCGGGTCATGCGTGATGACGGTCGCTTTGTGATGCTTCAGCGCTTCAATGACCTTTAACGCCGGGGATTCGCGGAGGTCATCGATGTTCGCCTTGTACGCGACGCCCAGAACACCAATCGTCGTGCCATTCAAAGCGAGTTTTTCATCATTCAGGAGGTCTTGGAGGAGATCGACGGCGTAGGCTGGCATGCTGTTGTTAATCTCACGTGCTATTTTCAGAAAGCGGTGATCGAAGCCAGACTTTTTAGCGCGTTCAATGAGGTAGTAAGGATCGACCGGTATGCAGTGGCCACCGACACCACAGGACGGGTAGTGAGCCATAAACGCGAACGGCTTTGTCGCGGCGCCGTCAATGACGTCTTTAGTGTCGATACCGAGGATGTCAAACGACTTGGCGAGCTCGTTGACGAAGGCGATGTTAATATCGCGGAAGGAGTTTTCGACGATTTTCACCGCCTCGGCTTCGCGGATGGACTTCATCGGGCGGATTTCAGCGTCGACGATAGACTGGTAGAAATCGAGTGCTTTGGCGAGGCCGGTCGCATCGAATGATCCAACGACGCGGGGGATATTCGTCACATTCCATTTCGCGTCCCCTGGGTTGATGCGCTCTGGGCAGTGGGCGATGTAGACGTCACGGCCTACGGTCTTCCCGTGTTCCTCAAAGATCGGCTTCACGATTTCTTCCGAGACACCTGGGTTCACCGTCGATTCCAGAACAACGAGGGCGCCCTTCTTGGCGTTTCGAGCGACGAGCTCGGAGGCACTGATAACCGGGACGAGATCGGGATAGAACGATTCGTCGACCGGGGTCGGGACGCAAATAAGAAAAATATCTACCTTGCGAAGCTCTTTCTCATCCGAGGTCGGGCGAATTTTGAAACGGCCAATATTCTCTTTGAGGAAGGGGTCCTCGATCGGGGAAATACCCTTCTTGAGGAGGGCGATTTTTTCTTTGTGCGTGTCGAAGCCGATTACGTCGTAGCCGCGCTCGCTGGCTCGGAGCGCCAAGGGAAGACCGACATAACCGAGCCCGATGACGGCCACCGTTTCTTTCTTTGCCATATGGAGGAAGGAATGGGTAGGGGGTTAACAATGCCCGTATTCTACGGAAAAACAGGCTTTCCGACAAGCAATACCAGACCCTTTGGTTTCTCCGTATGGGGAGGTACAATACCGCTAGACCTATGTTTCTTACCGATCAAATCTTTCGGGCTATTGAACGGGCGACCGAGCTGCATCATGGCCAAGAGCGCCGGGTCAATGGCCTGCCGTATATCGTCCACCCATATGCGGTGGGTTTTCTCTTGGCGCACTTTACTGATAACGAGGATGTGATCATTGCTGGACTTCTCCATGACACACTCGAGGATGTCCCGAGCTATAGCCGGGAAATGCTCGTGACCGAGTTTGGTTCTGAAGTGGCGCGGCTCGTATCGGAAGTCACTGAGGACAATGCGATCTATGATGAGCATCCCGAACTCTCGCATCAGGAGCGTGTCCGACTGAAGAAACAGGACTATCTCGAGCGGCTTATGGATGATTCCGAAGGGGCACTCATGATCGCGGCGGCCGACAAAATCTGCAATACCCGGTCATTTCTCGGCGAATACCGGAAGTTTGGCCCCGAAGAATTCTGGAAAAAATGGCGCCACAACGAGCCTTCATTTGAGCAAGATCGTGGTACTTCGGAACGCTATCTGCGCTTCGCACTCGCCTTTAATGAGATTATCCAAGGGAAAATGAAGCACCCCTTGGCTGAGGAGCTGGATCGCGTGACGAAAGCGGCTGAGGCAATCATCCATGAAACGGAGAAGGAACTATGAGGATCGGCATCAATGCAAACTATTTCCAGAAGCCCTCGACTGGGATTGGCGTCGTGACTGTCGAATTCATGCGCGCATTGGCTGAAACGACAGAGGGGAAAACGCATGAGTGGATTTGGTATTATGAAGGCGTCATACCAGAAGGAGTTTGGCCGAAATATTGGCGATTCCAAAAAGTCTCAACCTGGTGGCGGCGCGATGATGTGTTGCATCGCTTTCTTTGGGAGCGTTTTGCTTTGCTAAAAGCGATTGAACAAGATGGGTGTGATGTCTTTTTTAGTCTCTATCAATCGGCGACCATCCTGCCGGAGGCGATTCGGCATGTGATGCTCGTGCATGACCTCATACCGAAGCGCTTCCCAGAGTACCTCCCCAATATCCGCCAACGCTTTCATTATCGTGCAGTCGAGAAGGCGATCCACCTGACTACTCGTATCATTGTGCCGTCTCGTGCGACCAAACAAGATCTCGAGCTTTTTCTTGCGATTCCTCGGGTAAAGATCGCGGTCGCCCCGCTCGGGATAGCGGAAATTTTCCGAACGCCGCTAGCCAGAGATGATCGTGAAGCCGTCCTTCGGCGGTACGAACTTGAGCCCGGCTACCTCTATCATGGCGGTGGCCTGGAACTTCGAAAAAATACCGCTTTGCTCCTGAAGGCGTATGCCAAGCTCATCCATTCGACCGATCGAAAGCTCGTACCATTACTCGTTATTAGTGGTACGGTACATGCCCAAAGTAATCCTTTGGCAACACCCGTGCAGGCATTGATCGCCGAGCTCGGATTAGCCTCCTCTGTGCGATTACTCGGTTGGGTACCAGATGCCGATCTTCCGGCACTCTATCAAGGGGCGAGGGTATTCATCTACCCCTCTCGCTACGAAGGTTTCGGCCTGCCGGTGCTTGAGGCATTCGCTTCCGGGACGCCAGTTATTTCGACCGCGGCCGGCTCTCTCGCCGAACTGGTTCATGATGCCGTGAAGATCGTCACCCCGGATGATGTCGATGATCTCGCTCGGGCGATTCTGACGCTTTTAACTGATGAGCAACAGCGACTGATGCTGCAATCAAAGGGGAGCGAGCAAGCCGCTGTGTATTCCTGGCCTCGTTTTATTCAGACCGTGCTTTCCACTTTGTTACAATAGCTCCATGGACGCTTGGAAAAAAATCTGCCGTTCGATGAGGAGTAATCCCGATATCTGGTTCGCTATCGGTGGCCTTCTCGTGGGGTCGTTCGGAGTCGCGGCGTTGCTACTCCCTCTCTTTCCGTTGACGCCGGTAAATCTCATTTTCTTCACGGTCCTTCTTTTTCTCGCCGCGATGTATCGGCCGAACTGGTGCTTTCTGTTGCTTATGGCCGTTATTCCATTTGAAACTTTGAGTGTCTTACCCGTGAACTTCGGTTTTTCACTTCGCCCGTATCAGTGGGTATTTCTTGCCCTCGCCACAGCGCTGTTTATCCGGATTATATCGAAACGCACCCCCTGGCCGCTCTTTCGGTGTGTTCGATTGGATTTTTGGCTCGCCCTCATTCCAGCGGGTGCACTCGTTTCTGGGATCCTTTCGGGCGGTGAAGGAGTGAGGCTCGCGCTAATCGTAGCCTCATTTTATGCGTTGTATCTTCTCGGACGGGTCTTTCTCAAAACGGTGGGCGATGTTCGTGTGGCCTTTATCGCCTTTGGTGCCTCAGGTATGGCATCACTTTTGTTCGGTATCATGCAGAATTTCGCCTTTGAACGAGACGTCCTTTTGCAAGTAGTGATGCCCGGCCGGCCGAACG
>JBATNS010000064.1:0-9548 GCA_049290475.1 Candidatus Moraniibacteriota bacterium | reverse complement strand
GCTTTATTTTTATAACCAATCTGTCTTACACGAAAATTATAGCTGGTCTACGGAGTTTCTGAAAACCTCATGGACATTTTCATCGATCTGTTGAATGAACATGTCGCGATCGAGCCCCTGGAGCCTGGCGATTTCTTCGATTGTCTGGGCCACATAGGCCGGCTCATTGCGCTCACCGCGTTTCGACTGCGGCGCAAGGAATGGACAGTCCGTCTCGGCAAACAATCGCTCAAGCGGAACGAGTTTCACCGTCTCTGTCAGGTCATCTTTTGTCCCGACGAGCGCCTTCTTCACCGGATAGGTGATATTGGCCGTAAAGGAAAAATACACATTCGGCAGCGTGAGAAATTGTTTCGTCACTTCCGTATCACCCATATAGCAATGGAGGATGCAAGCGGAGATATCCGCCGCGTCTGCGCGCAGAATCCCGAGCATATCCTCATAGGCATCACGACAATGAATAATAAGTGGTAGCCTGAGGTCACGGGCAAGTTCAATCTGAGCGAGAAACCCCTGTCGCTGCACTACCTTTGTTTCTTCGGAAACGGTGACTGCTCCCCGTCCGATGAATGACTGTTGTGGATCCATCACGGCTGGCCGGACATAATAGTCGAGTCCGCACTCCCCAACAGCAATCACTTTCTTTGATTCCCTCGCGAGCGCCCGAAGGGCTTCGATGTCTGACGCGAGATTCTGCACATCATCCATTGACTGAAATTCATGCGGATGGATGCCGATAGATGCAAAGATCTCGGAATACTGTTCAGTAAGTGCGATACACTGCCGGCTTTCATCAACGGTGCAGCCGATGACAAACATATCGTCTATCCCCGCTGCATGAGCGCGCGCAATCACCGCATCACGATCGACATCGTACGAGTCCCAGTAAAGATGTGTGTGAATGTCATGCATACCAAATCTTGTTTTTTCACTGTACCGGTGCTAGGTTAGGACCATCTTCACCACCAGAGTCTAAGATGAAATTCTCTCTAAAGGGTACTGCCGAGGTCGTCCTAGCCTTCATCGCCGTGTCGCTCGGCCTGGTCATCGCCCATCTATTCAGCTTCCTTCCGTGGCAAGATATCGGTAAAGCCCTTTCGCTGCTGGCGAGGAGCTAAACCGTAGCCTGCCCCCCCTACCCGCCGGCGACCGAGACCCTCGGCCGCCGACCTTTTTTTTATTTGATGCGCTGAAACAACGGTTCGACTTTCCCCATCTTGAGGGCCGTCTCTATTTTTTCGGAGGTTGCTGGGAGAAATGGCTGTATCTCAGCAGCAATCAGTGCCACTTGATTCCTTGATTGCTTCAGTATCTCTTTAAATTTTTCTGAGCTACTTTCAAGTTTCCACGGCTCTTCTTTTCCAAGATATTCATTAAGCAATTGGATGCTTGTCCATATATTCCCGAGGCAGCCGCTCAAATCAAACTTGAACAGAAATTGATTCAAATCATCCAAAACTGTTCCATTCGAGACAGAGATTTTCTTTTCCTCTTCTGTCTCTAATTTTTCACTCAGTTTTACAACGCGTGAGACAAGGTTGCCAAGACCATTGGCCAGGTCCGCATTATACTTCTCGGTCATTTTCTCCCAGGACAAATCCCCGTCTTTCGAGTACGGCAGCGCCGTCAGGAGGAGATAGCGTGTCCCATCGATGCCGTATTTCTCCACGAGTTCATCGGGATAAATGACATTGCCGAGTGACTTCGACATCTTTTGGCCATTGATGGTCAGGTATTCGTGGGCATAGATCGTCGTCGGAAGCGGCAGCTCAGCCGACAAGAGCATCGCTGGCCAATAAATCGCGTGGAAACGGAGGATGCCTTTGCCGATGACATGCACACGGTCTGAATCCCTAGCCCAGTATTTCTGGTACAGCTCTCCATCCGTCGCGTAATCAAGTGCGGTGATGTAGTTCGACAGGGCATCCACCCAGACATACATGATTTGACTCTCATCCTCTGGGACCGGCACTCCCCAGCCCTTGGCTCGCACGACCGAACGCGAGATAGAGAAATCCTCCAATCCCATCTTGATGAACGACACGACTTCGTTCTTGCGGTAGTCCGGATAGATTTTCAGTTCGCCACTTTCGATGAGTGAGAGGAGACGGTCACCGTAATTCGAGAGCTTGAAGAACCAGTTTTCCTCCTCCACTACTTCCGGTGCCTTCTGATGATCTGGGCACTTCCCATCGACGAGATCCTTTTCCATCTTGAACTCCTCGCAGCCGACACAATACAGCCCACTATATTTTTTCAGATAGAGATCCTCTTTTTTGAACGCGTGCCACATTTTTTGCGCCCCCTCAAAATGCCGCGGCTCTGTCGTGCGGATGAATTGATCGAACGAGAGATCGAGCGAACCTGCGAGCGCCTTGAAGCTTTCAGCATTCTCCGCAACGAATTCCGTGACCGGGCGACCAGCTTTCTCCGCAGCCTGCACATTCTTCAGACTATTCTCGTCCGAACCAGTAAGGAAATATGTCTCGTCACCAGACAGACGATGATAGCGTGCCACGACATCCGTCAGCACCTTCTCCACGGCATGTCCGACATGCGGTGCCGCATTCACGTAATCGATGGCGGTAGTGATAAAAAATGGCTTAAGCATACCTTTTTGCGTAGTCAGCAATTTCCTGCTGAAGAGACGGAACGGATTTTAGTTCTTTAAATTCTGAAGCGCGTATCCAGCGGTATTCGCTATGCTCATGGGAAAGCTTCACTTCTCCTCTCGCCATATCACAAAGGAAGGTGATACCAACTTTAAACTCTCCGGTATCTTTCCGGAAGGTAAATACATTGAACGGCTCTTGCACCATGACATCGAGGCCAGTTTCTTCAAACACTTCACGTATCAACGCCTCCTGTGGAGCCTCTTCATGATCGATACCACCACCAGGTGTCTCCCAAACCCCTGGCTTATGATCATCTTTCTCGCTTCGCTTCACGACCAAGATATTTCCGTCGGCGTTTCGAATGATTCCTTTCACAGCAAGATGGAATTGCATGATAATTTCAGCAAACTATGGCTTATCTGGAGCTCTTACAGTATATCACTCTTGACTTTTACTTTCAGAAGGTGTATAATGTACCCACTCGCAGTACCTTTTTTCAACCACTACGTTACGGGAGTACCCATGGAATCTTGGCTGAAACGGCATGAGCCGAAACTGTTCTACGGCGCCCTCGCCATTTCCCTCCTCTACGTCTACTTCATGGCCTCAGTCGAATGCGCGAACTACGGCAACTGCTGGATCGCCAACGCTGACCTCGCCAACTGGGTGTTCCGCCTCCTCGGCGTGAAGTAGCTGCTCTCCCTCCACCCCGAAGCCCGATGCGCAAACGCGTACTCGGGCTTCAAAACTTTTCAGGTACTTTCAATATATATATACTATCACCGAGAATTCTCCCTTCACCTTGTCCGGATGCTCGGTAAAATACGCGATTCCCTCGGCCACACTCCCTCGCACGATCTCCTCAAACACTTTCGTCAGCTCACGACCGATAATGATGCGCTTTTCTGGTGCGAGTGATTGGAGGAGTTCTAGATTCTTCATGAGACGGTGTGGGGACTCATAGTACATGATCGGCATTTCACTTGCCGCCACTCGTTTGAAATACGTCTCACGGCCCTTCTTGTGCGGTGGGAAACCGAGGAACATAAATTCCCGCATATCAATCCCTGCTACGGAAACGAGCGCAGCGACCGCTGATACGCCTGGTATCGGAATAACCGTGATGCCCCGAGCGAGTGCGAGTGATACGAGGACATTACCCGGATCAGACAGCCCCGGCGTTCCGGCGTCGGTCACAACCGCAGCATTCTCTCCGTCCTCGATGCGAGCGAGAAATGATTCGAGCTTCTTTGCTTCCGTGTGCTCATGTGCCGAATAGACCGAGACCGTGATCTCGTACTTCATGAGGAGTTTCTTCGTCACGCGCGTATCCTCGGCCAGGACGAAATCAACGGATTTCAGCGTTTCGAGCGCGCGCAGCGTGATATCGGCAAGGTTGCCGATCGGCGTCCCGACAACAGAAAGACTGCCTTTCTTTTCAGAATCCATACTCATACTTCTTGTGATAATGTGTTTCCTTTTCCCCATAAAGAACTTTTGACTCCATACAGAATTCTACCAATACCGCAGACGAGAAAAGTGCTCGGGAAAACAATGACGGCGCGAACGATGAGTCCAAGTTGCCACCACACTGCCCCCTCGCTACCAGAAAAGAAAACGAGGAGGAACAGGAGATGGATGAATCCGCCGACGAAAATGCCGACTGGGCAGAGCCACCAGAATCGATGGAATAAGAATCCGAGAAACAGAATGATGCCCACGCTGAGATAAAAGTACACTTCTTGATCCCACGGATCAATCACACCCGCGACGAACGGCGGAAGCCAAAAGAACAGAAATCCGAGGACTACCGATACAAAAAGTGCCCCTCGAAAACCGAGCAAAAACCTCATATAACATTGTTTTAGAATCGAACGAGTTTCTCGAGCTCCTTCTGGTGGGCATGCGGACCGACGACGGCGAGATTAAGTCGTTTGTTGGTGAAGATCGTTTTCGCGACGCGGAGCAGGTCATCAGCCGTCACCTTGTCGATCGCTTTCGCGAATTCCTTCGGGAGGACGATCTTGCCTTTGAGCGTTTCCTGATTGACGAGGTACTCCACGACATCGTCCGAACCTTCGAGTCCCATCGCTACTTTCCCCTTGATATATTCCTTCGCTTTCAGGAGCTCCTCTGATTCTACTTTCTCGGTCGCGATCTTCTTGTATTCATCAAGGATGACTTCGATCGTTTTCTCGAGATTCTCATGTTCGACACCGCACTGAGTGGCGAGATACCCCGCATCGTGATAGCTATCGGCTGAAGTATGGACACTGTAGGCGAGACCACGTCGCTCGCGGACCGAGAGGAAAAGCCGCGAGGACATACCGCCACCGAGGATAGTCGAGAGGACGGAAAGAGCGAACCGGTCCGGATGATTCATATCAAAGGTCCGTACGCCAAGCAGCATGTGGGTCTGGTCGGTTTTCTTGTGCTGGAGGAAGACACCCGGGACAGATTGTTTATCGGTTGCCTTCTTGAAGGCTGGCTTTTCACCGGATCGGATATGAACAAAACGCTTTTCGATCTCACGCTTCATCCGCTTTGGATCCATCTTGCCGGCGACTCCGACGACGACATTGCCTGACACATAGCCGCGAGCGAGGTACTTCATGAAGTCGGCGCGCTTGAAGCTCTTGATATTCGACTTCGGCCCAACGATCTCCCAGCCAAGTGGTGTATCGCCATAAAGATGCCGTTCCCACAGGTCATTGATATGGCGCATCGGCATATCCTCGTACATATTGATCTCTTGCAGGATGGCACCGCGTTCACGGTCGATCTCTTCCTGTTCAATCTTCGCATTCATAAAGATATCCGAGACGACATCAAGCGCAATATCAGCATGACGCGCTTCTACTTTCGCGTAGTAGCCGGTCCGGTCCTTGCCAGTGTAGGCATTGTATTCGGCGCCAACGGCATCGAGCTCCTTCGAGATGTCGAGCGCAGTCGGTCGCTTCGTCGTCCCCTTGAAGAACATGTGTTCGAGAAAATGGGCGAGGCCGTTTTCCTTGCGCGTCTCATAGCGACTGCCGACACCCGTCATGACGAGGACCGTCACTGTCTCGGTATCCTGCATCGGGGCGAGGATGATGCGCAGCCCATTCTTCAACGTGTGTTTCTTATAGTTCATAAGTCTATCTTCAAGTGATTATTCCATCATGCCCCTTGTTTCATTTACCACAAACTTCTGCATTTCTCCTATATGATTTATTCCTATTGCTTCTCTTAAATCATCTCTGAATTTAGCATACCCTTCTTTGCTGTCAACAACTGTTCGAGACTAACATACATCTCATCCAATGCCTTAATTCGTTTAGCTTCATCACTAGGCTCTCGGTATCTCTGACTGTACGACTCAAACAGATGCGATGCTCTTTGTAAGCCTAAATGTTTCTGGAATATTGAATCAACTACTTCTTGGTCAGTTTTAGGGAGCCAGATTCCGAAATCGTCGATGACCACTCTTAGCTCTTGTAGGAGTTCAAAGAATCCCGATCGAGCCTCCTCTCCACTAGGAGCTCCGTTACGCCATATAAATACTTCGATCTTTCTGAGTACAATAGAAAACCTCTCATAAAACTCAAGTCTCTTAACTAGGACGTGTTTAGAAAAATCTGATTGGAATCCTACCTCAAAAATTTTCCGCTCTTGGTATTTTTTCCATCCGATCAAAAGTGTTGCAACTGAAACAATCACTGTTAACGCTGGCGTCACAACTTTCAAGACATCTAAAAAATCCCCGTGTATGAGTGATCCAAGTAAAGCAATGATATAAAAGACAATGAAAACAAAAAGTGCACCAAATGCTAGCTCCGAGCTTCTTCCTATTTTCATACGTTTCAGAAACTTCAAAGCTGGAGATATCTTCGAAGATCTTCAATCTTCACCCGTTCCTGCTGCATACTGTCGCGATCACGGACAGTGACCGTACCTTCGAGATCCGGATTTTCGCCGAGGGTATCGAAGTCGATGGTGACGCAGTACGGTGTACCAATTTCATCTTGGCGACGGTAGCGCTTACCGACATTGCCATTATCATCGAATTCGACACGGAGATTCTCTCGGAGCAGATTATACACCTCGCGCGCCTTCGCCACGAGCTCGGGCTTGTTCTTGAGGAGTGGAAAGACTGCCACCTGCACCGGCGCGAGCTTCTTCGGGAACTTCAAAACGATGCGCGTATCATCGTCGGAGAGCTTCTCCTCGGTATAGGCCTCGGTGAGTACCATGAGAAATGTCCTGCCGACGCCGACCGAGGTCTCAACGATCCATGGTGTGTATTTCTCATTCATCCCTGGGTCGCGATAGGAAAGATCGACGCCAGAGAACTTTGAATGTTGTGTCAAATCATAGTCGCTCCGATTGTGTATGCCTTCGAGCTCCTTGAAACCAAATGGGAAATTGTACTCGATATCCCAGGCCGCCTTGGCGTAGAACACTAGATTTTCATGCTGGTGCCAGCGCAAATTTTCCGCTTTGATGCCAAGATCGATGTAGTACTGAAAGCGCTTCGCCCGCCATTCTTCATAAACAGTTGCGGCTTCTTCCGGGCGGACGAAGTACTGCAGCTCCATCTGTTCGAGCTCACGCGTCCGGAAGATGAACTGTCGCGCCGTGATTTCGTTACGGAATGCTTTGCCGATCTGCGCGATACCAAACGGTACTTTGACCCGAGAAGAATCGAGTACGTTTTTGAAATTGACATAAATTCCCTGGCAGGTCTCGCCCCGGAGATACGTCGGCCCCTTGGTCCAATCCCCGGTAAAGTTCCCGAGGTTAGACTGCACAAGTTGATTAAATTTCTTTACCTCCGTAAAATTTTTCTTTCCGCATTTCGGGCAAGCCACCTTGTCTCGGACAGAATCAAAAAGCCGATTAATTTCTTCGTCGCTCATTTTTTCGTCGGCAAAGACGCCAACTTCTTCGAGCGCATGGTCGACGCGCACGCGCGTATGGCATTCTTTGCACTCAGCGAGCGGGTCCGCGAAGCCACCCACATGACCACTCGCTTCCCAGACTTTTGGGTGCATAAAGATGGCGCTATCTAAACCGACAATATTCTCATGATCCCGCACCATCGCTTTCCACCAAGCATCGCGAATATTCTTTGCCAGTTCGACACCGTACGGACCAAAATCATAGACTGCGGCAAAACCACCATAGATTTCCGACGACGGGAACACGAAACCACGACGCTTTGCGAGCGAGATAATTTTCTCCATCAAACCCTCCTGTTGTTCGGTAGCCATATCTTGACGATTGAATGAAAAAAACGTAAAATATTAGGATACTTTAACATCCGAATCTTAGCGGTAAACGGCTGTTTTTTCAACCCAACACACGGAGTCCTTCCATGAATGAATTCCTTGATGAACAGCAAGAGCTCGCGCCGGGCTTAGGTGTCGTGGCACTCATCGCCGGGTTCCTTCTTGGTATCCCGGTCGCCCTTACCTTCGGACCACTCGTCCTCCCGATGCTCCCCGGCTGGCTGAACGATCCCAGCAAGAACATTGTGTTCTCTCTCTTGGCCGGACTCTCCACCGGCGGCGGAGCAGCGCTCTTTCTCATGCTCTCCGAGCATTGGTCGAGACGACACTGACCCACTACTCGTTCTCCCCCCTGACAATCTGAAGAGCGCACACGTATCCTGCGGAGCGCTTCTTTTCTTTTACCGTCCACCGGAGCGTTCCGCCCGGAGTCGACGCATGAGCTCGAAATAAAACGCGAGATTGTGCAGTGTCGCGAGCCGACCGGCAAGTGGCTCGCTCATGATGAATTGATGGCGCAGGTATGCTTTCGAGTATTCACGAAGCATCGGGATCGGACTTTTTTCATCAATCGGCGAGAAGTCCTCGCGGAACTCTTCGCTCGTCAGATTCTTCATAGCATAGAAACTTCCGTCGCTCGCAAGCGGAGCACCCGTCCAGTAGAACAGTCGGCCATGTCGACCTTCACGTGTCGGGATGACACAGTCGAACATATCGACACCAGCCCGTATCGCTGCAACGATTTCTTCCGGTCGGCCAAGGCCCATGAGATAGCGCGGTTTGTCAGTCGGGAGATGTGGGAGGGTGGCCTTCAGGATATCCGGCAACGTCTCTCGGGGTTCACCGACCGCTACCCCGCCAATGGCGTAGCCATCGAAACCGATACTCACGAGTTCCTGAACTGATTGCACACGTAACTCAGGATAGACTGATCCCTGGATGATACCGAAGAGGAGCGGGCGCTTTTCCGAAAGACCGCGTTCAACGACGCGCTTCTCGAGATGCACTTTGGCCCGTGCCGCCCAACGAGTGGTTCGTTCAAGTGAAGACAACGCATAGGAACGGTCGCAGGGATACGGCGGACACTCATCCAGCACCATGATGATATCCGAGCCGAGGTTCAGTTGGATATCCACCGATTTTTCCGGTGAAAGAAAATGGGTATCGCCGTTCGTCGGATCTTGGAATTCCACGCCTTCTTCCGAGAGCTTCACGCCATTTTTCCCGAAACGCTCCGCCGCACGGGCACCGAGAGAAAATACCTGAAACCCTCCCGAGTCAGTCAGGATTGGCCCGTCCCAGCGCATGAACTGATGGAGATCACCAGCTCGAGCGATCAACTCGTCACCCGGCCGAAGCCAGAGATGATACGTGTTGCCGAGCACAATTGTCGCGCCGAGCATATGGAGATCATCGGTCGTGAGATGTTTCACGGCTCCACGAGTCGCTATCGGCATGAAAACCGGCGTCTGTATGACGCCGTTTCTCGTTTTCAAAGTTTTGATCACTGATTGTCCCGTCATCGCTCTTGCTTAAGGTTCGTTTGACAACACCCTATTCCCCTTAATGTTTAGCAATTGCCCGTCTTCGAGGAGATTTATGGTCTTCAAACGGTATGATCTTTCAAATCTATCCCCGGTCCATGTATCTCGAGAAGTCATTT
>JBATNS010000063.1:0-3995 GCA_049290475.1 Candidatus Moraniibacteriota bacterium | reverse complement strand
AGCGCGATCGCCCCCGTATCGCCCATGAAGAAGCGAGCAGGATAAATATTGAACCAAAGAAACGCCAGAAGCGCTCCAGCGACAGCCGCACAAAAACTCGCGAGATCAACCTTGTTATGCATAAAAGCAATGAGGGCAAACGAGCTGAAGGCGATGAGGAGCACACCGCCGTTGAGGCCGTCGAGACCATCCGTCTCATTCGACGATATCGCCGTGAAGAGGATAACAAAAATGAAAAGCGGGATATACCACCAGCCGATAGAGAAGTCCCCGACCGCTGGAACATGCAGCATGTCCCAGCCGAGTTTCGAATAAAACCACCAGGCACCAAGACCTGCGATCGCAATGAGCCACCAAAAACGCGCGAGGAAACGCATCCCGCCACCCTTATTCGTGCCGATACCTCGGACGCTCATGTAGTCGTCGATGAGGCCAAGAACACCGGCCGTAACCAGGGTGAAGAGTGGGAGCCAGGTCTGAGAACGCTTCAGAAAATCAAGCCGGGCCAGAAAATTAGTATCGAAGAGCACAGCCAGCAACGGAAAGAGCCACTCTGACATAAAAGCGAGGAGAAACACCGTGAACCAGACGATGACGCCGCCCATGGTAGGCGTCCCTGCCTTCCAAGCATGGAGACTCGAAACGAAATTCAGCTTGTCACCGGACACTCCGTTCTCCTTGATTCGGATACCAATTTTATATTTGTAGAGGATATGCGTCCAGACCGGGGTCAAGAGAAAGGCAATGAGAAAAGCGATGAGGCCGGTCGCCAAAACCTTCATCACGTTCATGACGACAGGGATTGACTGTATTTGAGCGAGCGCAAGAGAGTCCATAGCTTCTCTATTATAACCAATCAAATGATTCGAAACTCCAATCAAACATTGATTGGATGCTCTGCCAACGGTGCGGATCATTCAATACTACAGCAATAACCGAATGTTCACCGGATGGGTCGGTCGCTACAGCGAGGAGGGAATAGCCAGCGAGGGGCGTGAAACCGGTCTTGGTACCGACGAGGTTTGGCATCGAGCCGATGAGCTGATCGGTATTGAATACTTCATGAACAAGTTTCCCGTCAGCGGAAACGATGTTCGTTTTCTCGATCTTCATAATCTCCCAGAGAATGGGGTGCTGGAGCGCCGCGCTCGCGATAGTCGCGATATCCCGGGCTGATGAATAGCAGCGGTTTTCCTCCCCATCGATTTCCAGCCCTGACGGGGTGCAGAAGAGCGAATCGACGAGTCCCAGCTCGGCGGCGCGTTCATTCATGATTTTTGCGAAACCATCCTGCGTTCCGCCCAGATGTTTTCCCAGTGCGATAGCTGCATCATTCGCACTGTTCATGAGCGCTGCTTTCAGCAAATCACGAACAGTTAATTGCTCGCCCACAGCGAAACGAACACCCGGACAGTAGCCTGAACGCGGACAACCGATACGTGTGCCATCTGTATAGACCGCTTCGGCGTCGATGGTGACGAGTGTATCCAGATTCTGGATACGCTCAACGACAATGAGTGCCGTGAAAAGCTTCGTCAGCGAGGCAATCTGCCGCTTGTCATCAGCATTCCGGTCATAGAGCACCTTGCCGGACTCTGCGTCCATGATGACGGAAGCGTGAGCCGTCGGTACAGAAAGCCGCGGTGCATACTCACGAAGCATCGGCTGAAACGTTGCTGACAACGATCGGTTCTCGACCAGGTACGGCACATTGAACGATAGGCCGGGAACAGAATCAGCGGGCTTCATCCGAGGATCATTGACCTGGAACAGCTGTTCGATTGTGTCGCTGGTCAAAAATGAATACAAAAGTTCGGGACGCTCTTTCAAAACCCAGAGAGCGATGACAGCGACTAGGCCGATAGTCAAGAAGAATCGCATCATGACGATTGATGTTCATTCTCCACTACCCCTCTCGGACCAGAAGCAATCGTTTCAGCGACGAGATGCATCCGTTCATCAGTCGACAGCGTTCCATAGTCAGGCAAATCCTCAATCCGGGCCAGACCGAGGTGCTCCAGGAACTGAAACGATGGGCGATACACATAGCCCCGAGCATCCTCTGGGTTCCCCTGTCGCTCGATGAGCCCCCGGATGAGCAGCGCCCGCAAAGTATAGCTGCAATTCACCCCACGAATCGCTTCGATCTCGCTCCGAGCGATCGGATTCCGGTAGGCGATGATAGACAACACTTCGAGCGCCGCCTTTGACAACGTATCCTGAAGCATCGACTTGGTGAATGCTTCAATGAGTGTAGTAAGTTCTTTCTTTGTGGCCATTTCGATCCGACCAGCATGTTCGATAAGCATGAGACCAGCATCAGGATCATTCCCATACCGTTCTTTGAGCCTGGCGACTGCCACTGCCACTTCAGCTTTCTCTACTGCGAGGAGCTCAGCCAACCGCGTCTCGGTGATTGGTTCGCCACTGATGAAGAGTAGGGCTTCGAGTCTTGAGAGTATTGAGAGTGTCATAGAAGCGATACAATTAGGACTCTTGATGGAGCGCGATGTCTTGGAATGATCCGCCTTGCTCCGCCCGGACGAAGCGTTGCTTCACGAGCTCGAGCACCGCGAGAAATGCGATGATGATTTCCAGCTTGTCAGCGACATCCAGTGTCATCTGGCGGAATGAAATCTCCATCCGACTGGAGAGTGTTGAACGGAGTTCGATCATTTTTTCTTCAAGCGAAATGACATTTTTTATCTCTTCCTCCTCGAGCTTTTCGAGGAGTGGTATCTCGCCAAGAACCGAACGGAATGCCTCAGCCAGACTGTCCGCAGTCACTGTCGGCGAAGGGAGGAACACAATTTCGGCCCCTAGAAAACTCTCTCTTGACTGAGCGCGCTCACGTCTGGCAAACAGGAGACCGAGCTGAACGCTCGCGTCACGAAATTTCCGATATTCACGAAGCTGCCATTCTAAATCTTCGATTGACTCCTCTTCTTCCTCAGTAAATTCGAGGAGGGGCAGAAGCGCACGAGACTTCAGGAGAATGAGGCGTGAAGCGATGGCAAGAAACTGGGCCAACTGCAAGAGCGGGACTTCCCCTTGTCGGGCGATATACTCCAAATACTGATCGGCGACACTCGCCAAAGAAACCCGGGTGACATCGAGTTTCTCTTTTTCGATGAGCTGCAACAGAAGCTCGAGCGGCCCCTCGAACTGCTCTAATCGCACCGCGTATGTCATAGGTTTCAGACCCATGATACCACGGCCAGGATGCCTTCGGCTAGCCAAAATCAGACTGGGCGCATACCTAGAATATTGAGGTGGAAGTCGCCCGAAGTTCCGCTTCGCTCTTTGAGTCCTCTAGGAATAAAACCGCAAAGCAAGCCCCGAGCGTCAGCGCTCCAACCAGGTAGAAGAGGCTATGGACCGAAAAAAGCGAAAGAAAAAGCAGGGAAATGCCAGCGGCGGCAATATCAGCAGTCGGTCGGGCCGTTCGGAAAAAAGCGACGATATCCGTATCAGTTGAACCAATCTGCTTGTAGAAATACGAGTCGCGCAGCACTTCGATTCCGGCCGCACCAAGTCGGGTGAGGAATAACAGGCCGGCCCAGAACACGATATCTGTCGAGCGTGTGAAGCCAACCGCGACCGTTGATACGCCCATGATGACGAGTGCGACGAAAAGGAGTTCTTTCTCTCCCCACTTCTTGTCCGCCACGATCCCGAGAGGATACTGAACGAGGACGAATGGAATGAGCATCACCGTAAAAATGAAGCCAATCCGTTCCCATGTAAAACCCTGTGACAAGAGGAGAATCGGCGTATAGATAATCATCACCGCGTAAAAGAACTCCAGCGCCCACGACACAACATAGATGCGGAGAAGATTCTTCTTCACCATAGTCTTCTTCAGCGTTGTAAGAAAAGCAATCTTTGGCAATCGGGCGGTCTGATGGCGACGTAAACCGACGATGGCTGTGAGGAGGACAAGCATGTAGCCGAAACCGAGGACCGTGAACACACCTTGATACCCGGCCAGAGCG
>JBATNS010000062.1:0-1792 GCA_049290475.1 Candidatus Moraniibacteriota bacterium | reverse complement strand
TCTTCAATCGAACCCTCACTCCCTATCTCGAGTACTACAATACCGAGAGACTCCATATGGGTATTGGATTTCAAGTTCCGATGGCTCTTTTAAGCTAAAACGTTTCCAAGCTATTGATTAGAAGACGGAAGCGGGGCGAGTGGGAAGCGACATAGCTGGGTGTATAATGGCGGTGTTGAGAGCTTTAAATCATTAAGTAAGCGTCTATGGAAAAGGTAAAAGTGGAAAATCACAGCTTTACGGCATTCTCCTGGTTTGCTGCTTGGCTCTTCACAATCGGGTTCCTCGACCTCACTTTTGGTAAGGGACTTCTCGCGGTGCTCCTCTGGCCGTACTATATCGGCCAATATGTGAGTGCCGTCATGGGCGGGTAGATGAACACGAAAATGGAATAGCAGCACAATTGAGGTGTGCTGTGGTTACTATCAGTTTGTTAAGACCAGATAACGTCAATGCTGATAAGGCGTTCAAATAATCGTATGCGTATTGCTATTATCGGAACAGGATTTCTTGGGGAGGAGCTTGCTATTCAATTGAAGGAACTCGGGCATACCGTTGTGCCGACACATCATCGTAACCAAAAATACCCGGAATCGATCCAGTATGACTTTTTTTATTGATGAGCCAGAGTCAGTATTTCGTGGCCAGGCAATTGATGCCGTCATCTTGACTGCCAAGATAGAATTTATCGAGAATAGTACGCTTCTCCAACAATCGATGCAGCGTTTCCTTCAGTTTTTTAAATTGGCACGCGTTGTATACATCTCAAGTGACGGCATCTTTGACGGTGTAAAAGGGGAGTATACTGAATCGGATGATCCTAATCCGGTGACACTCTATGGCCGAAACCTCGCGCTCTGTGAGAATCTTGTTCGCCAGTATGCGAAAAACCATTGTATCATCCGACCGAGTTATCTGTACGGCTTTGTCGGCGGTCGGCTCGACGAACGGCTCTCGACAGCGTGTGAAGCAATCGGACGAGACGAGGAACTCCTTCTGGAAAACGTTGGTGATAGATACCAACAAAACACCGTACGATATTTCATAAATTCTGTCAAGACCATATCGGACGGCTACATCTGCAAGGGTGCTACTATATAATAAATGAAGAGAGCATCGCTCAAATCGTTAATGTATAATCACGTAATAATATGGCCAGCACCAAGAAGCCGAGTCCCGCACCGAAGCGGCCCTTCAAGCCTGCGATGCCCGCGATGTGGCAAGCGGCTCACCTCGAAGGCAAAGTGAAGAATATGGGGATCAAGAATCTCGGCAAGCAGCGCAAAGGGAAAAGAGGCGACCGCTAATTCATCTTCATTTTTTCGTTATGTTGACGAATGTCTTTCGGACGACGACACTCCTTTCGCTTGCGGGCGTTCTCTTTGCCGGGTACCTGAGCGTGACCAAGATTATCAGCGGGGCCTGTCCCTTTCGTGAACCGTGTGTATTCTTCCTTGGTTATCCGACTTGCTGGTATGGATTGGGCCTCTTCACTCTCCTGTTTCTCGCTTCGCTGGCTGGTCTCATGGGGCGGGCCGATACGCGGTGGTTTATTCGATTTGTTGCTGTTCTTGGAGTGCTCTTCGCTGGTACGTTTGTTTCCCGAGAAATACTTTCTGCCTTCCGCTACGGCTGGCCACAGTACACCCTCCTCCTTCCGACCTGTGCCTATGGACTCGTCTTTTACATCCTTGTTTTTGTGGCAGCTCATCGTTCATTGTCCCGAACGGCTGACGATCAACTTATTACCAGCTAATTATTTTCACCAACCTATGTTTTCCGAGCGACACGC
>JBATNS010000061.1:0-4022 GCA_049290475.1 Candidatus Moraniibacteriota bacterium | reverse complement strand
CAAAACACGGAAATGCTTATAAGGTGCGAAAGAAAATTGAAAGGGAGAGAGAGTCTAGTTAGAAACTATAGGTAATAGCGACTTTTCTTCTAAGCTATTGTTCAAATACTTTAGTTCGATGCTTAATTTGGCCCAATTAACAGTTCTGAACATATCAACTACGGGGAGAAAGGTTTTTGGAGGTGGGTTGTTTGAGGGAGATCGGGCATGTGGATGAGAATAATGCGATGACCAGGGGCTAGATAGATGTAAGCTACTCCTCGCCCCTTGTAAGTCAAATAGAATCTTGAGTTATCAAGGGTGTGAAAGACACCCACTCCTTGATAAGGTAATGAGAAAGTAGTAGCATGCATCTTCGTCCCTTTCCAAATCATCTGGCTTTGTGCCAAAGAGGCAAACATGTTCATCATCAATCTGCAGTATGCCTACCTGTTACTTTGTGCTGAGTTTCTCATCGTGTGGGCGCTCATCTACACATATTCACCTCTGACTCGGCATGAACAGATCCGGATGAGCCTTGTATCCATCCCGGGCGGACCCCTGAGCGAGCTTCTGTATTTCCGCGACTACTGGTATCCCCAGAGCGCCTTTCCTATTCGGATCGGTCCAATCCATACGGTTGTCGAGGACATGCTTTTCGCCTTTGCGTTCGCTGGCATCGTGGTCGCGTTCTATCCGTTCGTGATGCGTTGGCGCCTCCGGTCTAACCCAGCGCTTTCTGGTGGCGTGCGCATTGCTGCTATTGTTGTGGCACTCACATCATTCTTCTTCATCTGGATTGGCGTCAATTCCATCTTTGCGACCTCAATAGGCTTTCTGGCCGCTGCGGCGTGGATGGTTGCCCGTCGACCAGGCCTAGGCTGGTCAGCCCTTTGGAGCGGCGTACTTGCGTCACTCACGATGTTTACCATGTACCTCGTCGGGTACCACATCATAGCCAATAGCGAAGAGCTACTCGCCGGGGTCTGGCTGCTCCACCAGACGATTTGGGGCGAACGACGGGTTGCTGGCATTCCTGTCACCGAGCTCATTTGGGCCTTCTCATTCGGCACACTCTTCGGACCACTCTATGCATTCGGCCGCCGCAAGTACTATGTCTGAATGATGTCTGTCGCGCGCCGCCCCTCAGTCATACTGAGCGGGCGGTGTTTTTCTTTCCCCGCTATACTGAATACATGCAGAAAAATATCTTTGGACTGAACAAAAAAGAGGAGGCGTTTTTCCGGAACCTGTCGACGCCGGAGAAGATTCAGAATTATCTCGACACGCTCCCCTTCAATTTCGAGAAGTCTGGCGACACCTTTCATTCACCACGTGTCGTCATCCGCGAAGGCCGGGCACACTGTATCGAAGCTGCGTGTCTAGCGGCTGCGGCGCTTTGGCTACAGGATGAGGAGCCGCTCATCCTGGACCTACGTGCACTTCGCTATGACTTCGACCACGTTGTGACACTCTTCAAACGGAACGGATATTGGGGAGCATTGTCCAAAACAAATCACGGTGTCCTACGCTATCGTGACCCAATCTATCGGACTGTCCGCGAGCTCGCTCTTTCTTATTTCCATGAATACTATCTGACGACGACGGGCCGGAAGACTTTGCGCGAGTACTCACGACCGTTCAATCTGAAACGCTTCGGCACCGATTGGGTGACGAGTGAGACGACGCTTATCGATATCGCCGAAGCCCTCGATCTATCACGGCACTATTCACTCGTGCCACCAATGAACGAGCGAATACTCCGCATCGCGTCTGATATCGAAAAGAAGGTGAGCTCAATTCCTGAGTGGCGCCCGAACGATATAGAGACCTAGAAAAGATACTGCAAAGCAAAGAAAAAAGACGGCCTATCTTTTGGAGCCGTCTTTTTCTTATCTGCCTTTGTACACTATTTTTGGAATTCGTCTTTCACGTCGGCAGCGTAGTCTTTCATCAGCTTAGCAATCTTCGGATTGATGACGATAGTACAATAGCCCTGACCTTGATTGCGATCGTAGTAATCGTGATGATAATTTTCAGCCGGATAAAAATGGGTAAAGGGTGTTATCTCGGTGACGATTTTATCGGTATAAACTTCCTCGGTCTCGAGTTCCTTCATGACGCGTTCGGTGATTTCTTTTTCGGCTTCATCCATATAGAACACGGCTGATCGATACTGGGTCCCGACATCAGCCCCCTGTTGGTTCAGAGTCGTCGGGTTATGGGTATGAAAGAAAACATCAAGAATTTTTTCGTACGAAATGACGGCCGAATCATACTCAACATCGACCGCCTCGGCGTATCCGGTAGTGCCGCGTGAAACGGTCTCATACGTCGGGTTCTTTGTCTCTCCGCCGGTATAACCAGGTGTGACAGCAGTGATGCCGCGGAGCCTTTTGTAGATTGCTTCAGTACACCAAAAGCACCCGCCAGCGAGGATTGCTTTTTTCATCGACATACAGTTATGCCTCATCGAGTATTGGCGGCAATTCACTTCCCTGAGCGATGAAACGCATCGAGAGGGAATTCACGCAGTGCCGCGTGTTCTTCTCGGTCAGATGTTCACCACTAAAGACATGGCCCAGATGAGCATCGCAGTGAGTGCAGCGAATTTCGGTGCGGCGACCATCTCCATCGGTCAATCGTTTCACGGCACCAGGAAAATGATCATCGAAGGCAGGCCAGCCGCAGCTCGCGTCAAATTTCGTTTCTGCATCGTAGAGCGGCGTGTTGCAGCGTCGGCAGACATAAGTGCCGGGTACGAAGAGGGCGTCGTATTCGCCAGAAAAAGGAGTCTCTGTCCCCCGGCCGATAAGTATGCGCGCCTCATCTGAATTGAGTGTGTTCCAAACCATATACATTGAGTATACCGTGTACATTGTACTAGAGGAATTATGATATACTACCAGTATTATGGAAGAACATCCTTTCGTCCGGCCAAAAGTGTGTGTCATTGATGACGATGCTGATCTTCGGGAGATTTACCTCCTCAATTTGAACCGTGAAAACTTTGACGCTATCTTAGCGAAAGATGGTGAGGAAGGCCTGCGTATCATTCGCGAGCACAACCCAGACGCGATAATTCTTGACTTGCAGATGCCGAAAATGAACGGCCTCGAAGTCTTAGCTGAACTCGCGGTTGATTCAAAACTTCGCAATATACCGGTCGTTATTCTTTCCAACGCTGATGACGAGGCGTCTTTTAAGAAAGTGGGGCAGTTCGAAACGCACTTTTATCTCGTGAAGGCGCTGACAACACCGCAGAAAGTGACAAAAATCCTTCGTGAGGTCATCCAGTAGGAAATAATAGAAAAACGGGGCACTCTGGATAGGGTGCCCCGTTCATTTTGCGCGTTGCGCGAGGGGGTTTCGTTAGACGGCCGCCGGCAAGAACTCCTTCGTCGAAATAGCGATGAGCGTGACCGCTGATTCGAGAGGAAGAGAAGAAGCCGGCTCGACGTAGCCAAGTGCATGACGCTCGTCCCAGAGCTTGCGGGCTTCATCAAATCCGGCGCTGGTCAGCCGATAGCGTAGTTCTTGATGCCGATGGACAACAACCACCATCTCACGTTCCTGAAGACGCGCCAGATAGAGAACGAGCGTGCCGAAGTTGTAGGAGTGGTTGGGAAATTGGGAATGGATGGTGGTGATGAGGGAGTTGATAGACCTGATCTTCCGTGTGTCGGTTTCTCGGTCTCCAGTGCTCCCCATGATGATGAGGGGTCGTTTTTGTGCGTTGATGGACATCGTTTTCGTTCCCCGAATTGTAAAGGATCAAAAAAACAGCCTGAAACGTGATTAGCTGCCAAAGGATTCTGTCACATCCTGAGGCATTCGTCAATAAGGCTTGTCTGAGCCCAGGGTCATTACTGCAGAAACTCATGGCTTTACCATTGTCAAAGACGAGCCAATAGTACGTCTTCTAATCAATAGCTTGGAAACGTTTTAGCTTAAAAGAGCCATCGGAACTTGAAATCCAATACCCATATGGAGTCTCTCGGTATTGTAGTACTCGAGATAGGGAGTGAGGGTTCGATTGAAGA
>JBATNS010000060.1:0-8470 GCA_049290475.1 Candidatus Moraniibacteriota bacterium | reverse complement strand
CTTCTATACCGCCATCATCACTGCCGAAAACAGTTTGCTAGCAATCCACGAAACGCTGTACCAGTACTTCGTGGATACCCTCATCGCCCGCTTCCTTCGGAAAGAGCGACGTATCGGTCACGCACTCCTCCTCGATATCGACTTCTGGGCGAGCGATCTCGCCTTCTCAGTCGTCCGGCGCCTCGGTACCACCGATCAAGTCATCTCCGCGATTGCCACTCCGTGGGAACCCGATCTCTTTACGATTCACTTCGAACCACGCCGCTAGGACACTGTCCGCTCCCCGGCCCGGCATCATACTGGCCGGGCTTTTCTTTTTCCGGTGTCACCAGCCTGCTTCGCTTCCAGCGCCCGAATCTCATCACGGAGGAGTGCCGCTGTTTCAAAATCAAGTAATTTCACTGCTGCCTTCATCTCTCGCTCTTTGGAACGAATGATTTTCGCCGGATCTTTGGCAAAACCCTTAGCGTCGAGCGCGAGCGACACCGCGACCGCCTTGTCGTGCTCACTCTGGAGCCGCTCGGTGATATCATGGATGTTTTTCTTTATCGTCTGCGGGGTGATACCATGCTCGGTGTTGTAGGCGAGTTGGAGCGCTCGGCGACGAGCCGTTTCGGATAGCGCGTACTCGATTGATCCCGTCGTACGATCAGCGTAGAGGATGACACGCCCGAGGACATTGCGCGCCGCGCGGCCGATAATCTGAATGAGCGAGGTCTCGGATCGGAGGAAACCCTCTTTGTCCGCATCGAGGATACCGATGAAGGTCACTTCCGGTAAATCCAACCCCTCACGAAGCAGGTTCACACCAACGAGGACGTCGAACTCACCTTTGCGGAACTGCGTCAGGATCTTGATCCGATCGATGGTCTTTACATCACTGTGGAGGTACTCGGCTTTGATCTTCTTCTCTTTCAGGTACTGGGCAAGATCCTCAGCCATCTTTTTCGTCAGGGTGGTCGCGATCACGCGGCCGCCGCGCTTCACTTCAGATTCGGTTTCACGGATGAAGTCTCCGATTTGGCCCGGATAGACATCATCCGCACGAATAGGACGGACTTCGGTTTCCGGATCAAGGAGACCGGTGGGACGAATCACCTGTTCGACGATCTGCTTGCTTACCTCCCGCTCGTAGTCAGCCGGTGTCGCCGAAGTGAAAACAACAGAGCCGACACGTGTTTGAAATTCCTCATAGCGCAGCGGCCGGTTGTCGAGGGCACTGGGGAGACGGAAACCAAAATCGACAAGCGTTTTCTTCCGTGCCTGGTCTCCGTTGTACATCCCACGGAGCTGCGGCAAGGTGACATGCGATTCATCGATGATCGTCAGAAAGTCTGGCGTCCCATCGGGATGATGCGGAAAGTAAGCAAGGAGCGTCTCGGGCGGCTCGCCTAGCGCCTTGCCTGAGAGATGACGCGAATAGTTCTCAATACCAGAGCAGTAGCCGATCTCATCAATCATGGCGAGGTCGTAATGTGTCCGCCGTTTCAGCCGTTCCGCCTCCAGCAACTTCCCTTCTTTTCCAAATTCTTCCAGCTGAGCAGCAAGCTCTTCACGAATGGTCACGAGGGCGCGTTCCTTTTTTTCGGCATCGGTGATGAAGTGCTTGGTTGGGAACAAAATAATCGCCTCCTCCTTCCGGAGGATGGATTGCGAAACCGGATCAATTTTGGTAATCGCTTCGATACGATTCGCGCCGAGCTCGATGGAATAGATGAACTTCTCGGAAATCGGCATGACTTCGATTCGGTTTCCAATGGAGCGGAAATTTCCCGGCGTAATATCAGCGTTCGTTCGTTCGAAAAAAATAGCGATGAGCCGTCTCAGCAGTCCTTCGCGAGTGATTTCTTCTCCAACCGAGAGTTTAATGTTCTCACGGAGATACTCCTCAGGACTCCCGAGACCGTAGATACAGGAGACTGACGCAACGATGATAACATCCCGCCGGGTCAGGAGCGATTGAGTAGATGCATGGCGCAGACGATCAATCTCTTCGTTGATCGACGCATCCTTTTCAATATACGTATCAGTGATTGGCATGTACGCTTCCGGCTGGTAAAAGTCGTAGTATGAGACAAAATAGTGCACCGCCGCCTCCGGGAAAAACTCCTCAAATTCCTGAGCCAGCTGAGCAGCGAGTGTTTTATTGTGTGCGATGACCAGCGTTGGCTTGCCAATGCGGGCGATCGCATTCGCCATCGTGAATGTCTTCCCTGATCCAGTCACGCCGAGCAGCGTCTGAAATGGGTCACCACGTTCAAGGCCACTCACCAAGGCCGTTATCGCTTTTGGTTGATCACCGGCTGGTGGCCAATCAGATTTCAATTGAAATGTCGCTGGTTTCATAAGAGAAATAGAGAGAGGGAAAACGAGTATAGCGTAGAAGGCTAGTCCTGAGAAGTTTCGCTCCTGAGCCACCGACGGAAGCGACGGTACAGGTGAAGACCATGGTGGCGATGGATGTAGAGGAATACCAGGCTCGCTATCACCGCCAGCACCAAAAGTACACCAACACCAAAACGCACCCGCTCAACATCCATGAAGAACGCCCGAAGCGCCCGAGCGCCCGAGTAACCGGCAAAGGCATAGAAGAGATCCTTGCAGAAATTTCCAAGATACGAAGCGGTAAGGAAAACACGCAACCGAATCCGGACAACACCAGCCGAAACCGAAACAAAAATGGTTGGAAAAAATGGAATGACGCGCAGAAGGAAAATCAGCGCGCCATCACGCCAGGGACTCCCGTTAAAACGCTGGCCGATTCGCTCAATATCAGCATGTTTCAATCCAAGGTAGCGACCAAACCGACCAACCAAGACGTCTTCAATCTTGTCCCCGACTGTGTAGTAAATAAACGAACCCGCGAGCTTGCCGAGATTTCCCAACAGCACAAGCCAGATGAGAAAAAATGTCGTCCGTCCTTCAAGGTGGGCAAAGTAGCCCGCGGTCGTCATGACCAGCATCGACGGAATCGGCGCAATTACCTCTTCAGCGAATGCCCCAATAACGACAAACAGCTCGAGCGGTATAATCGCGGCGAGCTCTCGGATACCGATTTCAATCTGCTGAATCCAGACAGGCATGTCGTACGTTTTTCCAGCTACAGTGCCCGATTCAAAGCATCATCAATACGCTCGACATCCTTCGCCTCAAGCCCAAGTTCCCGCGCACCATCACGAAGCTCTTCCACGAATTCTTCTTTTTCACGATAACTCATCCCCTTGGACGAGAGTCCCCCTTGAGAATCCATGTGGCCCGCTGCCGCCGACTCAACAATTTGACGTTCCTGTTTGTTCAGCCCATCTCGCCGGAGCTGACCAAGCACATCACAATCAAACTCACGTCTGGTCACATGGCCATACGTGTGCGGCGTTGGTGCTGAGGACGCAGGCGTGGCTGGCTTCTTTGAAGGGATGAACAGGGCCATAAAAAAAGATTAGTGAATCATGTCCCTATTCTACACCCTTTCGCTCCTCCGTAGACAGACGGGCTCTTTTTCCGTATACTCGCGAGTGTTACCTAACCCCGGGCCGTTAGCTTAGTTGGTAGAGCGCCGCGTTTGCAACGCGGAGGTCGCCGGTTCGAATCCGGCACGGTCCACCCGTATGTCTTCTTCCCCGTACTCCAATGAGCCAGTGAGCAGCTTCACTCACCTCATCGCTACACTCCTTTCTATTGCCGGCCTCTCGCTCCTCGTGACACTCGCAGCGCTCTCTGGGTCGGCAACCCATGTGGTTGCTTTTGCTATTTTCGGGGCAGCGCTCATCCTCCTCTACCTCGCGAGCACGCTCTATCACTTCATTTCAAAGAATCACCCGGCCAAAGAGCTGTTCCGCATCCTCGACCATTCAATGATTTACGTCCTGATTGCGGGCACGTACACACCAATTACCCTCCTCATCCTGCCGCTCGGCTGGGGATGGACGCTCTTCGGTATCATCTGGGGACTCTCACTCATCGGCATCGTGAAGAAAGTTCTCAGACCTCCGGTTCCGGGCTGGTTCTCGGCCACCTTCTACCTCCTCATGGGCTGGCTCATCCTCATCGCTCTCGGTCCGCTCCAAGAGAGACTATCAAATGAAGGGCTTTTCTGGCTCGCTCTAGGCGGAGTCTTCTACACCATAGGAACGGTCTTTTTCACGCTCGACCATCGCTTCCCACTCCAGCGTTGGTACACGCTCCATGATATTTTCCATGTGTTCGTGATGCTCGGCAGCCTCTGTCATTTCTGGTTCATGCTCAAATTTGTCCTCCCCTGAAACTCTCCACCTCATATCAGACAAACACCCCCGTTTCCGCGAGGGGACCGGATGACTTGATTGTTTTCCTACTGTATTGTAGGATTCAAGGGCTTTTCAGAGGGTGATTAGCTCAGGTGGTTAGAGCGCGACACTGATAATGTCGAGGTCCATGGTTCGAGTCCATGATCACCCACAGGAGTTAGTCTCCACCAGAATTACAGCGGGGTAGAGCAGTCTGGCAGCTCGCTTGGCTCATAACCAAGAGGTCGGTGGTTCAAATCCACCCCCCGCAACAAATAACAGCCCAGCAGGTGACAGATACTGTGGCGTCTCGTTCCCCTGCTTCCGCTCTTATTTCCGCGCCAGAGTGACGCGGTCAGAGTCGATCGCCTGTGCCCTCTAGGCGGACTCAGCATTGCCCCGTTACGTCTCTGGAATTTTGCCAGGGTAGCTCAGTTGGTTAGAGCACGGGACTCATAAGCCCGGGGTCGAGAGTTCGAATCTCTCCCCTGGTACTGAGATGTAACGGGGTGAGCTCGAGAATACGGTCTAGAGCAGGATTGCGTTCGATTATCGATCATATTCCATTGGATATATGGCTATAGAAAAATTCATCCAGCGCAAGGGAAACATCGAACAGCAGGGTATCTCGGGTTCGGTGAGTACTCTCGATCGAGCAAGTACCTCATCGGAACGCGTCGACCGACAAGCGGCGGACGAACTCTTCGCGAATGACGAACCCAAACGCGAGATGCTCATCGGCGCGGTCGAAATGCTCCTCAGTTATACGGGGATTGCTCCGGCAGAAATCAAAAATTTAGACCTCGATGATCGTCGAGTAATCGCCGACATTGTCCGCAACTATCTCACCGCTACAGAAAAAGCCGATTCAGTTCTACGAAGAAAATACCAACAAGCATTCCAAGCGACTCTCGAAGAAATCGCGAACCGCTAGTACATGTAACGGTCACAAAATTATGGGGGCGTAGCTCAGCTGGTTAGAGCGTCTGCCTGTCACGCAGAAGGTCACGGGTTCGAGTCCCGCCGTCCCCGCCAATCGGAAATCGCTTTCCTCATTTGAGGAAGGCGATTTTCGTTTTTGGTGGAAGACGGAGGAAGTCAACTGCTTGGCTTCCGTCGGGACGAGAAAAGCGGAGCGATACCGAACGAACACATGAGGTCGCGAGCTGGGGTCGCGGAAATTGCTGAGTGACGACGAAGCGATTATCCGTAACCGAAGTCCCGCCGTCCCCGCCAGAAATGATAGCCCAGGCGTACGTTGGCCGGGTTTTACTTTTTAGGAGGATAGAAAAGTATCTTTACAAAAGTAATGATTTATTATATTTTATTACTTCTGCTTTGAAATATTTCTCTTGCCAACCCGACATACCTATTGCTAAGCATTCAGCCTCAAAACTATGCAAAAAACGAAACTCCGTGCTGCCCTTTTTGTGGTTTCTGCGCTGGCCTTTCTTGGTCCCTTTGGGGCAGTCATCGCAACGAGTGGAACAAAAAAAAACTGAAAAGCAAGACGTTGAACGGAAAGCCTATCTCACCGAACAACTCACTACTGAGAAAAGCCGCCAGGCCTATTTCACGGCCATTGATGCTAAACGAACTGAACTGAAGGACTACATGAAGGAGGAGGAGCAAAAATATCAAGCGCTCCTCGCCACACAGAAAGATACGGTTGCCGGACATCAACGAATTGCTACCCGGACCACGACTCAGTCCGTCGTAAAAAAGCAGACTGTCCAGGTCGCCGCCAAACCGAGTTCAGCTTCATCAAAATCAAGTTCATCCGGATCAACCAAATCATCTGCCGCACCAAGCGTCAACGTCGCCACCAGCGCCCCGAAGGCCGCCACGAAAACGAAGACTTCCTAACACATACCTATGCAAACACTTTTTACCTCCATGAGACTACTCGGCGTACTGATTCTCACCTTTGGTCTCGGAATAGGAGCAGCCTTTCTTCCGTCTTCACTCGGCTCATTGTCTGGGACAATTTCAGTGTTTGCCAAAGAATACGAGGATGAAGAGGATGAGGACGAATATCGCCCCCGTTCCGTTTCAGTTCCGGCTCCCGCTGTTGTCGAAACGTCCGTGCCTAGCCCGGTAAAAACAGAGAAGGTGGCGAAACCGAAAACCGTTATCCAAGAAGTTGTTGAAACTATCCCCGTCACGGAAACCTATGTCGAAACCGACCCGGGGTATGATATCGATAGCGATGGCGATGGTCTCGTTGATGCCATTGATCCCGATCCAGTGGTGTCGCAAACCACCTATTTCACCGATGATGACGGCGATAGCGTCCCCAATGCCATCGATACCCACCCTGGTTCAGATGATCTCCTTATGCTTGATGAACTGACTGATGCAAATGCAAACGGCATTCTCGATAGTTACGAATCTCTATGAAGAGCTTCCGTACCATAGAGCGTCGAATCTTCGGCGAAATCATGGGCACGGATATCCTGATCAGGATCGCATCAAAAGACGCCACGAAGCTAGAAATGGAGCAATCCGTTGAGCGCGCATTGCAAACGATGCGCTCATTCTCCGACCGTTACAGCCGCTTTATCATCGGTAATGAACTCTGGCATTTCAATGAATCGACAGGCGGCCCGGTTTCGGCTGAGCTCTACGAATTGCTCCGTCATGCGAATGAACACTTCCAGAAAACTGACGGGTATTTTGACCCCGGTATTCTCCCAGCGCTCGAGACCGAGGGCTATGCCGGCGCCTATTCAGGAAAGATTACATATCAACCGGCATCTTTTGGCTTGCTCAAGTTCGATCCCGTGACTCGAAGCGTTCGAAAACCGAAGCGCCTAAAAATTGATTTCGGTGGCTTTGGCAAAGGGTATATCGTCGACCGAGTCATGGCTGATCTCGCCCGAGAATATCCTCATGTTCTCGTAGATGCTGGTGGAGACATCGCCGTCAGAGGCAGCGACGTCGGTCGCGGAGAATCACACTGGGTTATCGGTGTCGAAAATCCAGTCCTTCCATCCCAGAGCGATGCCTACCTTTTGATACTCACCAATCAGGCGGTCGCAACTTCAGGCAAGAACCGACGCGTCTGGAAAACAACCGGTGTGGAGAAACACCACCTCATCGACCCGCGGACGAACCAATCAAGTACAAGTGATCTCGTCGCAGTCACCGTCATCGCCCCCACCTGTGAAGCCGCTGACGTCCTCGCGAAAACGCTCTTCTTGATGGGTAGTACAGCGGCGCAGGCAACAGCTCTCGCTAAAAAAATTCCGGCGATCCTTTTTACTCACGATACAAACATCATTAATTCATATGCCCAGCCCTATGTTTGGACTACTCCGTAAGCTCTTCCTCATCATCATCGTCAGTCACTCGATCGCGGCAGCACCCGCGCACGCCAGCATCCAGGATAGCGACGCTGACGGCTTGACTGACACGGCGGAGGTAAATGGCTATGGCACCAATCCGTCCATGGCTGATACTGATGGCGATGGAACCGATGACGGCAAAGAGGTACTCGCTGGTACCAATCCGCTCGATGCCATCTCATCTCCACTTGAAAGCTGGCAACGAACAGAAAGCGGTCTCCTCCCAAACCCGAAATCACTCCCTTGGTATATTGGTCGCTCGAGCGGCATACTGGCTTTCCTCCTCTTCTCGCTCGTCGTCATCAATGGACTCCTTATATCAACACGACTCGTCTTCAAACTCTTTCCCCCAGCACTTAATTATGAAGCTCACCGTTTCCTTGCCTGGATGGCGCTCATCGCTACAATCGGCCATGCTGCGAGTTTCATGTTCGATCACTACTTCCACCTCTCTGCTGCTGAAACGCTCCTGCCCTTCGTTCTCCTCCGTCCCATCACAACACCAATGGGGCTTTCCATCGGCTGGACGGTCGGCCTCGGTATTATTGCCTTTTATGGAGCCCTCACGCTAGTCCTCAGTTCGGAATTCAGGAACCGTATCAGTACAAAAACATGGCGCAGACTCCACTACCTGAGCTTCGTCATGTACCTCCTCTTCCTCGGCCACGGAGTCCTCTCCGGGACCGACTCAAAAGAATGGTGGATGATTTCGACCTACACAACTTCCGGTGTTATTGTTTTCAGCCTCATCATCGTGCGGGTGTTTGCTTCCATTAAACAGCGTCGACTGAAGCTTGAAACCGCCAGACCAGCATAGCCAAAATACCTGTCATCCCCTAGAATATGGCCATGTCTCTTGCC
>JBATNS010000059.1:0-10762 GCA_049290475.1 Candidatus Moraniibacteriota bacterium | reverse complement strand
TTTCAAGAGTCATTTCTGTGCCTTCTTGCATACATCTTTTACACGCCACCAAAGAAGGGGGGAGTCAAAGCTAACGCTTGGCCACACTGCGGTCGCTTCGCTCCTTGAGAACGCCTCCATTCTCAACATTCCCCTTCGACTTTGATCAGTGTCACTGCTCTCCGCCCACGGGAAAACTTCATCCATTTTCCCGACCCCTTTCACGCCTCTCGGGTCTAAGCTAACGCTTTGCCCATTGTGGAGCACGGCGAGCTTTCTTGAGTCCTGGCTTCTTGCGCTCAACGGCACGAGGGTCACGGGTCAAGAGTTTTTCTGCCTTCAGCGCCGGTCGGACAAGCGCGTCATGCTCGACGAGGGCACGGGCGATACCGAGCTTCACTGCGTCAGCCTGGCCCGAAAGCCCACCACCTGAAACGAGGACGGAAATCTTGATCGCTTCAGTCTTGCCGACAACCTTGAGTGGAGCGATGACCGCTTCACGCTGCTCGAACGTATTGAAATACTCCACATACGGACGATTATTCACGACAATCTCGAGCGTTTCCGCCTTGGTATCGGCATAGTAGCGAATTTGGGCGACCGCAGTCTTGCGGCGGCCGACCGCGTAGACATAACAACCTTCAGCCACGAGGGGCTTACGAGTCGTTTCTTTCACAGTTGTTTTCTTGGTCGCAGTCGCCATAACGGTATAAAAATTTTAGTGAGTCACATCAATCTTCCGGTCGCCATACTCGGTGTCCTTGAAAAGACGCAGCCGCGTGAGCATCTTGGCACGGAGGGAACTCTTCGGGAGCATACCATACACGGCCTGCCAAATGAGTTTTGTCGAATCCTTGTCACGCTGGTCCTTAAAGGAAATGGAGGTGATGCCGCCCGGATAGCCCGAAAAGCGATGGTACATCTTGTCACTGCGCTTGTTACCAGTCACTTCGATACCATCCGTATTGGTGACGATGACGATATCACCGGCATCAATATGCGGTGCATAGGTGGTCTTTCCTTTGCCCGAAAGCACCTTCGCGATGGTCGTCGCGAGACGACCGAGGACCTGTCCCTGCGCATCAAAAAGATGGGTCGCCCGGACGACTCCTTTTCGCTCTTTGGTTGTAGTGACAGTCTTTTTCATAGGAGTCTCTTAGACGAATTCAATGACCGCCATCTCCGCACCATCACCCTGTCGGCGCTCAAGCTTGGTGATGCGAGTATAGCCACTCTTCCGGTTTTCAAAGCGCTTTACGAAGTCGCTTGAGATCTTCTTAGTCGCCTCGAGCGAGAGCTTCTGGCGCAAGAGCCGGAGCTCAGCCTGACGCCGATCTTTATCAGCCTCCGCACGCTTGCCCTTGTTCACGAGCTGGTCGATATGATTCTTGATCTCACGAGCCTTGGCCAAAGTCGTTGTAATTTTCTCACGCATGATAAGACTCCCCATGATGGTTTTCATGAGCGAGCGGCGAGGACCCGCTTTCCGACTGAGAATTCGACCTTTGTTCCGATGCTGCATATCCTTAGACTAAAACGATAATTCGATTATTCAGTGACTGCTTCTTCTGCGGCTTCTTTCTTCGCCTTCTTGGCCGGTTTCTTTTCTTTTTCTGCCTCAGTATCAGCGGAAACTTCTGCCGCTGCACCCTCAATGGCCAGGACAGAGAACTGAGAAACGAGGATGGCAACCGCTTGGTTGAAGGCTTCAACCGGAGAAATCGTGCCATCGGTCACAATCTCGATCGTAATCTTGTCATAGTCTGTCCGCTTACCGACACGCATGTTTTCAACTTCGTAGTTGACTCGCTTGATCGGGGTATAGATAGCGTCGATGGCAATCTCGCCGATCTCACGCTCTTCCTCTTCGCGGGCTTCCACTGGGATATAGCCGAGGCCACGGTCGACAATGATATCCATTTCGAATTCCGCCTTCTTGTCGGTCAGGGTCGCGATGACTTGGTCGCCATTCACGACTTCGACTGAGCTCGGGCACTTGATGGCCGAGGCAGTGACAATGCCCTCACCCTTGGACTTTACGGTCACCGTGACTGCCTCGTCAGAGTGTGAACGAAAACGAACCTGCTTCATGTTGAGGATAATCTGAACGACATCTTCCATAACGCCAGGGATAGTCGAAAACTCATGAGAAACACCCTTGAGTTTTACCGAACGAGCGGCGGCACCGGGCAAAGAGGAAAGAAGTACCCGGCGGAGCGCGTTCCCCAAAGTCGCCCCGTAGCCAGGGTAACAAGCACCAATCTCGAGCTTGCCATGGTTGGCTCCGAGTTCGGTGTAATTCGGCTGGTACGGTGCAGTGATGTTTTGCATATGTATGGCGCTCGTGGTGAGACGGGCGAAAATTACCAGTTGAAATTATTTCGAATAATACTCGACGACCATCTGGGCATCGACAGAGATACCAACATCTTCTCGGGATGGGAGTGCAAGCACTCTTCCTTCGAGTTTTTCAGCATCGAGCACGAGCCAATGCGGCACATCATTCTTGTTCTTCAATACTTCCATCCGGTTCTTCGTGACAGTCTTTTCTTCTTTGCTTGCCTTCAGTGCAATGACGTCTCCAATCTTCACTTCGTAAGACGGGATATTCATCCGCTTGCCATTCACCATGAAGAACTTGTGGCCAACGAGCTGGCGAGCCGAGATACGAGACGGAGCAAAACCGAGACGATACACGGCGTTATCCAAACGGCATTCGAGACGCTGGAGTAAAAGATCACCGGTCGCACCCTGACGGAGCTTGCTCTCCTCGAAGTGGTGGCGAAACTGACGCTCCATGACGCCATAGAGACGCTTGATTTTCTGTTTCATCGACAGCTGGCGTCCGAATTCGCTGCGGCCGCGTGACGGGTTATGCCCATGGATACCAGGGCCGTACGGGCGACGCACCATCGCACACTTCGGGGAAAGGCAACGATCACCCTTCAAGAAGAGCTTTTCGCCAGCGCGCCGGCAGAGTTTGCATTTGGAATCGATGTTGTTAGCCATAGCGTTTCGGTAGAGTTAGATGCGACGCGGACGACGCGGACGGCAGCCATTATGCGGAACAGGAGTGATATCTTTGATCGAAGTGAGATTAAAGCCATTGTTGGCTAGCGCCCGGATCGAGGCTTCACGACCACTCCCAACACCCTTCACGAAGACTTCCAGGTCTTGGAGACCGTATTTCTTTACTTTTTCAGAAACCTCGGCCACAACCTGGGTTGCAGCATATGGAGTCGACTTCTTGGCACCCTTGAAACCGAGGTGTCCCGAGCTCGACCAAGCGAGCACGCCACCGTTCAAATCAGCTAGTGTGACGATGGTGTTGTTGTAGGTGCACTGAATACTCGCGCGGCCTTTCTGAATCAGGCGCTTCACTTTTTTCACGCGCTTCTTCGCATCCGTCTCCTCGACAGCCGGCGCTTCCACCTTCTCTTCTTCGGTTGTGAGCTCTTCTGCCATAGATCGTTATGTCTTGCTATCGGACTTCTTACGGCCGCTCCCCATCGTCTTTCTCACGTTGCCACGAACCGTACGAGTATTGGTCTTGGTGCGTTGCCCTCGGACTGGGAGGCCCTTGGCATGCCGGATACCGCGGTAAGAGCCGATTTCCTTCAGCCGTTTGATATTCATCTTCACGAGGTGGCGGAGCTCTCCCTCAACACGGTGGGTTTTCTCGATCGTTTCACGGAGACGGTTGGCATCTTTTTCAGAAAGGTCCTTGGTCCGGGTATCGACATCGATATTGAGTGACTCGAGAATTTTTCGGCTCGTTGGACGGCCGATGCCATAAATATAGGTCAACGCGATTTCGACGCGTTTGTTATCAGGCAGGTTGATACTGGCGATACGGAGCATAGGCTTTTATCCTTGACGCTGCTTGTGCTTAGGAGTCTTGCAAATCACATGCACGACACGATGCCGACGCACAATCTTGCAATGAGCACAAATCTTTTTTACGGAGGCGCGGACTTTCATAGCGTATTTCAGACTTTCAAACGCTGGACGATTCTCCCCTTGGTGAGATCATACGGACTCATGTCGACGATGACTCGATCCCCTGGGAGCAAGCGGATATAGTGCACTCGCATCTTGCCCGAAATGTGGGCAAGCACCTCATGTCCGTTATCGAGACGGACTTTAAAGGTAGTGCTCGGGAGAGATTCTATGACTTCCCCCTCGAAGCGAATGAGTTCTTTGTTATTTGCCATATTTTGCACAGGGTTCCGGCGAGCGAGCTACTTTGCCAACACAAAAAGAGAGTGGTGCGTATAATTCGTGCGTTCCTCAATCCTGCATCGCGTCAGTATACCCTCTCTCACGGGATCCGTATGCACTTTTCAAATGTGCTCACAGTGTAATGGAAAGCAGAAATGTTGTCAACAAGCCTCTTAAAGGCCAGTACCAGCGATGTATTTTCCCCTCCCTCGGAACCAGAGAAACTGGTCTTTATTCGCCGAAACGCCGCTCTCGCTCAGCATATTCCGTGAGGGACGCTCGAAACGCTTCAGCACCATAATCCGGGAAGTGACAGGGTGGGAAAGACAGCTGGGAATCCTTGGTTTCCCACATCATGAATCCAGCTGACAAGTGGGGGTCTTTACCGGTCCGAACAAGGAGATCGACCGAGGGCAGTTCCGCCGTCATGAGATGCTTTTTGATAACCTTTTCGGTCACCATCCCTGGAGCCAGGTCTTCGCCCGAAATCCGCTTGACCGCCTGAAGCATGTCATCATCGCCACTGTAGGCCAGAAAGAAATTCAGGAAATGCCGATCGTAGCCCTTGGTCGCCTCAATCCCATGCTTCAAAATATCTTTGAGGCGATCCGGGAACTGTTCCTCCCAACGACCAATGCAGCGGATTCGGACCTGATCAGTATGCAGGTCTTCTTCGGCCATCAGTCGCTCAAAATATGTCGCGTAGATACGGAGCAGTTCTTGCCGCTCTTTCATCGGACGCTTGGTAAGGTTTTCCAACGATGAACCCCAGAAGGAGATCTCCCGGACGCCGATTTTCCTCGCCTCACGCACGATTTCTTCAATCCGCTTTGCTCCCTCTTCATGCCCTTCCCAGCTCTCTAAGCCGCGTTCTTTCGCCCAACGGCGATTGCCGTCAGGGATGATCGCCATATGGCGCGGAAGGAATTTTGGATCAAGTTCGGTCATAAAGAAGATTCTGACATCAATATTCCCGTTTGGCCATATAGCCAGCCACACCGAGCAGGAATTCGCGGGCTTCGGAATCGATTGGGGTCCGCATCGTTTCGAGCGCCCGCTGCCCCTCTTCTATGTACTGTTGGGCCAATTTTTTGGCATGCGTGAGAGCACCCGTTTCATGGATGATTACCCGAAACCGTTCGATATCAGCCGCCGTAAGGTCTTTCCCTTTGCGGAGTAGAGCTCGGATCTCATCCTTGATTTTGCGATTCGCATGCTCGAAAACATAGGAAACGAGGAGTGTGATTTTACCCTCACGAATATCGGATCCGACTGGTTTACCGATACGCTCTTCATCTCCATAGGTACCTAGGATGTCGTCTTGAATTTGGAAGGCGATCCCAATCGGGAGCGCATACCGAGTGAGTTCAGCAGCAAGCTCCGACGTACCGCCAGCGAGAAGCGAACCGAGATGAAGCGGCCCCTCGACGGTATAGCGGGCCGTCTTTTTCTCATACATGGAGAGCACTTCTTCCGATGTCGCATCGCCCTTGTATTCGATATAGATGTCGCGCGCTTGGCCGACGACTGTGTGAGAAACAATTTTCTGCATCCGAGAAAGTGCGGCGTAGAGATTCTTTTCGGGAAAGCCAGAGGTGAAAATGATATCATTGCCGAGCGCGAAGAGCATATCGCCGACAATGAGCGCGATAGAATCCCCGAAGTGCTCCGGATTCTCGAGATTCAGGTATTTTTTTCCCCAAGACCGGTAGCGCTCATGAAGGGTCGGCTCGCCATGACGGAGCGCATCGCGGTCAATGATATCATCGTGGATGAGGAGGAACATATGGATAAGCTCGACCGCCACCGCCGTGTCGAGGAGTCGCTCGCGGTCCGTCCCGCCCGCGGCAAGGTAGCCGTAGTACATAAACGCTGGCCGGAGACGTTTGCCACCAGCCAAGGTCATCGTTTTCACATGCTCGAGCGACTGGTAGACGAGATCATCCTCTTGTTTCGCCTCGGCGAGGGTCTTATCAAAATACGCGGCGATTTTCGGGTCGAGCCGCGCCTTGAAATCACGCAATGTCGTTTGGATATCCATGGGTATGTTTCGGGAAATGCGTCCGTTATTCTAGCGCTGTTAGCGACCGACTTCAAGCTCTCGGAACAAGTTCACTGCACGGTTACAGCCATTATAAAAAGTCCCTGGCTCGCGACTCTCTTCACTCGCTCAATGATAGAGGTTCTCTCATCATCTGGGTAGTCTCTCACCGCGAACAAAACAATCCTATTTTCTACCGTTATTTTTCCGGAAAAACGAAGTAGTCACGGTACCGTTCATAGAGAGAGAGGGTCGCGACCAGATCACGGGCATTATAACGAGCGATCTCCTTGAACTTCCCTTCTTTGAACAGCCCGCGGACATCGTCCCCGGTCACGCCCTGTGCCTTGGGACTTTCAATCCCGAACGCCCTGGTCCACAAATGCAGGCTGCCCTTCCGCCGCATCGCCCCATAAAACGAAAGTTGATCGAGGAGGTCGACGTGTTTCGCATTCCACGGCTGATAGTTCAGATACCGGTTAGCGAGGAGGTTTTTCGACGGTTTTACGCTCTGGATCGCCGAGCGCACCGTCAGGAACGGCACATCGAATTGTCGGCCATTGAAGGTAACAAAGGTATCATATTTCATCGCAATGTCCCAGAATTTCTCCAGCATCGCCTTTTCGGACAGCGCCTCAAATTTGCAATCACCCTCTTCAAAATCCGTGTCGTTCGCATCGGCAGGCTGGTAGTAAACGGCCGATTTCTTCCGTTCTGCATCGAGGACACCAATCGCGACGATCTGTCCCGTCAGTGGTGAAAAACCGAGACCGTCCTCGAGGTCCTTCAGGGCCGTCGTATATTCCGCCTCATCCCCGCTTTCGCGTTTGATCCAACGGGTCAGGCTCTCTTTTGTCGTTTCGTCGAGCGCGGAGAAGTCTTCACCGACGGTCTCAATATCAAAGATGAGTGTTGCCATACAAAAAACTTAAGTATCCTTAATCTACCCACTCATTGAGAAAAAAGGAAGGCGCTCGTGTAGTGGATACAGGAGCGCCTGAAACAAAACGTTGCCCTAGAACTTCCAGCCGAGCCCGAAGCTGACAGCTTCGATGCCCTGATTGGAGAGTGTTTCATCGGCCAGTTTCAACCGGTTGCCGTTCGAGAAATGGCTGTACTGGAGGAGAAGCTCGGACTGTTCCGAGAGTTTCAGCCCACCACGGAGACCGAGCTGGAAGAGATGGTTGGTCCCCGAGACCGACTCGATTCGTGGCCAGTGTCCGACGACCCCGATGAAGGGCGTGAGCGAAGCGCGGCCGAATTCGAACCGGTACTGCAGGCCACCACTAGCATAGACTACGGTACGTTGTTCGAGCGTAAAGTCTTTGCTGGTATATGACCGGCAATGTGCCGGAATGGTGCAGGCCGCCTCTGACTCAGGACGAAGTGTCGTAAGAGTCGACCAGTTCCAAAGACCACCAGTGCCATACCAACCGAAACCAGGAGCGGAACTCGAGAGCGTTACACTCAACAATCCTCTTACCTGATCCCTTCGGTAGTAAGGACCATCAATGACTGGGGTACACTCCTCATCAGGTAGTGGTATTGGACCGCTTCCACAAGTGTAGAAGACGGGGATTCTTTCCGTTGCCACTACACGCAGTTCCTGGCTGACGCCGTCAAAGAATCGATTGTTACTGAATACCTCTGGTGGTTTAGCACTATAGTCTTTTTGAGCGTAGACCAGCCGGTCAAGGAGCACAATGCTTCTGCGGCTTCTGCGAACCGTGCAACAAAGGAGAGGAACACTGCGATCACGAGCCAGCAAAGCAATTTGAACATGAAAAACTCCTGTTAGAGCTGCGGCCTTCCCCGGGTAAGGGGGCACGAAAAGGGAGCTACCACGGGAGCGTTTTGGAAAAGAACGAGAAAAAACAGTATACTATTTTCTCTATAGGTCATCAAGTTAGTTAGATTGGGCCTTCAAATCGTCACAGACAGCGGACATTGCAACACAGCGAATTTATCCTGCCTACACCACCCTGGTCCACCGCTCGATGTAGGTAACGACATCGAGCTTCTTTTCACAGCCGGAACGTGCCATGTAGCGAATCGTACCGAAAACGGCCCTAAAAAACCAGGCTCGGTCATGGACTCCGCCGATGCTCCAGGCTATCCCCGCATACCCGTTCGGATCCCGACCGTCGAGCTCGTATTTATCATTGAGAGCAATCGCGACCCGCATCGCCTCCTCCGGACTCGCCGTCCACTCCAGGATTTTTTTCGCCCAGTACATACGGAGGTAATCGTGCATCTTGCCGCTCTTTACCATCTCCATCTGTGCCGCGTTCCAGATTGGATCGTGGGTCTTTCCTTGCTCGAACTCTTTGAGGCCGTACACGTATTCGCGCTTGTCCGTTCGAGTTTTCGCTATCGTCTTCTTCGCCCAGTCGGCAAATACGTCGACTGAATCATAGCTATTGTTATAGAAGCAAAAGTTATCAGCGAGCTCGCGCCGGACGATGAGTTCTTCGAGGAAGGCGCTTGCATGATCAATAGGCGTAAGATCTACTTTATCGTCTACTTTCGCTTTGTTCTTGGCCGCATGAAGCACTTCCTCTACCGGCTTACCGACACGGGCGACGACTTCCAGAGCCGCCCGAGCTGGCGCGAGCATACCGTAGTGAAAATACGGCGACAGATCGGACTGGGCTTCGGCGGGCGGATTATTCCGGTTGGTCCCATAGCTATTCATCCTGATATCGAGAAAACGGCCGAGCGATTGTCTCGCTGCTGCTTCTCCTGGTATGAAGGCCGTTTCTGTCACCGACCGATCAACCTTGGGATCATTCAGAAGCGCCTGCCAATCAATGTCTGGCAGTACATCCGTAAATGTATGAGGGTGCTTTCTCAGCCTTGGAAATTCTTCGAGATATTTGGGAAGAAGCCGATGGAGTTTGGGCCGAAGTGTGTACGCCGCCCACTCCTCTTTGGGCGAAGCTGCCCAGACCGGGACGATATTGTGCGCATCGATCATCTGAAACGCACAACTAATATTTTTTTTGATTTCTTTCACCCACTGCATCTGGGTACGAATCGGTGAGAAGTCGGTCACCACTGCGCCAGCCTTCACTGACGTAAAGAAATCGAGCAATCCTTTCGAAGAATCCCCTGCCTCGCCACGATCGACGACGAGAAAAAAGGAGGTGTTCTTTTTCGCCAGCGTCGCCTCTACCTCTTTCAATCCACCAATCTTGAATGACCATTGCCGGTATCCCCCGCCGAGAAAGCCGAGAACCAGGTTATAGACGACAATGAGTGGCACTTTCTTCTCCAAAGCAAGCTCCTGCGCGTACAAAAGTGCCCAATTATCCTTGGTCCGGATTTCCCGATTCATCCAATAGACAACCGGACCTTCGCCGATAGGCACCTCATTGATATTCCGAATGCGTTCTCTCTTTACAGACATAGTGTGCAACAAAAAGATATATTCATCCTATCATTTCTCCGATGTTTCTTTGAGACAAAAACAAAAACTACCACCAGGAGATGGCGATAGTTTTTGCTTCACGTAGCCCCAAGGGGAAATTATCGCCTCACTTTCTGCTGAAAGCTCATTGTCCTGGGCAGTGCTGAATGCTCGACTCGCTCGCATTCATCGACACTCGCCATACCTTCACGGTAGGGCTCGCACCTGCCCGTTCGATTCCCCTAGAATAACATAAAACAAAAAGACCCTGGTTTTATCCAGGGGGTTTTTGTTTCACAGTAGCCCCAAGGGGAATCGAACCCCTGTTTCTTGGATGAGAACCAAGTGTCCTAGCCGCTAGACGATGGGGCCCCAAAACAGCGATTAGCTATTAGCTATTAGCTTCTAGATTAACTACAAACCACGAGCTACAAGCTAGCTTCTGCAGGGGCGACAGGAATTCTCTTCCTCCGTCGCTCGCGGTCGCCATGCGACAACGCTCGCTTCCTCCTCCAGAGCCTGGGTCCTCTGAAAAGCCAAGCAATTGGCTTTTCATCTGTACCCTCCGATTCCGAATCACTCTGCAAGAAATCCCGTCCCACTAAAGCGGGACACTATTTCTTGCAGGGGCGGCAGGAATCGGACCCGCGCTAAAGGTTTTGGAGACCTTTGTACTACCATTATACGACGCCCCTCTCTACATAACATAAACGCTGTATACCAAGTATACAACGCTCTCTGAAACAATCGATTATTTCGATTCGTTATGCACCGTATTCTTGCAGCAGAATCGGCAGTACTTCGAGAGCGAAAGTTTCTCTTTCACCTTTTTCTTGTTACGTGAAGTCTCGCGAGAAATGCGATTGCAGTCACTGCACTTCAACTTAGCCATGTTTTCCTTGATCTTGCCCATAGAGGTCGAGAGAATTATGACAAAAGAATAGTCCCACTCTACGGGAAAATTCATGAGTCGTCAACCCCGTCGTGGTTCAATACCTTGGAAACACCTGCTACACTCATCCGTTAGCTTTAATCAGGCATTTCTACCTATGGCCTACACTACCAATCCCAATCTTCCTAGACTCAGAGCCAGGGCTTGTGAGATGGTTCGA
>JBATNS010000058.1:0-14247 GCA_049290475.1 Candidatus Moraniibacteriota bacterium | reverse complement strand
AAGGTGAAAAACTCATCGTTTCCGAAAAAGCCGCCCAGAGTGAAAAAGAGAAAGAATTCCTCAATCTACTCCATGTCGGCGACACGATTGAAGGAACGATTTCGGGCGTTGTTGATTTCGGCGCCTTCGTAAAGTTCGCCCTCCCTGGTGAACACACCGACAAACGGCTCGAGGGTCTCGTCCATATTTCCGAACTCGCTTGGCAGCTCATTGATGATCCACGTGAAATCGTAAAGACTGGCGACGCTGTTATCGCCAAAATTATCGGCATCGATGATAACCGCATTTCCTTGTCCATGAAGGCTCTGAAGGCTGACCCGTGGGAAAACGTCGCGGAACGTTACAAGGTCGGTGACGAAGTTTCGGGTACTGTGGATAAAATGAATCACTTCGGCGCGTTCGTGTACCTCGACAAAGACATCCATGGTTTAGCTCATGTCTCAGAATTTGGCGATGTGTATCCCGGCCGCAAGATGGAAGAAGTCTTTGAAACCGGTAAGACCTACTCCTGGAAAATCCTTTCGATCGAGCCACGGACCCACCGTCTCGGACTCCTGCCTGTCAAGAAGTAACGTGTTGCCGCGCCCCTCTCTTGAGGGGCGCTTTCGTAAACGAATCTGCACACAAACCATGAAAAACGTCTTCATTATTTCCGGAGCAGCCGGGTCAGGTAAGGACTCACTCATCGAAAAACTCGGGGGGAAACTTCCACTCGAGCGCATCGTGACGACGACTGCCCGGCCTATGCGCCCCTCTGAGGAAGAAGGAAAGCCATATTATTTCATAACTCGGGATGAATTTGAACGAAAAATCACTGCTGGCGACTTCGTTGAACATTCAGTGAATGAGAACGGTGGGCTCTATGGTGTAACGAAAGCAGAACTTGAACGCGTGGCCGACCGGAACGGTATTGCGATTATCCGCGTAGACTGGAAAGGCGTAGTGTCAATTAAAAAGCTCTTTCCAACGATTCCAGCAATCTACATCTCTGCTCCGATCAAAATTCTCGAGGCACGACTTCGAGCGCGAGATAAAGGAAAAGATGAGAAATACTTTCAAGAACGTATGGATTACACCAGAGAATGGCTCAAACATCTCGATATCTATGACTACCAAGTCGAAAATGAAGAAGGTAAGCTCGACCAAGCGGTTGAACGTGTCAGAGCGATCATCGAGTCTCACCTCGAAAAGTAGCGGCCTCGCAGAAACACATGCCGGCCTCGTTTTCGTGCGTCGTTTTCAAAATGCTTTAGCTCAGAGTGCTGTGCTTCCTCGTGGATCCAAGATTATCGTCGCGGTTTCCGGCGGACCCGACAGTATGGCCCTCCTCGCGCTCCTGACTCGACTCCAAGAAAAACATGCCTTTCAGCTTCACGTTGCTCATGTAAATTATGAGCTGCGCGGGAGAGACTCCAATCGAGATGAAGCGCTCGTCAGAAGGATCACCCATCTATATGATCTACCCTTGACCACCTTCCATCCTCGAATAAAACCCGTACGTAATATCGAGGAAAAATTGCGACTCATCCGCTACGGACGCTTTGAACAGCTGCGAAAACGGTTGGGGTTCGATTGTATTGTGACTGCTCACAATATGAATGATGTTGCTGAAACGTTTCTGCTCAATCTCTTGCGTGGTTCGGGGGTTACGGGCCTTTCACCTTTTCAACGCGCTCATTCGCATATCGTCAGGCCCCTCATTTATTTCAATCGGTTGGAAATCGAGAATTTTCTCAAAGCGGAAAAGATTTCTTCGCGCATTGATAAAAGTAATTTCTCCAAACGCTTCGCCCGAAACCGTATCCGCCATGAACTACTCCCATTTCTCGAGACTTTCAATCCAAAAATGGTCGCCACGCTCGCCAAAACTGCTCGAATAATCAGTCGAGAAGCCAAAAACGCTTTGCTGGGTGACTAGGGAGGCGCTCGGTTGAAAAAGAGGCTGTCCTATGGTAAGCTGAAGCTTGCTTTTACCATTCGATAGAAGGTTCGGTGTTATTAATTTTTGATTTTTTTCTTAAATTCTTTTTCAAAAATTATGGATAAGTTGATGAAAAATATTGGTCTTGTAGTGTTTCTGTTCCTCATGCTCTCTGGAATCATGATTCTGTATTCATCACCAGAGAAACGCTCTTCAGATGTATCGCTCTCGGAGCTCGTGACTCAAATCAATAACGGGGAAATTAAAGAAATCGTTGTCATGGGCAATACGCTTGAAATCGTCAAGCAGGATGGATTAAAAGAAAAAGCTAGCAAGGAATCCGAGAGTTCACTGACTGAGACCTTGGCGAACTATTCCATTGATAAAGAGAAGTTTAAGTCTGTTTCAGTCACCGTAAAGGAAGATACGGGGTTCGGCTACTGGATGCTCACACTTCTTCCTTTCATCCTTCCTTTCATTCTTATTTCTGCCTTTATCTGGTTCATGATGCGCCAGGCCCAGCGTGGCAATGCTCAGGCGCTCAACTTCGGCATGAGTCGAGCCCGAGTAGTCGATCCAAAGGACAAGAAGAAGCGCACCACTTTCAAAGATGTTGCTGGTGCGACTGAAGCCAAGCAGGAACTCATGGAAGTCGTCGAATTCCTGCGCATGCCAAAAAAGTTTCTCGCGATGGGCGCAAAAATCCCAAAAGGAGTCCTCCTCCTTGGCCCTCCCGGAACGGGCAAGACACTCATGGCAAAAGCTGTGGCTGGTGAGGCTGGAGTTCCCTTCTTTAACATCAGCGGGTCGGAATTCGTCGAAATGTTTGTTGGCGTCGGTGCTTCACGTGTTCGTGACCTTTTCAAGCAGGCGAAGAAAAATGCTCCGTCGATTGTGTTCATCGACGAGATTGATGCTGTCGGCCGTCATCGCGGTGCGGGTCTGGGTGGTGGACACGATGAAAGGGAACAGACCCTGAACCAGATTCTCGTCGAAATGGATGGATTCGAAACAGACCTAAGTGTCATCGTCATTGCATCAACCAATCGCCCGGATGTTCTCGATCCGGCGCTCTTGCGCCCTGGTCGATTTGACCGCCGCGTCACGATGGATCTGCCGGACGTCAATGAACGTGAAGCAATCCTGAAAATTCATACAAAAAACAAACCACTTGCTGAAGCAATTAATATGCGGCGGATTGCCGAACGCACGCCCGGTTTCTCTGGTGCCGACCTCGCTAACCTCGTCAATGAAGGTGCCATTCTCGCTACCCGACGCGACATGAAAGAAATTGGCATGCAGGAGCTCGCCGAATCCATCGAGAAGGTCATCCTCGGTCCCGAACGTCGGAGTCGGGCCATCAATGAAGAAGAGAAAAAGATCATCGCCTATCACGAAGGCGGCCACGCCCTCGTCGGAGCAAGTCTCAAAAATGCTGACCCCGTCCATAAAGTCTCAATTATTTCCCGCGGTCACGCCGGCGGCTATACCATGGCCGTTCCCTCAGAGGACAAAACGCTCCACACTGATCGGTATTTCATTGATGAGCTTGCCGTCCTCCTTGGCGGCTACGCCAGTGAAAAACTCATCTTTGGCGATGTCACTACCGGCCCATCCAATGACCTCGAGCGCGCCACTCAGATGGCCCGCAATATGGTGACGCGATATGGCATGAGCCAGCTCGGCGCCCGGACATTCGGCAAGAAAGAAGAACTGATCTTCCTCGGTCGCGAAATGCATGAGGAACGCAATTATTCCGAGGAAACCGCCCGATCCATCGACTCCGAAGTCTCTCGTCTCATCGCTGATGCTTTCGGCCAAGCGACTGCCATCCTCTCAGAAAAACGCGCCGTCCTTGATCGAATCGCAAACACGCTCTTGGAGAAAGAAACTCTCGAAAAAGACGAGTTTGATGCTATCATCCGAGAAATGATACCGACTCCGGCACTGGCCACAGCCACACCGTAGCCATATCCGCGTTCACTTCACTGCTTATGCCTGAAATGGCGCCCCTCACGAGTATCACGATCCGTGCGTTACGCATGGCTTGGCGAGGACATTTTGTTTGGTGGATCGCTATCCCGATCGGGACCCTCATCGGTATCAGCTCGTATGCAGCCGAGGAAATACAACACATGCTATCGGATTCTAGCAATCGTTCTGTCTTTCTCCACACCCTCACGCACTCATCAACCATCAGCCTCATGGGTTTGTCTCTCTTTGCTGCCTGTATTCAGTCGGCGCTCCGCGGACCACTCGTCCTGCTGCTCGGTCGTGTAAGGAAAGAGAAGTGGCTGTCTCGGCAGAAACGAATCTCACGAACGGAATACTTCAGAGCGCTCTTTGTTTCCCTCGCTTGCGATCTCGTGTACTGGCTCATGCTCATCGCAGTCGTATCATTATTCGCAATCCCCTGCCTCGCTGCCTGGCGATTCAACCCACCGATACTCGGCGGAATTCTCGAAATCGGTTTACTTCTCTTCCTGGTCATCAGCATCTACCTCTATTGCATCAAGGAACTTGCCTTCCTCTACACGATCTTGGGGCATGTCCGATTATTCCCCGCTCTCGATCTCGGTTTTCGCCTGTATCGACGACAGACCTTCAATTCAACACTTTTTTTCTTCTACGCAGCACTACTCGCACTCTTCTTTGCCTTACTCATCGAGATCTGTACCGCCATCTCGGGAGTTTCTGAACTCCGTGCGGACCGAGTCCTCTCGCTCGTACTCTCGCTCCCCTTCGGCCTCTACTATGTATTTGATCAGGCACTTCGCGTGAGTTTTTTCCACTCTATCGCCACTCCTCCAAAAAAACCCGCGACTACGGAGGCGGTACTCGAGCCGAGAGAAAGTCAATCGGGCGTAGTGCCGAGCTAATTTGCCTCCGACAAAAATTGTGCTACAGTATTACGGTGTTTCTTTTTGGTTCATGGGGATTCTAACTACTGTCCCCTTCCACTCGTTTCAAAATTGGACAATTAGCTCAGTTGGTTAGAGCGTCACATTGACATTGTGAAGGTCACTGGTTCGAATCCAGTATTGTCCACCAAAAAAGAGCTTTCCTCAGAGAGCTCTTTTTGTTTGTGTCAAAACGTATTCCACCCTCGGCTGCCGAGTACAAAACGAAAGAAGCATCTTCCTTCAAGGAATGTCTACGGGTCGGGATCGGGAGTCGTATTGAAATTGATAATTGATTGTTGGACACCCGAGTACTTTCCTGCCGTTCCAGCGCTTCCATTCCATCCGCCTAACTGCTGATTAGAATTTCGGAGGAATTGTGAGCCCGGGCCGAGCTGTCTCTGTAGATCTGCCCTCGCTCCTTTTATCTGAGTGTCCACTTTCCCCAATTCGCGAGTGAGATTCTTTGCCACTATTTCGAAACCTTGCTGATAGAGGCTATTCATCGCTTGGTTTACGAAAGCTCCAGCCGCAGCAGCGAGGAGCTCCTGCCATTTCGTTGACATACCGATTTGATCAACAATAGCAGTTTGTAATTTTGATGTTACATCAGATATTACAGATCCAGGCGTTACTGTTTTCCCGTTGACCTCTACCCCGAGAAATCCTTGGCCCGCGATGGCTTTTGTCTTAGCGATTTCTTCAACCGAGCTGATTTGACGCTGTGTCTGCTCGACGATATTTCGCCTCATCCCAAGCGGGTTATTACAGTTATTCGAAACGACCGCATTCAAAACTCTCCAGTCCCCTTGACTAAGCGACACCATCGGGTTCGACGTATACTGATCGAGATTATATTTACAGTTATTCCGAGCAAAAGCTGAACTCACATCGGCATTGATGTAGTTCATATAGTTCATCCCGAGTTGCGATAGACTGCCACCAGCGATAACATAGTTCAGCATGGAATTCTTACCGCCCAGTGCTGATGTCAACAGACTATCCATATATATCCTCCCTTCTTCATGGGCCGCATTCATAATATACTGCTTGTAATCAGTGATGAATACTGGCTTTTTTGAGGATCCACCCGCTACCAACCTATTCGCTGCATCCCTTGCCAACTGGATTGCAACCTTTTTCGCTATACCAAGCAGTACCGCTTGTAGCTGTTCCCAAATAACATCAAGTACCTGTCCAAGAAGCTCCCCCGCAATACTTTCGCCCCAAACACCCGCCCGCGCCGGAAGCGGTACCGCCGTTGTAAACAGTACAGTGCCAATGAGAAGAGAGGCGATATACTTCCGAAATTTCACGCTTTTTTGTTTTTGAATCGTTCCCATACAGATATCAAATATCAAGCGGGATATTCTCTATACCGATTGCTGTTAGTTTTCCCTGGGTTTCCTGCATAAATCCATCGAGCGTCATGAGGAACCCTTGTGCTTTGGAAAACATATACATTTGTCCGAGTGGATCATCTGGTGAGACCGTGGCTTTGATTGACTCTTTCAAGTTTGAGGCGAACGTCAGCATCTTTATCGTCTTCACATGGGTATCCACCATGCTTTCGGGTACTTCAACTCCGCTCACTTCATTCAATGCCTTCTTTCCGCGTTCTTCAATCGTGTCGAGATAATCATAATTTCCCGAGAGCATACTGACAACTATTTGCTGTCCTGTGTTTAGGGCAAACCCCTCCAAAGCCTGCGTATCCCGAATTTGAACTGGTGCATTCGATATCAGAATATAGCTCACCAGTGTCAGATATTGAACGACGTCCTCGCGATTTTGCTCTTTCTCTTCATCCTCGGAAAGTTTCGCTGGAACCACCTTAACACGAATCGACTCAGTACTTATCTCTGGCAACACAATGTCTTCGGCAGCAACCGCCATGACGTTCCCCATGACAGTATTCAAATCCTCGCCGGTGATTTCTGATCCCTCCTCTTTTTCAGAGACCATCGTAGCTAATTCCTCAGAAGCTTTATTTGTGAGATTTACCCCATTAGCGCTCGCCGTTCCCGTGTCGTTCGCCACCACATCAGTTTCTGCTGGTGTAACACGATCTCCAGGTGCCGGCTTCAACGGATTAAACCCTCCTTCAATCTCGACACCATCACTGTACCCATCGCCATCAGTATCAGCTACTTCTGAATCAGTCCCATAAATCTTTTCTTCTTCATTCGATAGGCCATCGGAATCTGCATCATCAAAAACTACCACATCCGTGGTTGACGCTTCATCAGCTGCAACATACAGCGCCGAACTGAAGAGACAGAGAAAAGAAAAAACAAAAACGCTCCAACGTAAATTATTTTTTGTTTGCGATATACCCATACACGTTGAGTATATCATATGATGATTTTATCAACAGTGAAAGTAGGTACCCCGTAATTTCACATCTAGACAAACTACTACCCCAGTACACTACCAAATAATGAATCCTACAATAATACTATTCGCATAATTTGTACGCCGGATTATTGATTGAAATATTGTCGACTCAGCACCGACAAGTAAGATGTATAAAAGGTATCACGCTATTTACAAATAAAGCGCCTTCTCTCTGCTCATCTCAATATGCTATGTTGATGTCATATTCCACTCATTTACACTGATATTTTTTGATTTTTTCGCTTACTCAATGAATATTATGATACATAGTATGCTTCTTGTCAATATGTATTATTTGAGCAATAGTCACAATGCAGAGAAACATACCCTGATATATATCCCAAGCATAGTGATCAGTACTCAGAATATATGTAAGGAATACTATTGATAGAAAATGACTCTTAATTGTTCCACGTGGAACATCTTTATATTTCATTATTATACAAATGAGTGTAAACAGTGTTAAGAGCACGCCAAGTTCTTTCAGAAATAGAACTGGAACAAAATGAACGGGTTCAAAATTCCACCATTGTTTATCAACTGTGTCATAAGTTAATCGATAGGTTCCTAGTCCAGATCCAAATAGTGATAGATTTTTGCCTACTTCCTGAAATTTATACTGTTCTATTCTTGTTTTTACAGAATTATTAATGTCAATTTGAAAAGTTGAATAGAGCAAAACCAACATTAAAGATATTAATACCATATATTCCACGTGGAACATTTTTTTAAATTGATATTTTTTTGTAATAAAATAGATTCCGTATACAAAAACAAAAACCATTGATACTTTTGATTGGGTTAAGAGAACAGTACTAAATGAAATTACAAGTGCTAGATATTTAAAGTATTGTTTCACGTGGAACAACTTATTTGAAAAAACGTTTATAAATATAATGAAATAGATCAGATAGGCTGAAAGAACATTTGGATGAGGGAAAGTTCCATAGCCCCTGAGAATTAGTGTTGATGCAATGTGTGATTTTGCAATATTAATTCCATTCAATGAGAGAACTGATTCATTTAAAAAATTTAAACCTATTGATGATCCGTTTACGACTTGATATGACGCTATGAGAAACTGGATGAAAACACTCAATAGTAGTATATAAAATACTGATTCAATAAAGCTTGTTCCACGTGAAACATAGAGTTCTCTAATTTGATAGAGGAAATACACTAGAATTAACCAGTGAAAAAATGTAGTTAACGAAAGAATAAGATCAATTGAAAGTGTCAAATTAAGGAATAGGAGTATTCCTGTAACAATTACTAATAGTTCCACGTGGAACAAACTTTTCCACTCATTCTTGAATTTACTGTATTCTATTGACTTTAATTCAATTATATATTCTAATATATGTAAAACAAGTGCAAAAATAAGCATCACCTCACCTACATAAAGGGAGATGTCCATATATTCATTAAAACTGCCACTTATCCAACTCCGACTTGGATCAATAATAAATCGCCAAGAGTATGGTATCTGCCAAATATACCCATATATGAGTACTTCGCGTAGAAATTTTAGTTGTTGTACTATTCTTTCCATAATGAGCACTCCAGTATAGCGCACGAGAAAAATAAATCTAGCTCCATTGACGAATCGGAAAATATCGATATGATTGTAAGGTGCTAAACAATAATAATTTCTCAAGAGGGCCATTAGCTCATTTGGTAGAGCACTTCCATGGCATGGAAGGGGTGACCGGTTCGAATCCGGTATGGTCCACTCTGCTAGCACCATTAAGCACTTTTTCTGTTGGGCTTGAGGCTTAAGCTTGGTGGTAGAGGTTTCATACGATGTTTTTTACTCCATATTTCTAACAAGGACCGCTAAAAAGCTCTGAAAAGGGCTTTTTAGCTACTTATCCTCGAGTTATACACCGTAACTCTGTTACAATACCGGTACCTTGTCAGAGTAATCATTTTCCTTTAGAGTGACCACTTGCCCCTATAGCTCAATGGATAGAGCTATCCCGTCCTAAGGGAGAAATCTGGGTTCGATTCCTGGTGGGGGCACTATGCATGACCGAATTACACAATTGAATGATCTTATCCGGGATATTCTTGGGGAGATTTTGACCCGAGAAATTTCCTTAAAGGAGGGTGTAATCATCACACTTTCCAAGGTTGAAACAGCGAGGAATTTACGCGCTACTCGGGTATTTCTGAGCGTTCTTCCGATTGAAGATCGACCGTACGTCATGAAAACACTCGAGCATGAACGTCGCAATATTCAGCTGCTTTTTCATCGAAAACTCGCTACTCGCCCGCTCCCCAAGGTTGTCTTTGCGTTAGATACAACGGAAGAAAAGGCTGATGAAGTGGAGCATCTGCTCCGCACTATTCATGAGGAAAATCCCTTGAACTGATATGCGTTATTTCGGGAAAGAATTTAAAACCCTTCATTTTGTAATCGACCAGGCTTCGTCAATTCTTCTCGTCGCCCACAAACGCCCAGATCCAGATACGGTTGGCGCTAACCTCGCACTCAAATACTATCTTGAAGAACGAGGAAAACGTGTAATTATTGCTTGTTACGATCCATTTCCGGAGAACTTAAATGCCCTCTTTCATACAGAATTTCTCCATCCTGACCAAATTGATCTCACTACATTTGATGCCGTCATCGCAGCGGATTCAGTAGACCGCGGGTTTCATTTGTTCCGCGACCGCCTGAGTGAACACCAGGTGGTTATCCTTATCGACCATCATCCTGATATTGAGCTGCCTGCAGACATCACGATGATTGATCCGCGATACTCTTCATCAAGTGAACTCGTGTATCTCTTCTTTATCCATGTTCAAGCCCGCATTACCAAGGATATGGCGACGGCTCTGCTCACTGGCATTTTGTTTGACACCGGAAATTTCCAACATTCATCTGTCTCTCCTCAAGTCATGGATATCGCTTCGCATCTTATGAAACTTGGTGCGCCACTCACGAAAATATCGAATACTATTTTTAACAATCGAAATGTTTCGGCGATGAAGCTGTGGGGGAAGGCGCTCGAAAAAGCAAAGTTTATCCCCCAATCCGGACTACTCGTTACTGCCGTCACGCGTTCTGATATCAACGAATGTGAAGCGACATCTGATGATATCTATCAGGTTGCCTCTATCCTTTCCACCGTGCCTGAGGCTCGCTACGCTTTAGTCCTCTCGGAACGCGATGAAGATACGGTACGAGGCAGCCTGCGCGCTTCAGAACACCAAGGTATCGATGTCTCCGCCATCGCGCACGAACTCGGGGGAGGGGGACACAAACTTGCGAGTGGTTTTGAGGTGAAGGGGAGGATAGTTGAGTCCGTCGAAGGGTGGCACGTTGCCTAAATTTCAACTGTTATGTCGGACGAAACAAAATTCAAACGCCTGATGATTTTGAACGCACAGATGATTCTGGAATGTCCTTGCTCGCTGCGTGAAACAGCGACCCAGGCGGTGCCTGGTGACGGATCATCTGACGCCGAAATCATGTTTGTCGGTGAAGCGCCAGGGAAGAACGAGGACTTGCAAGGCGTTCCATTTGTCGGCGCGGCCGGAAAATTTCTCGCCGAGATGCTCGCCACAGTCAATCTGAAACGAGAGGATATCTACATCACCAATGTCGTGAAGTATCGTCCGCCGGACAATCGCGATCCGCTCCCGGACGAGATCACTGCCTGCATGCCGTGGCTCCATGAACAGATAAAAATCATCCGACCGAAAGTGATTGTCACGCTCGGTCGCCATGCCATGGAACACTTCATCCCTGGCAAAAAGATTTCGGAAGTGCACGGCCAGGCCTTCCGTCGCACCTTCGATGACATCGGTCCGCAAGTCTTCTTCGCGCTCTATCATCCGGCTGCCGCGCTCTACAATGGTGGCATGCGCCAGACCTTGATCGAAGACTTTAAAAAGATTCCAAAAGTGGTGGAGCAGTTGAAGGCTGAAACACAATAAAAAATACCCGTTGCTCATAGACATATTTGATATTACTACGACGCTTGGCAAGCTACTCAAGCTCGCTCTCGCTCTTCTCTACACGTTCGGCATAGAGCAACTCGTAGTCCGGTAGTGTCTCGTCGAAGCCATAGTCACGCGGGTTATCGAACCAGGGATACCGATTCATGATGCAACGGCTCCCGCAGGGTGTTGCCCACATGGTTGTCCGCAAAGACTCGGTCAGTTTCTACAGTTTCTTCAATCCGCCCCTCATCTATATCGTGAAATCCGAAGTTGTCGCCAAAAACTATGAGCAATTCTTCCTCATGCTCTGGGGGATGGCGGGTGATAAAATAGCTATACCTGTCTCGTGATCCATTCCCCGCTCCTCATACATATTGATATCAGTCTATGTACAGAAATGAATTACCACCCGTCGGGGAACAAAGTGGCAGTAAAGGATATCATGGCCCAGCCGATCCGGAACACCCGACACGCGGAGCGAGAATCACGGCTGAAAAAGAGAGGTTCGCAGCAAGAAAAATGGCTGCTGAAAAAATGGTTCAGGAGTTACTGACTGAATTATCAGAGGTTGCCGGAAGAAATGTTACGCTGAGCGATTTCGGAGAAGCGGGACATGAGATAGAACAGCGATTTAAAGCAGTCCAAGAACAAGATCACGAGGGTGAATCAATAATCGCGCTTGGCCATTTAATGAAAGCGTTGAAGGAGACCCTGCCTCGAAAAGAAACCCTCCACTAACACTCGTGTCACCAAAAATACGATTGACTTCTTCGCCTGATTTAAAAGTAACGAGAGAGAATAAAAAATGCCCCGAATATTCGGGACATCATCATATCCACATGTATCGCTCTTACTTTTTTTGTTCGAGAGTGAAAAAGACCACTTCCTGAGATGTCCCAAAGCGCTGTGGCGGCCCCCAACTCCCAGCCCCGCTCGTCGTATAGACCAATGCTTCACCATACGGCTTCAATCCAAAGTCATAACCCCTGTACACGAACCAGGTTATCCAACTAAAGGGCCACATCTGACCCTCATGCGTATGCCCATGTAACGTCAGGTCTGCTCCGTTTTCGACGAGCTCACCAATATTTCTTGGAATGTGTTTGAGTACTATCGTCGGCAACTCCGGATTCACATGGAGATGCATCATCACCATCTCAGTCGCCTCGGGTGACCGAGTCGTGACGAAATCAAGCCCAACAATTTGGAGGCCTTGTTCTTCGACTCGTTTATCATTGATGACTCGAAAGCCAGCCGCTTGGAGTGAACGGAGAAATCCAATCGTATCGCCATATTCTTCGTGATTACCAGAAACAAAGTACGTAGGAATTCGGGCGGTAATCGATTTAAACGGAGACGTTACAACTTCGGCTTCGATTGGCGGTCCGTCAAAGTAGTCGCCCCCCATGAGAACAAGGGCTGGATTTTCTGCCGCAATGAGTTTCGCGATATCCTGCGCGGTCTGCTCCCGATGGATATTACCAAAGTGTGAATCAGCAAAAAAGGCAATCTTCTTGCCAACCCAATAATCAGGCAGGTTGGGCAAGGCAACCACGAGATGCTTTGGGTGAACCCGGAATCCGCTGTACAAAGCAAAACCATTCAAACCCAGTGCCACCATGAAAAATACCAGGGCAATCCAGGGCGACACGACACCGCCGAGCAAAGCAACGACGAGCGAAACAAATGAAAGCAGCACCACTGCCAAAAAGAGAAGGTGTACCGTACCGAGCCACATCGCAGCATATAAATACGCCGTGCGCGTCACAGGGTTTGGAGCGAAACGTGTCATGATATTGGAAATCATGAAAGAGAAAGAAAGCACCATGACCAAAACAAAAACCACTGCACGTGGCTGTCCAGCGAGTGGCCAGTAATTATCGAGTACGCGCCAGACGACCCAATGAACAAAAGTAATAATCGCCTGAATGACGATAATGAACGCAGCAATTCCCATAAAATGTTTGTATTTTCCTGTGCCGCGGGAGAGACTCGAACTCTCATAGCTTTGAGGCCCGCGGATTTTAAGTCCGCTGCGTATACCATTCCGCCACCGCGGCAAATACTTTCTACCGCTCCCTTATTATAGCCTACTGTCGCCGTAAGAAAGCTTCGAAAAGACTGAGGTCCGAAGCGGAGTTGAACCGCTGTACAGGGTTTTGCAGACCCTTGCCTAACCGCTCGGCCATCGGACCAAGAAACAGAACATTGGCAGCCTAGCAAAGCCACCCTCGAGCGTCAATCGAATAGACTACGATGGAAGTGCCTGCCCCCATACAGAGTCTTTAATTTACAATTTCTACCTCCAGGTGCTGACGACCAAAAGCAAATGCCTCGCTCTTGGTCTCCATATAAATATCAAACTTATTGCCTTTAATGGCACCACCACGATCCTCGCAACGGAATTCACCCATTCCTTCAATCGCAACCCACGTACCAAAAGGGAAATTCGGTGGACAAGCGAGGGTGCGTTCTCCCTGGACTTTCAACCCAGAGGCCGTAATACCATCTGACTTACCACATTCATCGGCAGCAGCAGTATAGGCTGAGGCATTGATAGTGAAGCGCTTACCAGTTTCAAGTTTGGCCCACAAATGGGCCTGCTTTTCTTTCCAACGAGCCAGTTTTTGCTCATCTGCCGTCATTTCGCCCTTTTCCGTTACGACCGACTTGTGCTCCTCGGTCGCAAACGTCCAGATAAGGAGAAGGGGGTCGGAAGCTATATCATAACGGTTAACTGAAACCTCAGACGGGGCAGCTTGAGCCGGCTGAAAAGAGCTAAGGAAAGTGATACTGAGGGCAGTAATCAAAATAATCGAGCGCATAGTGAGTCTTTATGGGTGAGCTGGCACTGATTCTCTGCTCTCGTATCGATCTATCAGCCAGGCCTGCTTTTTAAGCACGACAAAACATATTAGCACATATTTGTCTATGTGTCAACCCTGTCGTTATGGTTCAATACCTTGGAAACACCTGCTACACTCATCCGTTAGCTTTAATCAGGCATTTCTACCTATGGCCTACACTACCAATCCCAATCTTCCTAGACTCAGAGCCAGGGCTTGTGAGATGGTTCGA
>JBATNS010000057.1:0-2044 GCA_049290475.1 Candidatus Moraniibacteriota bacterium | reverse complement strand
CGCAAGCAAAAGATATCGCTTTGAAACTCCGGACCAAGCAAGAAGCACTCTACGGATTCCTTTGGCATGTATTCAGTGAGGAGCGAAACGGTCTCGTTTCTCGCCGGTCGTCAATTGAAGAAGCTATCACGGCCCTCGAACAGGAAACAGCAACGCTTGAAGCCCAGTCGAAGCGCGCAGCGTCTGCTATGGAGACGAATGACCGTGAAGACACTATTGAGGGTGAACTCGGGAAACTCCGCGAGGAATTGAACGCGATTATCCGTGAGACGAGTATCTTCGAAGGCCGGCGTGAAGCTGAGATCGAGAAACAGAAACAGCGAGAGGAGGTTGAGATCATCCCCGTCGACCTCGTTTTCGTCCAGGCCCGGCTTGAAGAAATTTCAAAGCTTCAGGCTGAGCTTATTGATAGACTTGCTCATGCCGAGAAATTGGAGGATCTCCAGGATATCCGGGAATTTGCGACGGTCGTTCGTCAACGGATCGCCGATCTTCGCTCGCAAGCGGGTGAGGGCAGTGTGAAGATGAAAAAAGTGATGGCACTACCGGATGCCGAACGTGAGGCGGCAGCTGCCCGGCTGGCTGACGTTGAGTCACGGCTCGCGACCCTGCGCGAACAAGCAGGCTCGTTTGACGAGAAGATCTCCGAGAAGAGCAAGGCACTCACGGCCGTCCGGGAAGCCGGGAAGGCGGAACGCGAGGCTTACTTTGCCGCCGAGAAGGAGTTCCGCGAGAAAGAACATCTCCTCCAGCGCAAAAAAAACGAATTGAATGATCTGAAAGTTGGTCTCGCTCGGGTCGAAGTGCGTGAAGAAGACCTGATTCGCCTGGTTCGTGAGGAGCTGTCGGTCGCTCCCGAGTCGCTCCAGTATGATGGTACGCCCGTCGAACGCGAACGGCTCGAGCGCGAAGTCGCACGCCTGAAAGTGGAGGTCGAGCACGTCGGGACGATTGATCCGCTCATCGTTGATGAGTTTCAGGAGACCGAAAAGAGGTTTGTCTTCCTCTCGACAGAGTCCATTGATCTGAAGAAGGCAGCTGAGTCGCTCAAAGAGGTGATCAAAGAAATGGATCACAAGATTGATGCTGCATTCAAAGAAGCTTTTAAGGAAATTGATAAGCAATTTTCCGAATATTTCAAGATTATTTTTGGCGGCGGTAAGGCGAGTCTGGAAATCGTGAAAGTGAAATTGCGCAAGTCATCGGATGAAGGAGGAGGGGAGGAAGATGAACTCGGCGATGTTGAAAAAGCGTCTGAAGCGTACGAAGTCGGTATCGAAATCACGGCTTGCCCTCCGGGGAAGCGCATTCACAATCTCTCTATGCTTTCGGGTGGTGAACGTTCGCTTACGTCACTCGCCCTCTTGTTCGCCATCATTTCACATAACCCGCCGCCCTTCGCCGTCCTCGATGAAGTCGAGGCGGCCCTCGATGAGGCGAACTCCCGTCGTTTTTCCAAGATGTTGGCTGAACTTTCTGAACATACACAGTTCATCGCGATTACACACAACCGTGAGACGATGGCTCAGGCAGGACTCCTCTACGGTGTGACGATGGCCCAGGATGGTGTGTCCAAACTCCTCTCTGTCCGGCTCGACCAGGTCGGGGAGGGTGGGAAAGTTGAAGTGAAATAGCATGCGAATACTTGAGGGTGCTGAAAAATATAAAGCTGAACAGTATATCCAGGAAGCTGCGACTCTCGCACGAAAGGCGGGGTGTGGCGATGCGCATTGCGGCGCAGTGATCGTGAAGAAAAGCGAGATTATTGGCCGTGGATTCAATTCGCCGCCAATGGGTACGTCCGCGAACCGCTGCCAGGTGCCGAAATCGGTGTATCACTCCAAAGTGACAGATAAGACGTGTTGTATCCATGCCGAAATCCGGGCGATTCGTGACGCGCTCCGACGTGGCCCAGACCAGCTTGCCGGATCGGCTCTCTATTTCGTCCGGATTGATGAGCAAGGTCAGACCAAGCGTTCGGGCGATCCCTACTGTACTCTTTGCAGCAAGCTTGTCCTCGATGCCGGGATTCAAACCTTTATCC
>JBATNS010000056.1:0-2461 GCA_049290475.1 Candidatus Moraniibacteriota bacterium | reverse complement strand
CTCCAGTAGTCGCTAGGTACATAATTTCCATTTCTCATTGTTATGGAGCAGAACTCTCAAGAGGCAGTCATGAAATCAGGATCGATGACTCGAATAAAAGCGCCTGAGGATGCTGCAATAAATTCAGCGGGCTCTTTGTATGGCGATGCATCAATGGTGCCGATGAACAATATGGCTTACGATCGGATCTGGTACGCTGACCTCTTTGGTTCGAAGATCGGACTCGTCATCGTCTTTGGTGCAATCGCATGCATCCTGGCTTTCAATGCTTTCTATCTCAAGAAGAAACAGGGGGATACGGCCAACATCAATCGTTCAATTATTTGGGTAAACGCTATCGTTGCAGTGCTGGTTGTCCTTGTTGCAGTGATGCTCTACCTTACTTTCCGTCCAGCTGTTGGATCGGTGGAGTGGAACAATATGATGATTTCGACCTGATTCGTTTGCCATCATGAATGAAAATGTGATATTGCCAACACTCCTTGTCGTTGTAGTCGTCTGGGAGATCCTGTTTCCGGCAGTAAAAGGAGTACGAACGTTCTCGCCTCGACGGATCGGAAATCTCATATTCTTCCCGGTGAATATAGGTGTGTCGGCAGTCATGAAGTCATCACTGGTTGCCTTTCTCCCGTTTATCTTTTTTAACTTTGATCGAGGATTACTCTCGCCACTCAGTGCTTTCCCACTGGCCCACTCAGTGGCTGCTTTTTTGCTTCTTGACCTGAGCATGTATGCGCAGCATCGATTACTTCACACGGGTCGATTTTTCTGGGGGCTGCATGCACTCCATCATTCGGACAGTGCTGTAGATTTTACGACCTACTTCCGTCACCATCCGCTTGAGACTGTAATTAGCGGTGTAATGACATTCACCATAGCCGCATTGCTCGGGGTTACCCCAGCGGTTTTTGCGGGTTATCTCCTCGTCAATAATGCAATGCAGTTATTTCAGCATGGTAATGTGCAGTTACCTCAGCGGTTTCGATGGGTTGAACGGTTCTTTGTGACGCCAGCGTTCCATGCGCAACATCACTCAATTGACCGCAGTGTTTCGGATACGAATTTTTCAACGGTGTTTACCGTCTGGGATAGGATTTTTGGGACCTATCGCAGTGTTGAGAATCAACCGAAGCAATTCGGCATCCGTGAATTCGAGAGCCCGTATGATCAGTCTATTGGTACGATGATGGCCATGCCAGGACTGGTGTATATGGGATCGAAGCGATTCATCACACCTGACTCATTTGCTCAGGAGGGAAGAGATCCGATAGTTTGATTGAGCGACGTGTCGGACACCTCGCTCGGGCTTATTTTGTCGTGCTATAATAGGCCTGATTTCGTCATTTTCTTCCTATGCTTACCCTTACACGCGACACCAAGCGACTCACGATTATCACCGTTTATTGCCTGGTCTTTCTGGTCATCGGAGTGGGTTTGTATCTCGTGTTCAAGCCGAAGCCGACCTGTTTTGATGGCAAACAGAATCAGAACGAGCGTGGCATAGACTGTGGTGGAATCTGTACGATGGTCTGTATGGAAAAGATTGTCGGCAATGACCTCTTGGTCCGTGAGATTACCTTTATCCCCGGAGATCGAGGTCACTATGACGTGGTTGCACGGATTTTCAATCCGAATAATGATATCGGCGCAGCCAGCTTCCGGTATGCGTTGTTCCTTCGTGATGATTCAGGGGAGGAGCTTGTCCGAGTTACGGGAGAAAACTTTATTCTGCCGCAAGAGACGAAAACACTGCTCGCATTTAATCTTGAACCACAACAGGTGCCCGCCAAAGCGGTCATCGAGCTGTCTGATTTTGAGTGGACGCGGCTTCGCGAATATCGCGCCAAGCCAGAACTGAATATCTACAGCAAGCGCTACGTCGGCAAGCCGGATCCCGCAGTATTCGGGGCCGTGATAGGGACGCTCGTCAACGAGAGTATCTATGATTTCCGAAAAATACAGATCAAAGTCGTCTTGCGCGACGCCGCAGGCTTGCCGTTGGCGGCAAATCAAAGTGACATGCAGACAGTGAATGTCGGTCGAGAGCAAGATATCCGTATCGTGTTTCCGCAGCCCTTTGCTGGTACGGTGGCCCAGGTGGATATTGAGGCTGAAGCGAATATCTATGATCAAGATAATTTCCTCCAGCGGTATGAAATTCCAAAGGAAACGTCTGGTCCGGGGAATAGTTTTGAGGCACCAGCATTATGAGTAGTGGCTTCGCCCACGTCTTTCGGACCGATATCACTCTGGTTTCCGTAGCACTGCTCCTGACAAGTATCGGATTACTCGCGTTGTACAGCTTTTCTGAAACGGTGGCGGGTAATATTTATTTTGGCAAGCAGCTAGCGGTAGCCATTGTTGGTATTTGCACGATGTTTTTTGTGGGGTCGCTTGATTATCGGCACTTTGCCCGAATGAGTACGCCTCTCTACTTTTTGACCTTGGCTGTCCTTACGGT
>JBATNS010000055.1:0-19482 GCA_049290475.1 Candidatus Moraniibacteriota bacterium | reverse complement strand
TCTCCGAGCTCTCGTTCGAGAGAAAGGAGAGTGGAGAAATCACTCTTGGTGTTGCCGGCTTTTCGATGTCGAACAAGTGAGGCGGCTTCATCGAGGAGGTCGAGCGCCTTGTCAGGGAGGAAGCGATCAGGGATGTAGCGGACTGCGAGGTCGACGGCGGCATGTATCGCTAGAGCGTCGATGGCGAGGGCATGGAACGCCTCGTAGCCAGGTCGGGCATGCTCGAGAATTTGAAGTGTTTCCTCGGGAGTCGGCTCAGCGAGCTGGAGCGGTTGGAAGCGGCGCTCCAAAGCGGCATCCTTTTCAAAGTGACGTTTGTATTCGGAAAATGTCGTGGCGCCGATGACCTGGATCTCCCCGCGAGCGAGGGCCGGTTTCAGGATATTGGCGGCATCCAGACCGCCTTGCGTGTTGCCGGTACCGATAAGCGTATGAATCTCATCGATAAAGAGAAGCGCATCCGGTCGGTGCCTGACTTCATGAAGCAGTTCTTTCACGCGGTTCTCAAACTCTCCTCGAAAGCTCGTACCCGCAACAAGGAGGGTGAGGTCGAGTGAATAGATTCGTTTCCCGGAAAGTACCGGTCCCGCGAGGCCATTTTTCATCCGGAGCGCTAGAGCAGTCACGAGCGCGGTCTTACCAACGCCGGGATCACCGACGAGGATGGCATTGTTCTTTTCTTTTCGGCCGAGGATGTGAGTGAGACGATCGAGTTCGCGATCGCGGCCGACAAAACGGAACTCTGTCCCAGCCACTTCGGCCAGGTCGAAAGCATACTGGTCGAGAAAAGAGGTGTTGTGGACGGTTTCTCGTTCCCGAGGAGTATTTGAGGCGAGTGGAAAATCAGGCAAGTCAAACATCTTTGCGAGTTCCGGGAAGTGTTCGAAACGCAGGTGCGTTTCGAGGGCGGTCCGGACCTTTTCTTCGCTCACCTCGAGCGTCTCAATGATTCCGAGGAGCGCTCGGTCATCTGATTCGAGGAGTGCGGCAACGAGATGCTCGGTACCGACATAGGGGTAGCCGTGCTCTTTGGCGAGGACATAGGCGCGCTTCAACATGTTCTGAACGGCGAGCGAGAGCACTGGGGAATGGTCTGACCCTGTCGGCCGTTTGGCGACGGGAGCCTTTTTCAGACAGAGCTTGCCGACGGCATCCTTTTTGAAGCCGATGTTTTCGAGGAGAATGCTGCCGAGGCTGCCCGCTTCAAGCGAGAGGGCGAGGAGGAGATGGCGCGGCTCAATCTCTACCGTTCGGGTATAACGAGCAATATCACGGGCCTCTTTGAGGGCATGCCGAGCATGAAATGATAGCTTTTCGCCGAAGGTGGGAGTGAGCATAGGGTAGACACTAGTGTACGGCTTCAAAGAGGGTCTGTCAACGAACGTCCTTGAGCGTAGCAGGAGAAATTTACCGTCTCGCTTCCTTTATGGTCCCGCGGTCGAAGCGGTATTACACAGGAAACTATCCCAGCCGACCCGGACGAGGCCATTATTTTTAAAAATCGGTATCGTGAGGATGAAATTGACGATGACCCAGGCGAGGAGAATGATGCATAATCCAATCAGCGCGGCGACCATACCACCTTTGGCAAAACGCATCCGGCCTTCGTCACCGGCCGAGGTAATGTAGATAAAAGCCATCGCGACGATAACGGCTACTGCGATCGCTGACATGATGTTCCGCAAGAGGACAATGATATTTTGAATTCCCACCATTAGATGGCAGAGTGTGCATTTCGCCGTCCCTTGATCTGCTGTCAGTATCGCCGGGTCAGGTTTGCTCAGTCCACAAGGAATGATGCCGGCTTCGGCTGGAGCAAACGGCAGCGCGACCAAGGTCGACGAAAAAATCATGAAGAGTGAAAAAAAAACGAACAATGGCAAGCGCATATATTTTATCTTTTTCCTAGTATACCACTTTACCCGACGAATAATAGAACCTTCGCTTCCGAGGTGGGACCCCAGCGTGCTATATTGGTAATGAAATAAACACTCCCATGTTCGGATTCAACAATTCTACATTTCTCGGTATTGATTTCGGTACGTCCTCTATCAAGGCAGTAGAACTCCGTACCGAAGGTGAAAAAGTGTTCCTCAGTAATTATGCTGAGATCAATCTCACGACGATTGAAAAGGGCGCAGACGATAGCCAGGGGAGCTATGATGCCCGAGTAACGACGTATCTGCGGGCGCTGCTTGACCGGCTGCAGCCGAAAGCAAAAGAGGTGTATGTCGCGATGCCGGCCTTCATCGGCCTGGTAGCGCTCGCGGAATTTCCGAAGATGAGTGAGAAGGAACTTCAAGAGGCGATTCAGTTCGAGGCACACAAATACATCCCTTCGCCATTGGATGAGGTGGCGCTTTCCTGGGAAATCGTCGGTGAGACATCGGCATCCGGAGTTTCGGTAAAGGATCTCTCTGGAGGAAAAGTCGAAGTCTTGCTTGTGGCGGCGCTCAACAAGGAAGTGGAGCGTTACGAGAGCTATATCCAATCGGTTGGTTTCAATATGCAGCTGCTCGAGCTTGAGACATTCTCGATGGTGCGCTCCGTCATCGACGGGGATCAGGGAGTCTATCTCGTGGCCGATATCGGTTCGCGAGCGACCAATCTCGTTTTGGTCGAGAACGGACTGGTGAAGATCAGTCGCAATCTGGATGTTGGTGGCCGGGATATCACGCGGACACTCATGGACGGGCTAAATATCGCCGAGGACCGTGCCGAGGTCTTGAAAAAAAGTGATAAGGACTATCTGAACGACCCTGGTACGAAACTTATTTTTCCGGCGCTTGAAGAAATCTCTTCTGAGATGGAGCGTATCATAGCGATGTATCGATCAAAGCATCCGGGCCGTCCGATCGATGGTATAATTCTCTCAGGTGGCACGGCCGGCCTCGTTGGCCTCACAGCGTATTTCGGTGGCCTTTTGAATCTCCCAGTCTCGGTCGGAGATCCCTGGGAGCGGGTGATGTATTCTGCCGAGGTCTCACCGTCCATTAAACGCATGGGGACGTCCTTTTCAGTGGCACTCGGTCTCGCACTGCAAGGGGCGAATCGTTTAGCCAGGAAAAAGGCAGCGCCAAAAATCACGACCCCGATTAGTGGCAATCGTTGGGATCGGTTCCGGACGCGGTTGATGCAGCCGATTGGCAATTCCGAAGATTAATAGACTCTACAAAAAAGAAAAAACAAAGAATTTCATGGCTGGTATCAATCTCTCACAATCAATTCAGGAAAAGCAGGCGATTGCTCGGGGTTCTTTTTTTGACAAGGGCTTCTTCATTAACATGACTCTTTTTCTCATTGTGGTCGGATTGTATGGTGGATCCCATTGGTACTTGGGGACGTTGGAAGAGGAATACACGAGCCTCCAGGGTGAATTATCGGCAAAGACAGCAGGACTGAAGAATAAGGAATCGGATCGTGCCACTGATTTGTCCACGAGGCTGAAAGCTATTTCAAATAATCTGGAATTCGTGTCCGATCCGAAGTTGGCTTTTGAGGAACTAGAGCAACTGACCATACCGAATATCACCGTGACGAGCTATCTGTATCAGGAATCCGAAAGCGATCTCATCATAAAAGGGACAACGATGAGTTTGCGATACCTCGCGCAGCAGATGCTGAACTACAAAAAGATTGTCAATGCAACCACGGTCCATGTTGAAAATGTTACGTACAATGAGAAGTTCGGCTTCATCAATTTTGAATTGCATATATCTGTTGCCGAGCCCACTCCGCTGATCGCGCCGGCTTCTGGGACAGTACCAATTACCCCATAGCTAATTGTTGTCTATGAGTCTCAAAATTCTTATTCTCCCTACGCTCATCATTCTCGACGTAATCATCACGATTGGCTATATCAAGCCAAATGTTGACGGAATTCTTGCAAAGCAGATCGAAATCCAGACCGCGAAAGATGATCTCGGGAAGGTTGATTCAATCATAGCGAACATCCAGTCAATCGGTCGGTCAGTCACGGGACGTTCCGAAGTCGTTAGCTTTGTCGAAAAGTACTATCCTAGTGTTTTGGATGAAGAGCGCGTTGTCGACATGTTCAACTATCTTGCACAGCAGTCGGGCATTGTCGTGAATGGAGTGGATGTAACGATGAATCCAGAGGTTGGCGCATCGGATACCACATATAGTGATGCGATAAACAGCGGGCTAACAGATGAAGAAGCAACGCTCATGGCATCCGCGGCGGCGTTGGCTGCACCAAAAAGCTACACAACACAGATCAGGGTGATTGGGGCGTATGACAATATCAAGGATTTCTTTTCAAGGATTCACCATGCGGATCGGCTCCACGCAGTGGAAGAGTTTTCAATCAATAAAAGAGAGCAGGGAACAATTGATGCGAAGGATGATGATACAGCTGTTGCGCAAGCAAATTTCCTGGAGGGTACATTGAGGGCACAGTTTCCGTATCTCGGACCACAGCGAACGGCAAATGCTTTGAATGATCCACTCTTCCAATCGCCAAACTTTGATTTCAAAATAGCGGAGAAAGCAGCGTCTTTCGTCACGAACCCTCTCCCTATGCTTGACGCGGGGTCGACTGGACGGGCTAATCCGTACGAATAGACATAACGCTGATGCTGTCTGACAAGATCACGATTACGAATGAAACGATGACGGATACTGGGGTGTCCCCGGCAGCGGATGTTCGTACGTTGGCTGAGAGCCTGGGAGTCCCGCTCCTTGAGGCTGCCCCATCATCAATCGATAAAACCATTCTAGCGGTTATCCCGGAGGATACGGCGAGGCAGTATAAGATGGTCATTTTTGATCGGCGCGACGGTATCCTTTCGGTTGCGATGGTCAATCCCCAGGATTTCGACGCGCTCAATGTTTTGCGGTTTATCGCAGAGAAAGAGCGTCTCGGTATCGAAGTATCACTCGTGACGGAAGAGACATTTGAGGAACTGCTCAAGTCTTACTCTGGGACGGACCGAGCGCTTGAAGAGGCGATTGTTTCACTGAAAAAGAGCCAGGATTCCGCGGTGGAGATCCAAGAGAGTCAGAAGGAAGGTGGCGCTTTGCCGGAGGTATTCCAAGATGCGCCGATTGCGAAGCTTGTCGATGTCATCGTGAAACATGCCATGGAAGGAAGGGCCAGTGATATCCATATCGAACCGGTGGACGGAAATTATCGTGTCCGGTTTCGGGTTGATGGATTACTCCGCGCGACGCTTGTTTTCCCGAATGATGTCGGGAAAGCGGTCGTTTCGCGCATCAAGATTCTCGCGAACCTGAAAATAGACGAAAAACGCAAGCCACAGGATGGGCGTTTCCGGGTGGTGACCGAGAACAAAAGCATCGATCTCCGCGTCTCGTCGCTGCCAGTGATTGATGGTGAAAAAGTCGTCATGCGTATCCTCGACAAGTCGAACAATATGGCCGATCTCGATAAATTGGGCCTCTGGGGTCGGAATCGCGAAGTGCTCTTACGGAAGATCAAGGAGCCGTACGGCATCATCCTGATCACGGGTCCAACCGGTTCCGGAAAATCAACGACACTCTACGCGTTTCTCCAGATTCTGAATCAGGAGGAGCGTAACATCATCACCCTGGAAGATCCGGTGGAATACTTCATGGAAGGGATCAACCAGAGCCAGATTCGCCCTGAGATCGGCTATACCTTTGCCGACGGCTTGCGTTCTATCCTCCGCCAGGACCCGAACGTGATTATGGTCGGTGAAATCCGTGATGAAGAGACGGGTGAGCTTGCGATTCATGCGGCTTTGACCGGCCACCTCGTGCTTTCGACCCTTCACACGAACGACGCTATCAAAGCTCTCCCTCGTCTCATCGACATGGGTGCGGAGCCATTTCTCCTCGCTTCGTCGATTCAGGCGCTGGCAGCGCAGCGGCTTGTGAGGAGAATCTGCGAGAACTGCAAGGCAGAGGCGACATTGACCCCCGGGACGCAGAAGAAAATGGAGGCTGCACGGGCAGCGATACCAGTGACGGAAATGAAAGACTACGACCTCGACCCGCAGGCTGTCCTCAAGGTCTACCAGGGAAAGGGCTGCGAGCTGTGCGGCAACTCGGGCTATAAGGGACGGATCGCCATCTATGAAGTGTTTGAGGTGACGGATGAGGCGAAGGTTACTATCACTGACAAGAATGCGAATGAGACTGAGCTACTGAAAGAAGCAGTCCATCAGCACATGCTCATGATGAAAAGTGACGGTCTTTTGAAAGTATTGAAGGGAATCACGACAATCGCCGAGGTGGAACGTGTCACCGAGGGGTCACTCGTCGATGAGGAGTGAGGCGACGAAGCATGATAAAGTAGGGAGTGAAGCTAAAATAAAAATTTTTATGGAGCAATTGGACATCGAAGCCCGGCTGAAGGGCATCCTCTCGATTGTCGGTCAGCAGGGCGCATCTGATGTTCATTTTGTTATTGGCCGCTATCCGACGTTGCGTATCAATGGCAAGCTGCACCAGCTGACAAAGGAAAAGATACTTACGCCGGCGGATACCAAAGCGTTGTCCGAGATCATCCTCACCGAAGACAAGAAGATCGAACTCACCGAAGATGGCCAGACCGACCTCTCATACAACTTCGAGGACCGGGCGCGTTTTCGGGTGAACATCTTTTATCAGAAAGGGTACGTGTCGATTGCGATGCGCTTTGTGATGAACAAGATTCGGGCGCTTGAGGATTTGAACGTGCCGACATCGCTTTATAACTTCACGAATGTTTCCCAGGGACTCGTTCTCATGACCGGCCCGGTAGGTCACGGCAAGTCGACCACGCTCGCGGCACTGATCGACCATATCAACCATACCCGAGAGAAACACATCGTCACGATCGAAGACCCGATCGAGTTCGTCTATGAACAGGACCATTGCATCATCAATCAGCGTGAAGTCGGCCGCGACTCCAAAAGCTTTTCCGCCGCGCTCCGAGCAGTCTTGCGTGAGGATGTGAACGTCGTGCTCCTCGGCGAGCTCCGCGATCTCGATACGATATCAACAGCGATGACGGCCGCTGAAACGGGCCATCTTATCTTTGCGACGCTCCATACCAATGATGCGCCGCAGACGATCGACCGTATCATCGACGTCTTCCCGTCCCATCAGCAGAATCAGATCCGTCTCCAGCTGGCCAATGTACTCCTCGGTGTCGTATCGCAGCGCCTGTTACCTCAATTGTCTGGTGGCCGAGTACCGGCAATTGAAATCATGTTCAAGAATCATGCCGTCGAGAATCTCATCCGTGAAAACAAGGTTCATCAGCTCGACTCCGTCATCGAGACGAGCATGAAAGAAGGAATGATCTCACTCGACCGCTCCCTCGCTGATCTTGTCCGTCGGGGAGTAGTATCGATCAATGATGCGACCGCCTACGCAAAGAACAAAGATTATTTCACTATGTTGGTCCGGAAAGAGGATAAATAGAGGCACGCAGGAGAAAGCTCTACATCAGTATGAAATTCAATTTCAAAGCGAAGAATGAGACCGGAGACCTGAAAGAAGGTCTTGTCGATGCGATTTCCCGGGAAGCGGCTATCGAGATCCTACAGAAGAACGGCCTCATCCCACTCCAGGTTGCTTCTCAAGAAAAAGAGGGGATCGAAGGGATGCTTCGAGAGATTCAGAAGCTCTGGGATGGTGTCTCACCGAAAGAGCTCATGGTTATTTTCCGACAGCTCGCGACCCTCATCGAAGCACACGTGCCGGTTGTGACTTCACTGAAGACGATTAGCGAACAGACGGACAATCGTTACCTGCGGGTGATACTCACTGAGGTAGAAGACGGTATCAAGGATGGCATGTCCTTTTCTGAGACGTTGGAAAAGCATCCCAATGTGTTTGATACGATGACCATCAATATCATCCGGTCCGGCGAAATATCCGGAAATCTCCAGCACTCCATCAATTTCGTCGCTGATAGCATCGAGAAAAACTACCATCTCACTTCCAAGATCAAGGGAGCACTTTTTTACCCGGCTTTCGTCATGGCCGTCGCCGGAGTGATCGGATTCATCGTCATCACGTTTATCCTGCCCAAGATTACCAGCCTCATCAAAGAGCTGAAGATTGCCGTCCCGTGGTATACAACGTTCCTTATCAATCTCAGCGATTTTATGAATGCGTATTGGTGGGCAGTTCTCATTGGGATCGGCGGCCTTAGCATCGGCATCTTCTACTATTTCAAATCGGAGAGCGGCAAGCATGAATGGGATATTATCGTCCTCCATCTCCCGGTTTTCAAGACGCTCGCAAAAAATGTCTATATCACGCGGTTTTCCGAGAATCTCGCGGCGCTCATGGCAGGCGGCATCCCGGTCGTCCGAGCACTCATGATTACGAGCGATGTGATTGGCAATACGGTCTACGCGCAAATCATGCTGAAGGCCGCTGAGGAAGTGAAGGTGGGTGGAGCGATGTCGGGCGTCTTCCAGCGGTATCCGGACGAAATCCCCCTGATCGTTTCTCAGATGGTGAAAATTGGCGAAGAGACCGGTACGATGGCGCATGTCTTGGACAGTATCAGTAAATTTTATGAGCAGGAAGTGGATGTCATGACACGTAACCTCACCTCCCTCATCGAACCGATACTCATCGTGGGTCTCGGCATTGGCGTAGGAATCCTCACTATCGGTATCCTGATGCCGGTGTATAATATCGCCGGTCAAATGTAGGGTGTCCGATGGGATTATTTTTCTTTTTATTATCGGAATAATGATAATATTGGTAAAATGGCACCAGGATTGATAGATAGTCCACGAACAGAAGTCTTTGACAGGGGCATTAGAGAGGCTAACTTATAATTCAAATGAGAGAGCGGAGATGAGGTGATGATATAGAACCCAGGCACTGCCCAGGATTCAGGTTCCGCTTAGGGGTTGACAGAACAGTACCCAGGGGGTGAAAAGTAGGCTAAGATGGAGATGTGCGAATATAAAAACAAACAAAGAAAGGAGGTGAGAATTATGAATAAAACATACAAAGGTTTCACCTTGATTGAACTCCTCATCGTTATTGCAATCATCGGTATTCTCGCCTCAGTCGTGCTCGTCTCATTGACGGGTGCCCGTGAGAAGGCTCAGATCGCGAGCTACAAGGCGCAGGCTCACTCCTACCAAGCTGCAGCGATTCTCGCGTGTGACTCGGATACCAACGGTACGCTCGCTGTTGCTGAAATCGGAGTCCCACTCTCGAATAATAAGATGAACGCAGCGACCATTAACACGTCAAGTTGTGGTGTGAATGGCGCGGGGACATTCCTCATCTGTTTTGATTCAATCGAACTCGGTAATAGCACAGCCGCTAATGCCTGTGAGACGGACCCAAACGCTGCTTGTGGCACAGGTACGATAGTAACTGCCGAGGGTGTTGTTTTCCCAGCCGGTTGCTAGTCGTTTCGATGAATAAAGAAAAGGCTGCCAGCGCAGCCTTTCTTATGTTATTCGTATACTTTCTTGGAAAGACGATGGCTGGAGATAAATTACGCATTGTTTCGTCCTTGACAGAAAAGTAGGCAGCTGAAAAGATTCATGATAGAATTTTGATAGAGAGTAATATAAATAAAAATATGAATAAAACATACAAAGGTTTCACCTTGATTGAACTCCTCATCGTTATTGCAATCATCGGTATTCTCGCCTCAGTCGTGCTCGTTTCTTTGGGAGCTGGGCGGGAACGGGCAAAGGTCGCTCGGTTCAAAGCGGTCGTTCATTCGGTGCAGACAAAAGCGATAGAGATCTGTGATAGTAGCGCACTTGATTTTACAGACGGAACAGGATCATTCGGCACCTTTCCAGTCGATATCGATGCGGCGGGTATCGTAGATAACGGCCAAGCTTGCGGCGCGACCGTCGCTCAAACATTTTCCTTCGATGTCCCATCCCTCAACCTGACGGCAGTGTGTACGGCTACCGTCACCGAGACCGGCATCACGACCTTTACGGGCTGTTAGTCCCAAAGCGAAAAAGCAGGCGCCAAGCCTGTTTTTTTGTTGTACTATGGAGATATCTGTATGTGGCTTACCCTTATTATGTTTTTCGCTCTCTTCGGTCTCGTCATTGGGAGCTTTTTAAATGTCGTTGTCCTCCGGCTGGAAGCTGACAAAACGCTTGATGGTCGATCGAAATGCCCCTCCTGTGGCACGACTATCCGTTGGTACGACAATGTTCCTGTGCTTTCCTTCTTTCTTCTCGGGCGGCGATGTCGAGTCTGTCACTTCCCCGTCTCGTGGCAGTATCCAGCGGTCGAGCTCCTGACGGGGATACTTTTTGCCGTGTTCGGTATGTTTGCTTTCGGTGACGGGACAACCGTTGAAATCGTCCGAGTGCTCTGGCTGTTGTTCCTCATTTCACTCATGGTCGTGATTGCTGTTTATGATGCGCGGAATATGGAGATACCGCTCGTGCTCCTCCTCGTGGGTGTCGTCGGGGCGTTCGGATACGCACTGCTTACCACGGGACTTTCCTCAGTTAACTGGCTTGACCCAGCGGCTCCCTGGCGGGAGATGCTCTGGGGGGGAGTGTTCGCGGCGGCGATTTTCTACGCGCTCGTTTATTTCTCCAAAGAAACCTGGATGGGCATGGGGGATGTCTGGCTGGCCGGTGTCGTCGGCGCCGCCGCCGGTTTTTCAGCGCTCCTCCTCCTCCTGACACTTTCTTTCTTCACGGGAGCCGTTGTCGGCAGCGTGCTCCTCTTTACTGGCAAGCGGGGGATGAAGAGTCAGGTTCCCTTTGCGCCATTTCTCGCCGCGGGGACGCTCACGACGCTCCTCCTTCAATTGATTCAACCGTGGTGGCTTACCTTTCTTCTCATTCCATCGGTTTGGTTCGGAGTGGTTTAGCGGTACAATAGGGGTATGGTAAGAGTCCGGAAAATCCAGCGTGGCTTTACGCTCATCGAAGTGATGATTGTCATCGCGATTATTGGTATCACGAGTGCTTTAGTGTTTGTGTCGCTCGCGACTGGGAAAACGGGTCGGTTGTTGGAGCGGTCATCGCGCGAGGTGATCGCAGGGCTGCGCGAGGCTCAGAACTATGCAGTATCGGGCAGGAGTACGGCTATCAATGAAAACAACACGTCTTTTGGTGTCCAGATTGTTTCAGCGACCGCTTATAATGTGATTTCGTCCAGCGGTACGGTGAGTAGCTATAGCCTAAAAGAAGGGGTCAACTTTGCATCGGGAGTAACCACACTTGGTTTCATGGTTCCGCGGGGTGATGTGACCGTCGCCGGAGTGCCACTGGCGGCTGGCGCTTCGTATCGTATTGACCTGAGCAAGAGTGGTTCGACTGTACATATATGTCTCTACCAGAGTGGCCGCATTGTAGAAAATGGTGGCAATGCTACTTGTCCGTAAGCCTCTCCCTATGCATCAATCACGGACTGTTTCAAAACTCCCTGCCTTCTCTATCGCCGAAGTCGTACTGGCGGCTTTTGTCCTGACGACGGGCATCATCGCCGTGATGAGTCTCTTTGTCGCCGCTCACCGCGGTTCTTTTGATACACGGAATGTCATCATCGCCTCCGAACTCGCCCAAGAGGGCGTGGAGATAGCGCTCAATATCCGCGATAATAACTCGGCCCATCGGTTAGAAAATTGGACAACGGGAGATAATTGCCAGTTTTCGCTCGCGGGGAACTGCGACCCGTTTCGGTATTTTCCGAATGGGGCGAATTCGCGCTGTACGGTCAATTACAACTCATCTGGCGCAGCCGCTTTCACTTGTCCGCCGACGCAGCCGGTGATGAATCTAGATAACACTTTTTACTCCCATGGTGCCGGCGGCTCGGCGTCGCGCTTTTTCCGGATTATCAAGATTAACCACGCTGCAGCGAGTGACACGGCATTGGTTCAGAGTTTTGTCAGTTGGCAGGATCCGGGAGCAAATCTGAACGGCGGCGGCGCCATCGCTTGGTGCAATGTGTTCAATCGGTGCGTCTATACGGAATTGCTTCTTTCGGCTTGGAAATAAATTGCCATATGTCATTTCGTACGAAACAATCGGCATTCTCCCTCCTGGAAGTCGTCATGGCGATGGCAGCGTTTACTATTATCATGCTTGGGACGATTCAGATTATGGCTCAGGGATCGAAGAGTTATCGTGGGACGAAAGCGATCCAAACCAGCCTCGAGTCGGCACAGTTCGCACTCAACACTATGGCTAAAGAGCTGCGGACTTCTAGTGTCGTGTCGTGGAGTACGGGTGCTACAACGGATATCATCTTTTTCGACTATTCTCAGAATCGTTGTGTTCAGTACTTCGTCAATCTCGTCCCTGGCACGCTCTCAAAACGGACGCACACCTTTGCTAATGCGGATCCCAACGTGAACCGGGCCAGTTGTGCAGCCTACGGTTTTGGTGCTGAAGCGTTGCAAATAGTTGTGAGCGATGTGACGAATCGAGCGCTTCGGGTTGACCCTTCTACACCGATGCCGAACCCGCATGTCGGTCGAGTCACTCTCACCCTCCAGGTTGGGGGAGCTGGGGCGGAGGCAATCGTACAGACGACGGTATCGCTGCGCGATTTCAATTATATTGGTATTTGATTTCAGTCTATGGAACGTAACGAGGTCCGTGCGCGGATGGCCAAATTGATTACTGAGCTTGACTCACACCGCTACCAATACCACGTTCTTGATGCGCCAATCATTTCCGATGAGGCCTATGATTCGCTCTATCGCGAGCTGGAGATGCTCGAACGTGAGTACCCAGAACTGCGAAGCAAAAATAGTCCGACCTCACGGGTTGGTGATGGTCCTCGGACGGAATTCTGCAAAGTGAAACATGCTGTTTCGCAGTGGTCATTCGATGATGTCTTCGATCTCCCTGAGTTGGTTGAATGGGATGCCAAGCTGCGCCGCTACATCGCTAAAACTAATGGTGATGAGCGCGAGGCAATCGAGTACTTGGCCGAGTTGAAGATTGATGGGCTGAAGATCGTGCTCACCTATGAAGGGGGAGAATTTATCCGCGGCGCGACGCGGGGCAATGGCGCGGTTGGAGAGGATGTGACTGAGAATCTGCGCACCATCCGTACCATCCCGCTTCGGCTCGCGAAACCGGTCGATATTGTGGTCGTCGGCGAAGCTTGGCTCTCCAAAGGTGAACTCGAGCGTATCAATACTGAGCGACAAGCTGCCGGCGAAGCGGTATTTGCTAATCCGCGAAACGCTGCGGCTGGAGCGATTCGTCAGCTTGATTCTCATATCACTGCCGCCCGCAAGCTCGATGCCTTTATTTATGATATCGAGGCTATCGTCGGAGAGCCATTCCCAGCGACGCAGGAGAAAGAGTTGATTCTGCTTCACGCGCTCGGCTTTCCGGTGAATCCCCATATCAGGCGTTGTGCATCCATTCATGACGTCGAGGCGTTCTATACCGAATGGAATGAACAGCGGGAGAGTCTGCCATATATGCTTGATGGCATCGTTGTGAAGGCGAATGATCGCATGCTCCAAGAATCCCTCGGCTACACTGGTAAGTCACCACGCTTTGCCATTGCGTTCAAATTCCCTGCTGAAGAAGCAACGAGTATTCTCGAGGACATCAGCATTCAAATTGGCCGGACGGGCGTTCTTACACCCGTCGCTCACCTCACACCCGTCCGGCTGGCCGGTACTGTCGTCTCTCGGGCGACGTTGCACAATGCGGACGAGATTGCCCGGCTTGGCATCCGGCTTGGCGATACCGTCGTCGTACGGAAAGCGGGTGATATCATCCCCGAGGTCGTTTCAGTTCTGGAGAAACTCCGAAGTGGCAAGGAACAGAATTTTTCTATGCCGACGCATTGTCCGAAGTGTCATAGCCCAGTCGAACGGCGTGTCATTGGTGAGAAGAGTAGTGAGAAAGAATATTCGGCTGCCCTCTATTGTACGAATCCTCGTTGCTATGCCGTCGAACGTGAAATGATCATCCATGCGGTCTCACGCAAGGGCTTCGATATTGTCGGAATGGGGGAGAAAATTGTTGAGCAGTTCATGGAGGACGGACTTGTCGCGAATCTTGCCGATATCTTTGAGCTGACCCCCGGCGACATCGCACCACTGGAGCGCTTCGCGGAGAAATCCGCTGAGAAACTCGCTGCTTCCATTCAGAAAGCAAAGCGTGCACCGCTCGAGCGACTCATCTTTGCACTCGGTATCCGACATGTTGGAGAGGAAACAGCTGAACTGATCGCGAAATTTGTAGCGAGTCAGATGAAAACGAAAACAACTACGCCTGAGCAGTTACTTGGGTTTATGCAAGAACTCTTACTAGAACAATTGGTTGCGCTCGACGGTATCGGCGAAAAATCGGCTGCGAGTCTCTCGGAATGGTTCGCGGATGAACAAAATGTGAAGCTCATGCAGGCGCTCGATCGCTCTGGTGTCGTGGCACTCCTCCCGGAGCGATTGAATACGGAAAACGCACCGCTTTCGGGTAAAACTTTTGTCCTGACGGGCGAACTTTCCCGCTTTACAAGAGATGAGGCCAAGCGTACAATAAAGCAGTTGGGTGGTCAGGTTACGGCTTCAGTAAGCCGAAAAACAGACTTTGTTATCGCCGGAATTGATCCCGGCAGCAAGCTCGACAATGCTAAAAAATTAGGCGTGCGGGTTTTGAATGAAGAAGAGTTTCTTGATCTGCTTTCTAATCAGTTCTAGTTCCTAACCCTGTATTTCAGATATGCTCTCGACTGATGAAGTGAAACATATCGCGACACTCGCTCGCGTCGGTCTGACCGATGCTGAAGTGACGCACTTCCAACGTGACCTCTCGACTATTCTTGATTGGTTTGGTCAATTGAAGGACGTCGATGTGAGTGCAGCCCCGGCTGAGACATCGATGGCGCCGGAATCGAATCGCGCGGCTGAGGATACCGACCGACTTTCCGGCGAGGCGTTCCAGATCCTCGAGAATGCTCCCGACAAAAAAGCGGGCTATTTTAAAGTGAAATCAGTGTTCTAGCTTTTTCGTATGATCCGCGAACTACACGATCAAATCCAAAGCGGGAAGAAGAAAGCGACCGAACTGGTCGCCGAGTATTTTGCGCGGATCAAGGACCGTGATCAAAATCTGCACGCTTTCTTGTCGTTGCGCGAAGCTCAAGCGCTGGCCGAGGCTGAAGCGGTCGACGCCGCTGTCGCTCGTGGTGAGACAATCGACCTCCTTGCTGGCATTCCCGGCGCGGTGAAGGATAATATGCTCATGGTCGGGGAGCGGACCACGGCGGGGTCGAAAATCCTCGACAACTATGTTGGTACCTATGATGCGACAGCGGTCGCAAAGCTGAAAGACAGTCAGGCTATCATTCTTGGTAAGACGAATCTGGATGAATTTGCGCTTGGTTCCTCTACGGAACTTTCCGCCTACGGTCCCACAAAGAACCCCATCGATGATACACGCGTTCCGGGTGGTACCTCCGGCGGTTCCGCGGTCGCGGTCGCGACTGATATGTCTGTCTGGGCCCTCGGTTCGGATACGGGTGGGTCCATCCGTCAGCCGGCGGCCTTTTGTGGTGTGTACGGCATGAAGCCAACGTACGGCCGCGTGTCACGTTCTGGACTCATCGCGGCGGCATCGAGCCTGGACCAGATCGGTGCGTTCGGGAAAACAGTGGAAGATGTCGCTATCGTATTGTCGCGGATCGCTGGCGTTGATGCTCTCGACGGTACGGCATCCGTCCGTCCCGTCCCACGGTACGAAGAGATGCTTTCTGGGGATATTCGCGGCCGGAAGATTGGTGTTCCGACGGAGTATTTCACCGATGCGCTGGATGCGAAGATAAAATCCGCTGCGTTGGCGGCGCTCGATGTGTTCAAGTCACTGGGTGCGGAAATCGTTCCGATTAGTCTGCCACATTCACATCTGGCCCTGCCGATTTATTACATCGTGCAACCATCCGAGCTGTCATCGAATCTGTCGCGCTTTGACGGTATTCGCTATGGTCTGTCCGTGAATGATCAGGAAGATTCACTTGAGCGCACTTCAACGCTCCTCGAGACCTATCTTGACACGAGGAAGATTGGCCTCGGGCCTGAGGCGAAGCGCCGCATCATGCTTGGTACCTATGCGCTCTCGGCGGGGTACTACGACGCCTACTACAAAAAAGCGCTGGCCGTTCGGGCACTTCTCCGACAGGATTTTCAGCAGGCCTTCGAGACGGTCGACGTTATCTTTTCTCCGACGACCCCTGAGGTTGCCTTCAAAATCGGTGCCAAGACCGATGATCCCCTCCAGATGTATTTCTCCGATATCTATACCGTGACGGCGAATCTCGTCGGTGTTCCAGCGATGTCATTTCCTATCGGGACTATCGATACCGATGGTAAGGCACTTCCGATTGGTGGTCAGTTTATGGGTCGTTGGTTCGAAGAAGAAACCCTCCTCTCCATGACTCACGCCTATGAGTTGGCGAACAAGCGCGTGAGTCTCTAGCCGAATATCGGCTATAATACAAATATGAGCACAGAGTTTGATGCCTTCGGTTTCCTCGGCATGGTACCGGCTATCTGGTCTATCGTAGGCCAATCGGCCCTTTTCACTGTACTCAAAGCTTTTCTCATCATCTACGCTATCGTCATTTTGGCCAATGTGACGATGCTCCTCCTCATGCGCGGTGTTACAGGTAATCTGAAGATGCAGATTTACGGTACGACGCGGCCACTCATAAAGAAGAATGAGGCGACGAAGAAGTGGGAATCAGTCGAGCGTCGTCTCGAGAGCGATAATGCGAGTCACTATAAGGTGGCAATCCTGGAGGCCGATCATTTCGCTGACGATCTCTTGAAGGGATGTGGTTTCGATGGCGAGAATATGTCCGAGCGCCTCGCCAATATGAATCCGGGCCAGCTCCAGAGCTATGCAGGGCTGTCCGAAGCTCATGCCATCCGGAATCGTATCGTGAACGAGCCCGACTTCACGCTTGACCGCGAACAGGCCAAAGATTATCTCGAAAAATATAAAGCCCTGCTGGTGGAGCTGGAGTTGTTCTCATAACTGGCTATCATTTGGTGGTATGGTGAAGAAAATAGTCATCGGGGTAATTATCATCAGTGTGTCAGTAGCGCTGGCGGTCGTCATTTTTCGGACCACTACTCTCCAAGGGGCGATTGGTTCAGTCACTGGTCCTGGTCCGAATGATCCGACTGGTCCACACACTGTCTGCACGAGCGACAGCGATTGTTGGTGCAAGCAGTTCAGTGGTGCCAAGTTCTATCCTGGTCGCGCGCCTTCGTACTGCCAGGCGGACCACCGTTGCGTTCAGTGTCTCTACGAGTAGCCTTAGCCTCGCCTCGGTTGTGAGTGCGTGGGAGTTCAAGACCCCGGCGGTTTCCCCATGTACGTGAGTCGGAAAGAAAGGATTAATTTCCTAAAGCCACCCTATGGAAAGGTTTTCTTCTTATGAGAGAGTGGTTGGCAATATCCCAGAATCACTCAAAAAAAACAATTCTTGATGATGAGACGGCGATATTCCGCGATCAAGATATTCCGGGATTTGAAAGCGTGGAACAACCGAAGTCTCCGGAGCAGATCGCTATCCTTGAATTGGTCAATACTGAAACGAATGAAGTCTTGAAACGCTACGGACTGGAGTCATTTGATATCCCGCCCAAAAACTACCACGTCATCAAAGAATCAGAATGGAAGAGCAAGGGCGTCGCGTTCTATCGTCCGAATTTGCAATTTGTGGCCATGGTCGAGCAACCGGCGAACATCGTTTTCATGACTAAAGCATTTCATGAGACGCTGCATTTTAAATCTTATAACGCACTACAGATTACCATAGGTGATACCAAAGAGCAGAAGGATTATCGCATAGGCCTCGCTGTCACTTCGAGGGATGGAAAGCGCGAGTTTTTCCGCCATTTGAACGAGGCAGTGACCGAAGAGCTTACCAGGCAGTAAGTAGAGAAGCTCAAGCGAGATCCGCTCTTTGCTTCGGATAATCAGCGTACTGCTGAAACGATGACCAAGCATCCTCGTGCCGTGACATATACGGGGGAGCCACTTTGCGATGATCAGACGTACTATGCGACCACGCTCAAAAGGACCTGGAAAGATTCGCTCGGCCGCCTTTTTGGAATGGGGGACCGCACAAGAATTTCGACCGAATCGTTTACGTATGTTCCGGAACGCAGAATCCTCGTCTCGCTCATTGAAAAACTCATGCAAAAAAATCAGGGCGAGTTCACAGATCGAGATGAACTCTTTGATATGTTTGCCGCTGCTATGCTGACGGGAAACATCCTGCCTATCGGTAAGCTCATAGACCGATCGTTTGGCGCCGGTACTTTTCGAGCGATTGGTGAAATTGAAAATATGGCTGAGCTCAATAGTTATGTCCAATCGCTCGCATAAGCGCAGAGTTCTCTATCCTCGTATGAAAACAGGTGAACTATGAAACATGTAATCGTCACGACGGGGCAGGCGTTTGCGGATATCGACGCGGTGGCGTGCGTGATCGCGTACGCCGAGCTCATCCGGCTCGAGGGTCGGACCGTCGAGGCGTATTTCCCAGGTGCGCTGAACAATAGCGTTACTCGTACCATCCGCGCGTGGGGACTGGACTATGTGACTACACCGAGCACGACCGATGCCGAGTTCGTCGTCATGGACGTGTCCGAGCCGCAGTACATCGCCCATGCGGCGACCGCGGGCACTATCGCGGAGGTGTACGACCATCACCCGGGATTCGAAGTCTACTGGCAGGAGAAACTTGGCGAGCACTCGCATATCGAACCGATCGGCGCCTGCGCCACGCTCGTATGGGAGGAGTATGAGAAACGCGGCAAGGCTGATGATATCAGTCAGCTCTCGGCGCGACTCCTCGCGGTGGCGATCCTGTCGAACACGCTGAACTTTGGTGCGGTCATCACCGACGAGCGGGACCGGCGCGCGTTTGTCACCCTGTGGAAGCGTGGAGGACTACCGGACAACTGGATCGCTGACTATTTCGCCGAGCAGGAGGCGGCCGTTACGGGCGATGTCGTCCAGACCATTATCGACGATACGAAAGTCTTCCAGATACCGGCGGTGCCGTTTCCCTTTACTATCGGGCAGCTCGAGCTCTGGGCGGGGGAAGCATTCCTGAAAAAGGAGAGCCAACAGGTGAAGCGAGCGCTCGAGAGTTTTGGTCACCCGCATTGGATCATGAGCGTCCCGAGCCTGTCCGAGAGGCGGAATCACTTCTACTGTGAAAACGCTGAGCTGAAAGCCGTATTTGAGCGGGGGCTGGGAGTGAAATTCGAAGGGGACTATGCCTCATCTGACCGCCTCTGGCTCCGAAAGGAGATTTTGAAGAAGTTTCGAAAACTTTTCAGCCTTTAGTGCAGATAGAGTGGTATCAAAAGATGTTCTTTAGCTGAGGCTTAGATAGTCTTGTGGCTGGGGACTCTTCTTTTTCGTGAGACCTGCTCGATCTCAGGTTCGTTTGACGGAAGAAAGACTCACGGATATCCCATCTTGTTTCAGATAGGCATGCGTCACTTCACTACAGCGATTGTACTTTTCTTTG
>JBATNS010000054.1:0-6831 GCA_049290475.1 Candidatus Moraniibacteriota bacterium | reverse complement strand
ATTTGAAAGTGTTGGTGGCGTTTGTCAGAGTTTCGCTTTCCTTTTCCTCCCGCCGTCGATAATGATAGCGGTGAAACGATCGACTTCGGTTTTTTGGTCGCTCCTCTCGGGACATTTTGCGTTTCATGAACAGCACTTCATCTGGAAGGGGACGGCCGTTGTCATGCTTGTCACCAGTTTGAGTCTCCTCGTGCTTGGTTCTGGGAATTGAAAGTGGTGTGTGTTACCGAATGCTCGGGACTTCAAAGAGCATGTAGTACGGCGATCCCCACACGACACGCAGATACTTACCGGCAAAGTCGGTGAAGCGTTCCACTTTGGCATGAAAAGTCGGATTTTTTTCGCTTTTGAGCTCCTGGAGCAGCGTCCGGGAAAAGAAGACATAGCGGATATCGAGCGCTTGGAATTTCTCAAGCGTCCCATCGGTGCCGTAGGTCCGGAGGAGACAATCGAAGGTGTCGAGATGACTGTCCATATACGCCCGGTCCGTTTTGTTTTCAATCGCGTACCACAGGCGTGAGCCAGTCACATAGACACGCACGTTGGGATTTGTATTGAAAGCACTTTTGAGGGTGATGAGACCGGGGAATGTTGCATTGAGGAATTCTTCGGCGTTGATGAGACCACCGGCGTACTGCAGGTGTCCAGAGGCACCGGAAAACTTCATTCGGACGAGACTGTTTCCGATGAGTCCAGTGATGAGGATGGCAACGAGAAAGTAACCGAGGAAACGAGGCGAACGAAACTGCTCAATCGTGTGGGCGGCGAGGAGTGTCAGGAGTGCTAGGCCCGGATATCCATACCAGGGAATCCGTTCAGCGAAAATGATCCAGAGAAGAGCATAGCTGAGTGCCAAGAGTGTGATGTGAAAAGCTGGTTGCTTCCGTATCGTCGGAAGCAGATATTTCCGGAACGGGTAAACACTGGTGACCCAGATCGGGAGTATGGCAAGGAAAATTATTCCGATTTCCGCTGCAAAGGCGGTGACCGTGAGGTTCATCGTCAGGTCCCAAGGTAGGAAAAAGAGCCCAGCGATGGGGCCGCGGGAACTATGGAAACGAGCAAAATCCTCGATCGATGCGGTCGAAGAGCAGCTGATACTGCCGAGGACTTCCTCGATATCATGGTGAAGGGTCGGAGCACTTGAATCGGCGATATTTTGGAGCGGGGCGCTGAATCGGATACCGGGCTGTGTGCTAGCCCCGTACCATATCCAGGGAAGCAGTGGGAGAACGAAGAGCAGGCCGGCCAGGAGCCCGTGCCGGATCGAGGGTATGGGCTGCCGTGGGCGTGTAGTCGTGAAAAAAAGTAGCAGACTGACGAGGAGGGGACCAGAGAGGAAGAGTGCCGTCAGCTTGATCGAGAGGGCGAAACCGAAGAGAAACAGAGAAAAATAAAAGTTACGGATGTTTGTTGTCTGAAGCCAGCGCAGGAGTGACCAAAAAAATAGCGTCGTAATCGGAAACAAGAGCGCATCCGGTTTTGTCTCCGCGATGGCGAGGGCCGGGCCAATTGGCAGCGAGAGCATGATGGTGGCGGCGATGATCCCGACTCGGGCGTTGAAAACAGACCGCCCGAACGCGAACAGCACGGCTATGCCGAGGAAGAGACCGTACACCCCGAGTGAGAGAGCGAGCAACATCGTGTCATCGGCGCTCGCGATGCGGATGCCGGCTGCCAGAAGTTCGAATGGGAAGGGATTACCTCCGGGTATAAGCGTCGCCTTTTCGGCCATCAGATTCGCCCGGCTCATGTAATAGGTCATGTCGTCGTACCCAACGGGGTCCGGCCGGATGGCTTCAGCGATATTGAGCGCAAAGAGAAACACTCCGATGGTCATCATTATGAGCAGATGATTCTTTATGTCGATGGACCAGGTATCGCATCGCAAACACCAACGCATGAGCGTGACGAGGTACCGCCATTCTCGGAACGCCATGAGAGTGACGATGAGCCAGATGGCCGCTGGACTGAGGATATGGAGCGCACTGAGAGCAATAAGAAAGCTGACCCAGAGGCTTAAACCGACAGCGAGTCGGACGAAAAACCAGTATCCAGTCTGGTCATCGATTTGGATGAAACGACGGATGATGAGGTTGCCGGTCATCGCGAAGATGATCGTGAGGAGCGTAAACGCCATGACTATGGTTCCGAGCTTGGCGATGAATGAAAGGTTAGCGGAAAACCAGGAAGTCAGTGGAAGTATCGGTTCATGCTCAGGCAGGAACCCGATGAGGAATGCCTGCACATTGAAGATACCGATGGCAAGCATGAATACTATGCCGGGAAAGACAAGGCGGGGCCAGCGAACAGTGAACACCCTGTTCCAGATCGAGAACCAGAGTCCGGCGAGGCCAGCAAAAAAACCATAGACGAAGAGTGGAAGACCGACAGCGAGCCAATCATCGGGGAGGATGAAGAAATGGTACCGAAGCCAAACCGCGACGGTCGCCAGTGAAAAGCCAAGGAATACAATGAGGAGTGGTGGCATACGAGATGGGGGTGCGGACGATTGACAGAGAGTGGTATTTTGGCTACTGTGGCTTTGCCTACTAGGTCAACTTTTGGCTTAGAATAGCACATTTCCAACCAATCGCAACCATTGGAGATACCCATGTCTCAACGTCATTTCATGGATCTGTATCGCGCCCGCGCAGCGGAAGGCAAGGCGGTCTGCGTCGGGCTCGACCTCGACCACGGCAAGTTCCCGGCGCGCTACGCACGTCGTCCGCTCGACGACCAGCTCCTCCTGGAGTTCGCGGCGAGCATCATCGAAGCGACGGCGGATATCGCCATCGCCTACAAGCCGAACATTGCCTTCTACGAGGCGTACGGGACGGTCGGTATGGCGGCACTCCATCAGATCATCCGTTTCATTCACGGTACGGCGCCAGGCGTTCCGATCATCTTGGACGCCAAGCGTGCCGACATCGACAATACCAACCTGGGCTATATCCGCTCGGCATTCGAGCATCTCGGCGCGGATGCCATCACGGTACATCCGTACCTGGGTGCTGAGGCGCTCCAACCGTTCCTCGATTGTGCTGACAAGGGCATCATCGTCCTCTGTCGCACGTCGAACAAGGGCGCCGGCGAGTTCCAGGACTCTTGGGTCTTGATCGATGATTCGGAAGAGCATGCGTTCTTCGAACAGATCGGCTACGGAATGCAGCCGGTCGTCAGCGTCTATCAGCATGTCGCGTACCGCGTCGCTCAGCACTGGAACAAGCGAGGTAATTGTGCCCTCGTCGTCGGTGCGACCTATCCTGCTGAACTCGCCCAGGTTCGGCGGATTGTTGGCGACATGCCGCTCCTCATTCCGGGGATCGGCGCCCAGGGTGGTGATGTCGAAGCGGCGGTCCGAAATGGTCGTGATGTGAACGGCCAAGGGATGATCATCAATTCGTCCCGCGGCATCATCTACGCCGAGGATCCGCGCGCCGAAGCGCTCCGTCTCGACGGACTCATCCGTCAGTTTGCAACCGCCTGAAGAGGCAGAAGGAGAAGTCCATGTTACAAATTACCCAGAACTTTCAAGAGCTCCGTCGCCAACTGGCGTTCGCACTCATGCGCGTCGACGCTGTGCTGACGCGGGAATCCGATCATCCGCTCGTGATCGAACGCGAAAGCGCTCGTGGCAAGGAGCGAGGATTTCGACTCAAGTTGCACGAGAGTCATCCGGAGGCTCCGTTGTCGCCGATCTACCTCAATCTGCGGACGCCGGACAATCCCAAACCGGGCCCGCTGTCGCTGGAAATCGTCGATATGGCAGCCGCCTGCATGTATGGAAGTGTGGCTCAGAGCAATCTCGCGTACTCCTCTGTGGTGGGTGTACCCAATGCGGGTGACCCATTCGCGCAGGCCTTCTCGCAACTCGTCCCCGAGGTGCAGCTGCTCCGCATGGGCAAGGTGACTACCACCGATGGCAAGCGACACATCGCAGCGCTCGTGAGCTCCGTGGTGCCAGGCACCGTGTCGCTCCTCGTCGACGACCTGGTCACGGGGGCCGACAGCAAGATCGAAGCCATTCGCATCCTGGAAGCGGCGGGCCTGATCGTGCGAGATGTGGTAGTGCTCGTCGATCGCGAACAAGGTGGCCGTGACGAACTGGCCACTCACGGCTACACACTCCACTCGGTGTTCACCATCACCGAACTTTTGTCGCTCTTTGTCGAAACTGGACAGATCAGTCACACACTGGCGGGAGATATCCAGGCTTACCTGGCGGCCAACTGACCGCTGGATTTCATCGGGGTACCGAGTACATGCAGCAGCATGTGCCACGGGCCCTGTTTTTCTTTTGCTATACTTATCGTCATGCATTTCTCCGACCTCGACCAGTACGACTATACGCTTCCACCTGAGCTCATCCGTCGGGAGCCGCTCGAGCCGCGCGATAGCGCCCGGCTTTTCGTCTATGATACGGCGACCGATACGATACGCTTTGATACGTTCCAGAATCTGGCTGAGTATCTCCCGAAGGACGCGCTCCTGGTTCTAAATGATACGCGCGTTCGGCCCGCCCGGCTCTGGCTCCGGAAACCGACTGGCGGCAAGATCGAGGTATTTGTCCTCGTCAATGAATGGGATGGCGAGGCGCTGATACCGGCTTTGGTCGACCGCAAAATCACTATCGGAGACCGATTGAGTTTTCCGAACGGGGACGCCCTAGTTACTACCGGGCAAGAGGAGTCGCGCTTCTTTTTCCGGCTCGAGAGTAAACTTGGGTTGTTCGAACTTCTCGACCAGTATGGCGTGACGCCGGTGCCGCACTATCTCGAAACCGATGGGGAGCCGGACGAAGCAGCACTCCGCAAGCGTTACCAGACGGTGTTTGCGGCAGCGGGCGCTTCGGTCGCCGCACCGACCGCTTCACTTCACTTCACGGAAACGGTCTTTGAGTCGCTTCGGAAGCGAGACATCGGGCGCACGGATATTACACTCGATGTCGGACTGGGTACCTTTGCGCCCCTCTCTGAATCGAGTTTCACGACCGGGAAGCTGCACCGGGAGTTTGTGACTGTTTCGTCTAAAACAGCCGCCGTTTTGGCAGCGGCGAAAGAATCAGGAAGACCGATTGCTGCCGTCGGAACCACTGTTGCCCGAACGCTCGAGACCGTTGTTCGGGATGGAAAATTCGCCCCATTCCAGGGGCCGATTGATACCTTCATTTTTCCGCCGTATCCGTTTCAAGCGATTGATATTCTGATGACGAATTTTCATTTGACGAAGACTTCACTCATGCTCCTGGTTGATGCCTTACTAAAGAGCAAGAAAGCGAAGCGGGGAATTATGGACCTTTATGCGATAGCTATTCGCGAACAATTTGCCTTCTATTCGTTTGGCGATAGTATGCTGATCCTGTAGCATTTTTCATTGACAAAACAGCTTAGAGATGGTAATAATTATGCATCGTTCTTTTCTGTTTTGAAGCGCGCACAGCGTCCCTGTGTATCGATATCCATGAAGGAGTCCGGTCATGTCGGCCACTGAAAATGTCGTACCGCAAGGAGGTAAGGGCCTCCCGCTTTTTCGGTTCCTGGTTTTGGGTCTGTTTCGGCAGCTGAGTTTGTGGGGAACTACCCCGATTGCTACCATTGGTCGCGATCGTTCGACGGTTCCTCCCGGTCAGACTTTCATGCATATTCCGAACGTGAGATCGAAGATTGAGACCGCACCTGTCATTCCGGCCGTTCGGCCTCGGACTGCGGTTCGGCCTCGGACAACTCGTCACCCCCCTAGTGCCGCTCTCGTCGGTAATCTCTCTTACGAATTCGAGTGCGCGCGCCTGGAGCTGATCCAGTTGTTGGCGCTCAAACGCATCGGCGACCTGGTGGTCTATGACGATCGGGACATCCTTCAGCGAGCAGTGCTCGATCATGGCGGTATGGCCCGCATGTTTTTTCGAGAGCTGGCTCAGCGCATCACTGGCGAAAGCGAAAAGGCCTACGATGTCGTCGTCAGTTCGGGCGAATACGGCGCGGTCTTTGGTTCGCGCCTGGCTGACGCCCTCATGGAGAAGTATACCCAGGAACGCGATGTCCTCCAGTGTTTCCTGGAACTGTTCACACCAACAGCCGAGCCAGACGCTCCTCCGCCAGTGCCGGAGTATCGTCTCCAGCGGAGTCGTTCCGACAAAGGCTATCCCCTCACAGGCAAACGTATCGTGTTGGCGGTCCCGACCGTCACGCCCGAGAATTGGCCCGAAATCCTCCATCAGGCCAATTTCCTTCGCGGAGAGCACGTGAACGGCGCGACGGTCCGCATCGTTGCCATCGCACGACTTGGCCGCCTCATGGCCGATACGCCACACGGCCTCATGATTGACGCTATCGTCGAATTCGGCTAAGTCCGCACTGGACTTTCTCACCCGCCCTTCCACTGGAATTCGGCGGGCTTTTTCTTTTTCATACCCGACACCGACTTGCCAAAGGAGGGTTTTAGCGCTAGGATAGGGCATAAGTTTTCATCTGTCGGAAATTATGAAAGTTATCCTCGTTTCGAATATCCCGAATCTCGGAAAAGCTGGAGACATCAAGGAAGTCAAAAAAGGCTTCGCTTTCAACTATCTCCTTCCGGAGGGGCTGGCTGAGCTCGCTACCGCCGGTATGGTAAAGTCAGTAGAGAAGTCTCTCGCCAAGCGTACCGCGGAAAAGACCGCCAAGATGACGGAACTATCGGCTTCCATGAAGAAGCTCGATGGCATGACTTTTACGGTGACGGCCAAGGCTGAAGATGGTAAACTCTTCGGATCAGTCAATGCCGCCGACATCGTTGCCGCCGCGAAGATGAGTGATATCGAAATCATCGATGATATGATCCAGCTCGAAC
>JBATNS010000053.1:0-25357 GCA_049290475.1 Candidatus Moraniibacteriota bacterium | reverse complement strand
CAACTCTTCAACTGGTTTGCCGACAACGGCAATCGCGGTCACTTCGATCTCGATCCGATCGGTCGGTTCGAGAGATTCTTCAGCTCCTTTCTTCGCCGGCCGTGCTTTGACGAGTCCTTCGATCCGGACCGCGTATTCAGCGCGAACATCCTTGGCGGCTTCGATGACTTCGGATTTCTCCGGGGTAACGACGAGCTGCACATAGCCGCTCCGATCGCGGAGTTCGAAGAACACGAGCTTGCCATGGTCGCGACGCACCGTAATCCAGCCTGACAGACTGATGGTTTCGCCGACTTTCCCTACCGCATCACTGATGAGCGTTCGTTCTGACATACTGTGCTTCAATTGAGAGTTAGCGCCCAGAGAAAAAATCCTTGACCGTTGCTGCGAGCTCACCTGGCGTGACCTTTGTCTTCAGGAATGAACGTTCTACCATACCTAACGCTTCAAATTCTTTTACTTCTTCTTCCTCGAGTGAAGCCGTGAGGAGAAATATCGGTAATGACTTAAACTGTTCGTCATTCCGGAGCGCAGTGATAATCTCTTTACCCGAAAGCGAAGGTAGAAGATGATCGGTGATGACGAGATCGAAGCTCCCCGACCGCGCCTGCTCGAGACCTTTCTTTCCATCACGTTCAGTGACGACCACATAGCCGGCATCACGGAGCACTTTACCGAACATTTCCACGAACACCGGCTCATCTTCGATGAGTAGGATATGCTTTTCCATTCCTGGTTCCGGAAAGGTGTCCATAAAGGGTAGGACACTTTCACCGACCGATGCCGCCGCCATCTGGAGACTGGCATGTTTCTCTTGGGAAAAAAACTGCTCGAGATAGCGTCTCACTTCAGCAACGACCTCCGACGGCGTAAAATCGGTCTTTGAGATGAAGCCATTGGCACCAGCCACCAGCGCATCCTGGCGTTCCTGCGGACCTGAGAGATTGCTGAAAATCACTACTTTGATTCTAGGGTCATACTCCTTGTTTGTTCGGAGTTCATGCAAAACCTCCATCCCGGAAAGCTCCGGTAACACCATATCGAGCATGACGATATCGTAGGTCCCCTCGCGTGCCTTTTTCAGCGCATCTTTGCCAGTGAGCGCGGAAACTACTTCGAATCCCGATAATTCGAATTTTTTCGCGTAAATCTCTGAGATAAACGGGTCATCCTCGACAAGGAGTATTTTCACCATAGATAATTTCTTTCCTTTGCAGGGTATCAGTCTTAGGGCTTCTTTTCAAGCCGGTCGGATTGTATCGGCAGTTCCATAATGAAGCGCGCGCCCTGGCCCTTGCCGGCCGACTCAGCCCGGATGGCTCCATCGTGCGCCTCGATGAAACTCTTCCCCACATAGAGCCCGAGTCCAGTCGATGAAACGTTCACCTGAGCAGCGTCCTTGCCGCGCTCAAATTTCTTGAAAAGATGTGGCAGATCGTCGGCATCAATGCCGACACCCGTATCTGATACCGTGATAATAATTTTCTCATTCTGCTTCCGTACCGCGACCGTGATCTCGCCTTTTTCGGTATACTTGATGGAATTGTCCATTACATTCGACACTACCTCGCGAATTTTCTGCCCATCGATCGAGAGCATCGGGAGCGGTTCCTTCGGCAGTTCGATGACGAGCTTCAGCCCTTTCTCATGTGCGGCCATGAGAAAGATATCGCGAAGTTCCAAGATGATATCTTCGAGCCTGGTCGGCACGAACTGGTACTGTATCCGGCCGGCCTCGATACGCGAGATATTGAGGAGGTTTTCCACCAAGCTCATCAGCCGATTATTCGCTAGATAGACTTTGTTCAGCGTATCCCCGACGGCAGGTTCAAACGTGCCATAGGCGCCTTCGAGGAGGAGCGAGATGAAGCCCTTAATGGCCGTCAGTGGGGTGCGGAGTTGATGCGACGCAATCGAAATGAACTCGCTCTTCGCATTGTCCAACCGATGGAGTTCTGTGTTCGCCACCGCCAGCCGGTCACTAATCTCCTGCAGTTCCTCCTTGCGCTTGACCTCTTGCTGAACAGAGCGAATAAGTATAATTCCAAAAATGATGGCCAGGAATATCGTTACCCCAACAAGGAGATAACCATTTAGTTCCTCAACAAAGAAGAACTGGGATCCAATGAGAAGTATAAGACCTGCGACAAGAGCCTGTGCTCCAAGTAGCTTTACATTGAATGCCTGATATCTGACGATGAGGAAGGCTAGAAAAGTAGCAAAAAGAGGGGCACCTACAAGACCATACTGCAGTATGTGCCAATCGTCTGTAATGCTCGCAATAATATTTGCACCCGAGAAAGAAACCAGAAACAAAATTACTCCCAAAGAGAAAACGATAGCCTGTTTTCGGTACTCTTTAGACGTACGCACAACCTTCTGAACTAGGTAGACAACCAGCGAGAACGAGAAGAGACCTTCCAGAAAATAGAAGTAATCAATAAGACCTCCTTGATTAGCTTCACATGAAACCGTATCAAAACCAGAAATATTCCACTCAGTTGGAATGAGTAACATGAAAGGTAACAGCAGTCCTGCTGCTGAAAGCTTTGCCCAAAAAGGTGCGTCCTTTCTTTCGAGAAAAGTATAAGCAAAGTAAAGTGTCGACATCGAGACAACAACCTCGAACAAGTTAATGAGCGACCACCAAAACATCACCATCCGACTATCTGGACTAATCCAAATGATCATATCCCCCGCTACCCACAACGAAAAGAAAAGTGCGACAAAAAAAAGCAAATTAGCACTCAGCAATTCTTTATTTCGAGCATAGACAAAAAGACCGAGGAGAAACATAACAATCGCTGTTGGTATATGAGAGTAATAAAGAAGGGCTGGGATATCGAAATAGCAACTTTCGATATTTGTGATTAGATTGAAGTCCATATTTTCAAGTCGGAGTTTATTTTTTCATTCAGAAATTTCCCCTCCGTTAGTGCCTTCATCAACCCCAATCTCCTCTATTCCGGTAGATTCTTCCAACGGCTCTTCAGAAACAAAATCTTCCACCAAAGTACAAGTGAGCTCAGCATCCTCAGGGTCACATAAGGAAACGCTACAACCAACCTCACTCTCACCGCAATGATCAATCAGACAATCCTCACCATTGGGATCACAGTCTGGAAATTGGCTCGCTATCCTCCGCACCTCCTTGTAATAATAAGTATCCTCCTCCGGATTGCCTGTACATTCTTCTGTTTCTCGATCGCAGTTATAGACAAAACATATCTCGATCGATGGATCACAGGAAGCTTCAGCATATATCGGATAGTCTTTTTGAAAGACATACTTGTAATAACAAAAAGATCCTAAAGAAAGGATGCCTAGCATAAAAGTCGCGAACAGTATTTTTGTTTTATTGTCCATATCAGCAAATCATATCCACCCCCAGCGTTCGAGTATCTCCCTGTCTGATCGCCTGAATGAATCCCCTATATCTGTCCGGTAAAACACCTTGGGAATTATGACTTTCTTAGCAAGTGCGTAGACATTTTTCTGAGCCTCTACAACTGTTAATCCGTAGCCGGTTACAAAAACAGTATAGCCTATACTGTGTGTCACAAAAAATCTCTCCGCTGTACCATCGTACTTTTTTTCTATAGCTTCAAAATGAATATTCTTCATGTCGCTCTCGCTTAGGGGCTCTGAAAATAAAAGCTCTAGGCCTTCCGACGAATATTCGCTCGCCAACGCTCCCTCATACGGAAAGGGTGGAAGTGCCAAGGTGAGCGCGATACAATAGCCATCCCGATGCTCCAGCTCGTATTCTCGACCATCCGCAATCGCACCCAAAAACTCGTGCCAGGGAGAGATATGCATAACACTTTGTGAATGCGTAATCGGACAGCCGAACCGCGCTGTCACTTCAATTGGATATACTTTATCTTCATTGATGAAGCAGTTGATATCAATGTCTCCTCGAAAATCAACCTCTCGTAGGTAGGGTTTAAGTTTTCCTATTGTTGCCTCAAAAAAACGACCATTACTATTGTCATACCACATGAGATTTCCCATCTCTCCCGTCTTCGGACCGATGTCCTCATTAAAAAGACTCTTATGCTCAATAGTAATTTCGCTCGGTCCTACCCAGTCGTTTCCGTTGAAATAGCGATTTATACTGACTTCTATCCCCGCTATTCGCTCCTGAAGTGTAATATTCTTTACCCCATTCTTGGCATACGTCTCCAACACACTGAGCGAATCCCTTCCGTCAGGTAAAACACCCACATAATTAAGAGCGCTCTGATGGGTATTCTGTTTCACCACCCAAGCTTTGGGATTAGCCTTTACGTATTCGATAGCTGCTTCCGGCGTCTCAAAATCATAGTTGGGCATCGTCTGCATACCGCACTTTGCTAACAGTTCTTGGCCAAACCGCCTATTCTTCTCTAACCGATCGCCGCCCTCACTTCCTCCCACAACACGAAAACCATCCCTACGGAGATCGTCCTGGATTTTTCCATAACCCACATCATCAAAAACTATAAGGCCATCTTTACCCACCCAATCAAGCTGTTCGCGCCAGTTATCGACTCGTTCGACAAATCCACTGAGGCATTTTTTTTGTTCGGGATGTTCGACAAAGAGCCTCACCTTACAACCCTCCAACTGCAGCCGTAATGCCAAGTCTCCAGCAATCAACTCGCCGGAGACGAAAAGTATTCGGGGTGGGCGCGGAGCAGACATGTTTCTCAACTAATAAGATATATTCCTACTGCAATAATACAACATGCAAGCAACTTGGTCTTGAAACCGACAAGCTGATCCCTATAGATCCGCTGCGCTTTTGATTTGTCGATCCACACAAAAAAGAATACAGCTAACAGACTAAGCAGTAATGCGAAAATTGGGACAGCGCTTTCGATAACGGCAACAAAAGAGACTGCTGGACTCAAATGGATAGCCCGTTGCGAGGAAAGTACTGCTATCAGATTAAGGGACTCGGCCAGAAAGAAAACGAAATAATACTTCCGGCATATCTCGTACAGATGGCTCACCCTGTACTGAATCGATTTCCGGTCAAAATACATCAGCACAATCCCAGTCATTGTCGAACCTGTGGAAAAAAGCAAAAATCCCGTCCAAAAATCCTCACCAATAGATCGATATACGACCGTCTGCGTAACCATACTCAGAGAAATAAAGAATATTGCCCCTGACATGATCACCGCTACTTTACCGAAGTTTCTCGTTTTAATTTTTTCGTGAAAGACAAATATCGTGGCTCCAATGAAAGCAAGTAAAACACCCGCATAGTTTTTTGAGGTTAGCTGTTCATCAATAAGCAGCCAGGCAAGAAATGGCACCAAGGGCACACTGAGGTTCCAAAGAGCTCCTATCACTACGACATCATTCGATGTAAACAGTGTTTTAAAGTAGAAAAAGAACGCAAGTGTTAGAAATCCTCCACCAATAAATGCCAAACTAGCCGTTCCCAAACCCGGATAAACAAATGAGACTAGGCCAAAAATTGGTAACAGCCAGGGAAGAAATTGAAAAAGTGAACTAATGATGATTCCATCCCATTCATCCTCGTAGACATCTTCTACGAAGTAGACATCGATAATGTTTACCAGAGCCCAAGAGAAAGGCGCGAGAAAAGCAACGAGGAGCCAATGACTCCACAAATACTCAATAAGGTACATAGCGTCTTAACGGCTGGATTATTACCGAGGGAAATTCGTTGCCGGATACTTTTTCCCTCGTTCAACGAAATTCTCTTCCGTATCTTGAAGATCAAAAGCTTCCTTGAAATATTTCACTGTATGGCGATTGTCGAGGCCGTTCTTGCAGGTATAGACATCAATCGAAACAAAACCACGCGCCGGGAAGGTGTGAATGCTAATATGGCTCTCGGCAATGACGACGAAGCCGCTCCAGCCGCCCGGATCCTTACCATCGTTCCCAGGCGCTTCGAAAACGGCCGGTGTCGTCAATTTCGTCATCCCGAGATCCTCAGGTAGTTCATTCAGGCAGCGAAAAACAATCTCTCTATCGTTCAATTTCTCATACGATCCGCCGTACCCATCAATCATCAGGTGCTCTCCAAAATGCGTCATACCCTGTGTTTATGTTCGCTACTCATTATAACATATTTGACCAGTAAAAAATGAAAAGGCCCGGAAACACCCGAGCTCTTTTCAATCGAATTGATCAAGATCCTTTTAGAACAGTCGGAAGAACCAACCCAAGACGCCGGTCTGGGACGCCTGCGATGAGATAAAGATCATAAGCTTCGAGTTTTCAGACTTGAGTTCACCGATTTTCTCATTCATAAGGAGATTGAGCTCGTTGTCCTCGACCTGATCAGCTGCCGTCTGCATCGCCGCGATCCGACTCTCATTGATGGCCACTTGGCTTCGGAGCTCATTCAGGACATCTTCATCGTTACCAAAGAGCCCCTTCGCGATACTGTTACGATCGTCAAGGTTACTGACAAGTGACGATACCTTTATCGCTTCTGTTTTGTGAGCAGCCGCGAGAGAGCGCAATGCCGCGCGATCTTCATCGGCATCAGCCAATTCAGACAGATCATCCGAAACATCCTCAATCTCGACACCGTGCTCTCGTTCGAACTCATCGTCATCGGAGCTGCCGAGTGCAAAGAGTGCACCTTCGACCGAGTTCTTTATCGACTTTACCCATCGTTCGACGGCATCGAGTCCGGAGAGGCCCGCCAAGAGACGATCACCGCCGGCGGAGACATCTATCTTGGCAGTCGCAAAATCCGCTTCAGTCCGGACCAGGCTTGCTTCATAGGTCGACGTATCGCCACCGAGCTGGGCCAAGAGAGCGATCTTCCCCTTTGTCTGGGCGATGCGCTTGGTGACCTGGGCGATATCCTTCGCTACCTCTTCTGAATCATGAAGCGTCTTTCCTTGGGAAAAATGAGCGAGCTTTTCTGCCGACTTGGCCAATGCCTTCACGGTATCGAGTTCATTGGCTGCGAATGCCGCATCAACTGAGCCGAGACCGGCCTTAGCGAGCGCGAGTTGAGCCAAGGCGGCTGAAACATCGACACCTTCCGTTTGTTTCTCAAGGATATGCTTTTCAGCCTCAGCAATCTTCTCGCTCAGTTTTTCCATCGTCTTAGCCCGATCTTTGAACATGGCCTCCCGGTCGTCGTCTCCATCGTCATCTAATTCATCTTCGGACTCGTCATCCATCTCATTCTCTCCCTCATCCTCTACTTCATTCTCGTCCCCATCTCCATCATCCCAGTCATCATCCGAGGAGCGCTTGGCAGATTCACGAGCATACTCAGCAGACTTCTTAGCGGCCTCGCGCTTTTTCTCATCCTCTTTTTTCTGCTTTTCGGACTTGGAATCATCATCTTTATCTTCATCCTTATCCTTGTCTTCGTCCTTATCCTCGTCTTCATCATCCCCCTCATCGTCATCGCTCGCCGTGACTGGTTGAATGAGCGGCATATTTGCCGGCTGATCCGTCAGAAACACCGCATACGCGAAATACCCCACAAAAAGCATAAAAACAATAGCTGAAAACGCTACTGCCTTGTGAGACCCTTCTGTACGCATAGTGTTGGTGTTTATTTTTCTCAATTATAGCACCCCCCCTTTTATTTATGTCTATGACGATTACCGGCCACTATATCTTACAGAGGAGCGCCAAGAACAACTCGCTAGAAAGAAAAGGCCGGACCCCTCGAATGAGGAATCCGGCAAGCACGTTTTTGTTTTTGAAATAGTCAACTCCTACGACTTCGAGTACCGTTGGTAGACGGCGCAGACTTCGCCCGGGCTCGGTGCTCCCGTCGATGGGACAGGTGTCCCGCCATCGGTTCTGAGACAAGCCCGGAAGTTGTGCCACTGCTTCTTCCAGGCGGATGACGTGGGGATGCGCCAGCAGCCGTCGCAGTCCATCTGATCGTCATCGTAGGTTCCTGGGGGAAGTTCCCTCGGTTCGATGGTGCCGTAGCCAATCACCTGGTAGAGGCCACTCGTAGCAACTGGGCTACTCACCTGATAGACGACGGCAACATTGGCCCCCGGAGCATCGGAACCATTGTTCTGGACACGAATGCGTGGCTTCGGTGCTGCGCCCGTGTTGGTCGTGCAGCAGCCGACCTTGTCTTCGAAGCGGGTGATGCTGAGGATGGGTACCGGTCTCGGAGCGAGTGTCACCGAGAGACTCATACTGTTGTTGGTTTCGTCCGTTTCTGACTGAGCACCCAGGTAGTCAGCATTGAAAGAGAGGGTGCAGGTACCTGAGACGTTTGGCATGAGGACGGGAGTCTGGATTTCCTCCCACGCATTGGCACCCGCGGTGAGCGTACTCGCCATCGTGCCATCGTCAGTGAGGACTGACGTCGGTCCCCCATTGCAGGAGACCGTGTAGGAAGAGCGGATGTCGGTCGTGGCATTGACCGTGCCCGAGTTCCTGATCCAGGCGCCGAAACGGATGTAGTCGCCAGCGTAGACCGGGGCTTGGAGCACCGTGAAGCCGGAAACCGTGAAGTCGATGTTGGGAACGTTCTCGACCTGATTGGCTGTCACTTCGAACACGGCTTCGGTACTGCAGTTGTTGCTCTCGTGCTTCTCGGCATGCTCGCCACCGTTGTTGTGGTCGTCTTGGGGATGGTCGATGCAGTAGACGATGTTGTAGATGCCCGGCGTCGTGATCCATTGACTGATGACCGTGTTCTTGGTTTCGGTGTTGGTCTGTCCGGGACTGAGGTTACCGCACTGCGTCGTCGTACTGTCGATGCGGCGCCAGGCACCGTCGCCTGAGTGCACGTCTTCCTTGTAGCCCTTCGACAGGTAGAAGTGGCCAGTGATGGTCGTCGGTTCACCAGGCAGAGTGGGGCACGATCCATCGCCGATGTTGGCAGCTTGCGCTTTCGTGTCGAAGTTCTCGCCAAGGCCGAACTTGTAGGTCTCGGTGCCCCAGGGGGTCTGGAGCCACACCTTCTTCACGACGAAGTCAGGAGGGTCGGGGGCGGGCGGTTCTTCAGGAACAATCTCAATGCCTGGGCCGCCGCCAATTACAAGAACTTCATCGCAACCTTCAGTAGCAAGCGCTTTTACACGATCTACTGATTCTCCTTTGATGTTTTCTGGTTCATCTTGCCCTCCGCCGCAGCTGAGGAGGAATGCTGCGAGCACTATCATGCCCACCGTTCGAAACAATGATTTCATGATTCATCTCCTTCTCTTCAGTTGGCGTAGCAGACTAGAGGACAAAACGACTTAGTAGTTGAACCAACTACGGTCTTCTCCCCATTCACTGTCGCCATGTTGTACCACTGCGATGCCTGCTGACAATAATCGACGGGAGGAAACCAGCCAATGGTTCCACTGACGCGGATGTTGCACCGCTCCTTTGATGGATTACACGGTTGGATTTTCCCAGCATTTGAGTTGTCACGAAAGAAATCTTCAGGATTCATAAATCCAAGGTCAGATGGACCATAGCCAGCCCAGAAGTTCATAGTGGAACGTTCATAGACCGTCAAATCTCTTGCAGGATAAGCCACCCCTAGGTGAAGGTGGTCCATTCGAGAACCACACCAAGTGTAGTTGCGAATCTTCCCAATCACTGACCCAGGAACAATCACATCTCCCTTTTTGACCGCTAGTTCCTTCAGATGGGCGTACAGGACATCGACAGCCTGTCCGGTCGATGTGTAGTGACGGACGACCACTCCAGCACCTAAGATTTTGTCAACCACATCCTTACCGTCTACTACACGGCAATTGGTAGCACCTCCGTAGTAGCCCACATCAGAACGGGTAACAAGTACCACTCCATAGTCTACTGGGTAGACAGGATCTCCTTCGTTGGCACTGATGTCTTTGGCCAAGTGCGGACCAGAAAAACCAGGGTTTGGACCATGCCATGCAAGAGCCTTCGTCCATTCCCCGGCACTGGTAGGCCAGCACCAACCCTTGGCTATGGCTCCTCCCGGACAATCAGCTAGTGCCAATTGGGAGAAGAGTGAGAAAAACACCGCACACAGAATTTGGATAGTTTTCACTTTGTCCTCACGTATTGCAAATTGTTAAAGAAGATAGCAACAAGAAGCTTGGGTAAGGAAAAACATACCTAAACTTCAGAACAACTACCTTCCTTTCTCTTTAGCGATCCAATCGGAACGAATCATGGATCATGCTGAAGAGCGCAAGGTCTTTATCAGAAAGTGCAGGATAATACGCCCCCATAGAAATCTCATAAAATTTAGAAAATTCGGTTTGACTGAAAATATCCTCCGCAACACGCAGCAGTCTAGGCTCAGGATACTCAGGTGACGACTGAGAATACAACTGCGATAAAAAGCACAAGGAAGCAATTTCCCCACAACGTATCTGATGCTCTGGATCATATTTTCCTGTCAGAAAATACATTTCTTCGGTCCCTGCACCAATGAGCGACTTCAAATTGCCCCCGTGAACATTTTCATTGTATGAGCTAATTGTGATTTTATGTACACTCTCCTTCAAGTTAAAATAGGTAATAGTATAATTCCCAGCCTCAACTCGTTCCTCCACTTTAGTATCTGGAGGGAGCATGACACTGAATTTATTCTTTTCACTGGTGTATAGCCATCCCTGAGGAAGTCCTGTCTGACTCTTTTGATTCGGAGCAATAGCTTCTTCAAAAGTTGGTAGGACCTTCGTCTCAAACGATTGCTGGTCCGGCTTGGCGTGGGTTTCAACAATCGATTGCTCTGCTACCTGTCGTTTTTGCATCATCCAAAAGGCACCGCCGATGACGAGGAGGGCGAGTCCGACAACGGTGAGGAGGAGGGGTTTTTGGTTCATATATTTGACGGGTCAATGTAGCAAAAAAAAAACGCTGAGTGTTAAATTCAGGATACTAGAGCTTGCCGAGTAAATCCAGAAACGACTGGCCGGCCGTTTGCCAGGTGAAAGAGCGCTGTTTGACGAGGGCGCGCTCGCGTAATTGAGCCTGATAGGCCTTGTCGCCGAGTACACCACGGAGCGCCTGGAGGATTTCGTCAGGACGGTAGGGATCGATGAGGACGCCAGCCTCGCCCACGACTTCGGGTAAAGACGCGCTGTGTGAAGCGATGACCGGTACGCCCGAAGCGAGTGCTTCAAGCGGCGGAAAACCAAAACCCTCATAGAGCGATGGGTACACGAAAACGCTCGCGAGATTGTACAGCGCTGGTTTGTCCGCATCATCGACAAAGCCGAGCACGTGAATTTTTTCTTTTACCGGTGATTGGCGAATCGCCCGGAAGAGATCGGCATATTTCCACCCGGGGCGACCCGCCAAGACGAGTTCGTATTTTGACCACTCCTCTCCGACCGCGGTGCGCTGGAGCGCCTCGAAGGCGGACAAAAGGGCGCCCAGATTCTTTCTCGGCTCGATGGTCCCGAGATAGAGAATGAACTTGTATGGCAGCTGATATTTCTCTTGTACCGCGAGGAGCGCCAGATCATTCCGATTCATCGGCCTGAAACGTTCATCGATACCACTATGGATTACGTGGATTTTTTTCTCGGGCACATGATAGCGGGAGATGAGGTCGTCCCTAGTCGATTGAGACACGGCCATGACTGCATCAGCTCGCCGGAGCAGTGCTCGGAAATTGACGGCATAGTGCCAAAGCCGCTGCTTATAGGAAAATGTCTCGGGGAAAAACTCGAACGAGAGATCGTGAGCGGTGATGATAACCTTCACCGTACGCGAAAATGCCGCAAAGTTTAGATTCGGCATAAAAAACACATCGGCCCCACCGATGAGCCGGTCGAGTAGTGGTCGTCTCAGGTACCACAACGACAGATTGAGGAGTTTGTTCGGGATGCGGAAGCGCTTGACCGTCACATTGGGAAACCCACCCGTCCAGGACAGATCAGGTTCGGTTTTTCCCCACGCGTTGAAGAAGAGCACGTACTCGTGCTCCCCTCCCAGTCGGAAGAGCTCCCGAAGGAGCCCGATCGTATATTCCTCTACGCCCGTCCGCCGGCCAGCGGCGAGTGAGCGGATATCGACGCCAATGCGCATGTCTTTCGTTCTTTACGTGCTCTGATGTTCCGCCCCCTCCTTCACGGTTCAGCGCGCTCGATTCTTGTCATTCGACTCCTGTCCCTTCCAATACCACTGTCCGAGTACCGTCCAGAAAGCGACGAAAAGCCCGGCAGCTAAACCGATGCCGAGAGCAATCGGCAATGTAAAACGACCATCTTTCGAGAAGGACTCACTGGAAACTAACGTAAACCAATTACGATTCGCCGCCTGTTCATTCAGGCTCGCGACATGCCGCTCCCCGGTCTCGAGGAGGGCATTCGCGATCCGCTCAGCTTCAGTTGGTGTCGTCGCTTGATACATCACCTTGATGAGGCTCGGTGACAAACGTAGCGCGGATACTTTGCTCACAACGAACTCTTTCTCACGGTCAGCCGAAAGGAGTGCTCGCCGAGCTGTCTCTCGCCGGCCGATTGAGGTTTCTAGATACCGCGCGACGGTATCCGCCATCCGCTCATCGGCCTGCAGTCGGTAGTACTGGTCATATTGGTACTCTGGCGTCGCCTCACTGCCCTGCCGCGTGACGGAAAGGAGCACTTCGCCGGCATACCACTGGGTCTGCAAACGGTAAACGAAGAAACTCAGCACTATCCCTGCGGCTACAGTCCCGAATATCAGATTTTTTCGGCTGAGGAACAGGTTCAGAAAGGCGCGGAGTTCCATAGTGTTTCGGTGAAATTATCAGTCCTACTGATGCCGGCCTACATCCCGCCGAGCGAGATGCTCGCGCACGAGTGTTTCGACCGAGTCCCTTATTTTAGCCTTAAAGAGCGTCTTGTCAAACCGTTCAGCTTTCGCTCGAATGTCCGCACCATCATAGGTCCGGCGCTGGAATTTTTCTATAGCAGCAACGAGCGAGTCCGCCGACTGAACATCAAAAAATTCACCCATCGTACCTTCTTCGAGGTGCTCGACGATATCCCCACCGCGATACGCAATCACGGGACGGCCTGAGGCAAAGGCTTCCTCTGCGACGATACCAAAATCTTCCTCCTGTGGAAAAATGAAGGCTCGGCACTCAGCATAGTATTTCGGCAGGGCTTCGTCCGGCACACGCCCGAGAAACTCGACTGTTGGGCCAGCGAGCTTTTTGAGCCGCTCGAGTTCCGGGCCGCGGCCGATGATTTTCAGCGGGAGCTTCAGTCGATTGAACGCCTCGATGGCGATATCATGCCTCTTGTACGCGATAAGCCGGCCCACCATGAGGAAATAGTCCTGTTCTTCGCCCGGTACCGCAACATGAAAATGTGACACATCAACTGGTGGATGAATGACGACTGACTCCTTGCGGTAGTACTTGGCGATACGGGCGCGGACGAATTCAGAATTGGCGATGAAGTGATCGATGCGATCGGCCGAAGCTTTGTCCCAGATCCGGATTGGGTTCATGAAAAACGGCACGAGTTTCTTGATGAAACGTGGAAAGCCGAAGTCCTGCGTATATTTCTGGCAGTCGTCCCAGGCATAGCGCATCGGCGTATGGACGTACGAAATATGAAGTGTCTCGGGACCAGTGATGATACCTTTTGCATAGCTTGATGAGTCCGAAAGGACGACGTCGTATTTGGAAAAGTCGAAGGCCTCAATCGCCACCGGCATGAGCGGCGGAAATAGGCGGTGATGTTTCCGAGCAAAACGCGAACACTGAAGGAACGATGTGTAGATTCGCTTGTCGGCGAATTTGCCATGCATCGCTTCCGGCTCATGGAGGAGCGTATAGATTGGCGCATACGGCCAGATCTCCGTGAACGCTTCAAGGACACGTTCGGCACCGCCGTACTGTACCAGATAGTCATGGACGAGCGCGATTTTCATCCTGTGAGAAACAGATTTCGTTAATAATTGAATCCGGGATATTCGGCCTTTGCCCGAAGTAGTTGCCGACGGAGACTCTGTCGCTCGCAGCTCCCAACAGGATTCGTAAGCCTCATTTTACCTTAATTCCAGAACACTTTCGAGCATTGACTTTTTACCAGAAGCAGTGCCCATCAATCCATTATCTTGATACCAGTGACCATGCTTCACGCGTGTCGCGGAGCATCAGGTCCCAAGCCGTGACCGCACAAGCAGCCGCGAGCGCGCTCCGGTCTTCATTCGAGAGCTGAAGGTTTTGTACATCTTGCACACCCATCACCGGATACATGATTGAGCGCGCATTCGTCACATGGTCGATACCGAGCGCGTGCCCCAATTCATGCACCAGCACCATCCTGAGATGGTCCCGGTTATCAAACTGATAGATGTTAATGCTCGCACCATCGTATATACCCTGATCGAACTCTCCTTCAGAACCGTACTGTTCGGTGAACGTTTCGACTTGCGCGTTAAAGCGCTCTACCACCCGTTCCTCTTCCTTCGCCGAGCGATTAACCTCGGCCACCAGCGCATTGACTCGGCCGCGCTTGGTCTCAATGACCGCTTTATCCCGTTTCAGCGCTTTCGCTTCAGCCTGAAGCCACTCGAGATCGTTCTCATTCGTCCGCGGACCACTGTTCCATTCGTTCACGCGTGCATTATATTGCGCGAGCCGCTTTTCAAACGTCGCGACGAAAGCGTCATAGTCCCGCCGGGTTTTTTCAAGCTCCGAGGAAAACACGTCATACCGACCTTTGATACTGGTCTGCTTCGATTGGACAGCTGCCCACTCGCTATCGAGTTTCTGTCCATCAATAGTCCGCTGCTGGCGCTCATCGAAAATCAGATTTACCGGAAAGAGCGCCTGCGGATCATATCGGAAGAGGTCGCGACCGAGCGCTGCCTCCCAGGGCTGCTCCGCTTCCGCGAGTGCGATACGGAAGTCAGTTTCGCTGATGCCGAAACGAATATCGAATTGGCCCACCGAGTACGCGAGCGCTTCACGACAGGGCACGCGTGCTAGCTCGAACGCGTAGAGAGCGCCGATACCCACTCCAATGATAGCGATCCAAGCAAGTATCCGTGTAGCCATAGACCTTTCTATAGTAACATTTCCATCTTTGACAGCTGACTCTCCCTATTGCTAGTATCCGGGCGACGAAACTTCGTCTCTACCTTTACAACTCACCAGCAGGAGGCTCTATGCCCCGAACGATTCGTATCACGTGTGCACCGCCTGAAGCAAATCCCGAACTTGCCCCGGCACTCATCGACCTCACGGTTCGTCTGAGGCCCGAGCTGGTCGCCTTAACCAGTGACCCAGCAATCGGCGCTGATGCGCTCATCTACTTCGTCCACAATGACGATATCCGTGCGGCGCTGGCTGAAAAACTGGGAATCGCGCAGTCCTCGCGCTACCACCCGTTTCTCGAGGTCGGTCGCGCGACTCGTATCCATCATGACTGCTGCACAGGCGTCAACTAGTTCATCCACCCCCAAGGAGATCGACATGAAGTTCATCGCTATCGGCGAAGTACGTGCACTCCCAGACGGCATGATTCACCCTGAACCCATGCTTCAAGCGCTCAAGGGACTATGTGTCCCGTTCGACCTCGCGCGATTCTGCGACTATGTCGCACGTCATCCGAAACTCACGCTGCCCTCCACCGCCTACCTCCCCGTCCCCCTGATGGACATCGTCACGGCACTCGGGACGCGCAATCGTACTGACGCCATAATCTACTGGCTTTATGTCATCCGGCCGTACTACATCGGCATTCCCGTGGCATGCTGCACCATCAACGAACAGGAGGATCCGGTATGACTGCCCTGATTCACATCGTGAAAATCCCTGATCGCGTCGGTTTCTCCGCTATCCGCGAACTGTATGTCGGCTACACCTTCCGCCTCGCTGATCCGGCCCAGGTGAAGGTGGCTGAGATCGAGTACTTCTCGACCAGAGAAACCAATCTTGCGTCCGCCTACTCGGTTGCATTCGCCGACGTCATCACCGGCCTCAAGGCAGCCCACCGCTACGACTGGGTGAACCACCTGCTGGCACTCATCCGTCCACGCTTCATCCGTTTTCCCATCGACTGTGCCGAGCTCATCCGAGCCTGACCACCACCCCGGGCCATCGCGCGTACAACAAGAGACGACTCATCACGCTATGAGCCGTCTCGTTTTTTTTCTTTACAACTCCGTCCGTCTTGTGTAAAAATTATGACCTCGTCTCGAGCCGACACCGTCGGAATCATCCGTCTGTGTCCCACTCGAGAGGAGTATCCATCATGAAAGCCGTTCTTTCCATCCCCGCCTGGTGGCGTGAAGACCCGCGCTATGCCCCGCTCCGCGATCCCCAGATCCTGACCGAACTCGGTCGCCAGATCGCGCGCAGCCTGAGGCCGAGCGCGCTCATCTACCAGGTCATCCCGCCGGAAATCCCGCTCGCGATCGACTGGGTCCAGGACGACGCCAACCCGCGTGTCGCCGAGCCCCTGCTCCTCGTCGAGGTCGAGGGCACATCCACGACACCGCAACGCGAGAGCGTGAACCAGGCCGGCTATCGGCTGGGCCGCGCCATGACGGACAGCCACCTGGCGGCCATCATCCCCGACTGTCAGATCCGGCTCCGCGTCGTGTCCGAGCACACGGTACCCCTCGGCGGCTGATCACCACCCCTGCGCACTGCGCACAAAACAAGAGACGACCTCCGGGCCGTCTCGTTTTTTTTATTCAGCTTTGTCGCTCTACAACTCTTTCACATCCAGAACGTCTGAGTAATTCTGTGAAATTATTGCTGAATATTTCTTACCACCAGTTCCAAAAATAATCATTTTGGAACCAAAATATTCAAAAGGCATATTTTGCCCTTGATAAGGCATATAGGAAAAAATCTCAAACTCAACTTTAATTTTTCCAGCTTTTATAAGAGCATCACGAATCAAGTCCATTTTTTGATCTTCAATCCTCTTTCTTTGAAAAGAAGAATAGCTATCACGAAACAAAAGCCCTGTGGAGAATGCTAGTGCCATAAATGCTCCAACATAGGTAAACATTTGCATTACGGAAGCAAAGACAAATCCAAAAAGTTTTGCATCGTAAAACTTTTTCAAACTATAGAAAACAACAAGTGCTAAAACAAATATGATTATCCCTAATGCCTGCTTTCTTACCCAGTTGACTTTGGTCAGATCCTCAAATAGCTGGTACGAAGAACTTGACGACGTTAACCAGAGAACAATTATAACAACTATCAAAGCGACAAGGGACGAAAACGTAACAACCTTGTCATCAATAAACAGGTTTGAAATATACCTATTTTGAATCAATAGCGGTGAGAGTGCTGCTGCTATTGCTCCTAATCCAGAAATTGCACTTAGGATTGGTGCTAAGAATGAAACATCCCTCTGATTATTCATAGTTAATCGAAGCTAAACCTTGAAGTATTCTTTATACCACTCGACGAAGTTCTTTATGCCTTTTTCGATACGGGTGGTCGGCTTCCAGCCGAGCTTGCGCAGGCGGCGGATATCCGCGACGGTCGATGGCACATCGCCGGGCTGGATGGGCAGTAGTTTCTTCTTCGCCTTCTTGCCCACGTTCTCCTCTATCACCTCGATGAAACGAGTGAGTTTCTCTTCCTTGTCGCCACCGATATTCATCACGGTGCAGGCAAGGTTCGCATCGAGACAGGTCAAGACGCCCGAGACGATGTCGTCGACATAGGTGAAGTTGCGGGTCATATCGCCGTGATTGTACACGCTGATTGTCTTACCGGCGAGAATATCCCGCGTAAAGGTGAAGAGTGCCATGTCCGGGCGGCCCCAAGGACCATAGACCGTGAAAAAACGGAGGCCCGTCGTCGGTAGCCCATGGATATGGCTATAGACATGGGCCATGAGCTCGGTCGCCTTCTTCGTCGCGGCATACGGCGAGATCGGCGTATCCACCGGATCACTCTCGGCGAACGGCAGCTTGGTATTGTTGCCGTAGACGGAACTGGACGAGGCGTAGAGGAAATTCTTCACCCCATACTTCACCGCCAGGTCGAGGAGATACGTCGTCCCCATCACGTTCACATCGGCATAGAGCGCCGGGTCACGGAGACTGTTCCGCACCCCCGCCATCGCTGCGAGATGAACGACTTTATCCGGTCGCTCTTTTTTGTAGAGTTTCTCCAGGAACGCCCAATCACGGATATCGCCGCGATACAGTTTGAACTGACCCTTATAGTCCTTCAGAAATATTTTGATGCGATTTTCCTTGATGCGCGGATCGTAATAATCGTTGAAGTTATCGATGAGGATCGGTGTATCGCCGCGCTCCATGAGCGCCTTGGCGGTCGCGGAACCAATAAAACCTGCCCCACCAGTGATGAGAACCTTGATGCCCTTCTTTGTTCCTTTCTTCACTGTCTTTTTGGCGGTCATACGGTCAGACATTATTTATGGATAAATTCTTTGATTCGCTTCGAGACTCCAGCTAGTCCGCATCGGAGAAATTCGCGATATACGTTTCCTCCGAGCTCGAGTGCTCGGCCGACCGCAGAACCGGGACGGAAGAACGACGCCGAAAGAGTCTGCCGTTTCTCCTGATGCTGCACCCACTTCAGATCGATATGTTCGCGTTCGTCGGCCGAGAGCATTCCCTTACGGAGGACAATGGCAAATCCGTTTCCGATTTTATCATCCGTATCCTGGAAGTCAACGAGCTCCCAGTCGAGACCGATATTCCGCACGAGCAGGACAATATCCTCGGTCACCCAATAACTGCAGTGCCCCGTCTCAGGATCCGGAACGACTGTTTCAGTCCCAGCATGCCGCGCCTGGAGACTGGTGAGCGTGGTCGGTGTCTTACCCCGATCAAACGTCCGCTCACGATGTGGCACAATCAGGTAGACATAACCGTCCGGCCGGACTATGCGGTACCACTCGAGGAGCGCGGCAATCGGGTCAGGGAAATGCTCGAGCACATGCGACGAGACGACGAAGTCCACCGATGCGTCCGCTATTGGCAGTTTGTCCCCCGGCGCGACGATATCGATTGGTGCTACCTCGCCCGAAATCTGGAGCTCGCGCTTCTTATAGGTGCTCCGATTGAATTCATCGGCGATATCAACGTTCTTCGTATCGAGGCCGAACGGGTTGTGCGCCGAGGCGCCAATCTCGAGGCCGACCAGGCCATCCAGATAGTGGTGGGCGAGATTGCTTTCAGGAAAGATACGTTTCGCCATAGCGCTAGTGTTTCTTCAAAACGGTCCGCACATATTCATAGTACACTTCATTCTTCGCGTTAGCATTCGTATATTCTTCGAGCGCAGTCTCGCGAGCGGCCCGGCCCATCCGGAGGCGGAGTTCCGCGTCAGTGATGAGCCGACCGATCTTCTCCGTCCACTCATCGGTGTTTGCAGCAACAAAGCCATCGGTCCCGTCCGTAATCGCCTCACGGAAAGTCTGCGTCGCGGCAGCGACCGTCGGTACTGAGACAATCCCCGCTTCGAAAAATTTCAGCTCGGATTTCGATTCACAGAACGGATTGCCGATCTCGAGCGGAGCGAGGTTGATATCGAGCGAAGCGATATTGGCAAAAAGTTCGTGACGCGGGACGAAGGCTAGACGTTGGATCCGATCGGCATACATCTGGAGCCGGTTCTCAGTATCGAGCGGCCCAGCGAGGACCAGCCGCATCTCGGGAAATTTTTCAAATAGTGCGATGAGAACGTCAGTCACAGTCGCGAAGTCCTTGTTGTGGCTCGGCGTACCGGAGAGATAGCCAACCCGGACGACATCACCTGAATCGGAAATCATCGATCTATGCTCACTATTTTTCGCTTTCTGTTCTATGGCTTCCCCGGCCCAGAGGACATCCTGTTCCGACAATCGGTTGGGAACAATGTACACCGTCTTCCCCTTTTCTCGGAGTTTGTCCGCCAGGAAGTTCGTCGTGGTCGTCGCGACCGTGACTGCTGAATCAGCGAGGATCTCGCCCCCGACGCCGTGTTCGTAGAGTTTGCGCTCGAGCGCGTTCATCTGAGTAAAATAATCCATGTGCACCAGAAAGGCTGGATCATAGACGAGATCGTCCGTCTCAAAGATGACCGTGCTCCCCGCTGCCTTCAATCGCTCCATAAGACGCGCGACCACCGGTGTCATAAGCACCCGATGGAAGACGAAGACTTGGAATTGGTCCGCGTACGAGAGGAGTCGTGGATTATCCTGCACCGTGACCGACGTCCGGAAACCACGGAGCCGAAGCTCCTCCGCGACATGGGTCGTCCGATAGCGGGCGCTGTCCCCCACCCCACCCGAGATAAAGAGGATATCCCCCGGCTCGACACGCGCAAAGAGCGCCGCGAACGCTTCGAGCACGCGCCGCCCACCCCGGGCCACGCCGTCGCGCCGGATGACACTCCACGCTTTGCCGATTTTGATGAGAAGCATTTTCATACCGCCATGACTTTCACGTATACGTCAGCGAGAATTTCTCCGGTCCGGTCCCAGGAGAATTTCTCTTTTGCACGAGCGCGATTCGCCGCACCTTTGCGCTTCCGTAATTCGGGGTCGCGAAGGAGCCGTAACGTTGCGTCCACCAAACCCTGTCCGGACAATTCATGGGCGTATTCGCCGCCCTCGGCGAGATATTTACGATTGTTTTCCGTATCGAAACATACGACTGGCAGTCCCGCTCCCATGTACTGCAGCATCTTGCCGCTCGCCTGACCCACTCCCTCTTCCTTGGGATCGATGCCGACATCGCTCATCGCGAGGATTTCATGAAGAGAAAAGTACGGCAAGGGGGTAATGGGCGTCACCCGGTCCATCCACGGCTGACCCTCGAAATACGGTGCCACTTCATTCCAAGGGAAACCGGCGACGACGACATGCGCCCGTGGATCACCCGCGAGAATTGCTGGTATAGCATTCACGAAATGACGGATGCCCTTGTTGGCGACGAGCGCGCCAGTATAGGTGACGACGAGCGCGTCCTCGGCGATGCCGTATTTGCGCCGGAGTGCCGGGCGCGGAAACTCGATCGACTCATCATGGTCCGTCCCGACGCCGTCCGGCACCGTGATCGGCGCATTTTTCTTCCGGATAGCGGCGATCTCTTTCGTATTTTTCCACGAGCTCGTCACCGCCATGTCACCGAGATTATCGACGACTGTCTCTACCCGCTCGAACAGACGACGGAGGAATCCAGTCCGGAGATACGCATGCGAGACCATTTCTTTCGTCAGGCTGCCATGGAAATCGGCAACCAGTTTCATGCGACGCCAAAAGAGTGCTTTCTGGACGATCCAACCGATGAGCACGCCCTCGTGCAGATGGCCATGCAGGATATCCGGTCGTGTGGTCCGCGCGAGGAAGAAGACCTTGCGAACGAGCATCAGGTCAAGGATGATTTTTTGCCAGTCGGGACCGGCCTCGAGTTTCTTGTACCAGAAGAGAAGCCGGCGGATACGTCGCACTTCGATTTTCTTGGCGAGCGGTTCGGGTAGGTTCTGGCCAATGTGGTATGTCGCGATAGCCACGACAAAACCACGCCGCTCAAGCGCCAGCGCTTCCTCCAAGATGCGGATATGCGTCCCCCGGTCCGAAAAGAACGGGGTCGGTGCGATCATGAGGACCTTTTTACCACTATTTTCCACTATTTCTGCCATGTCCCTAGTATACCCTAGTGAAAATATGGAAGGAAAAAGAAAAAGAGCCGGTCAGGCTCCATTCGACCCTTTAGCCAACTCAGATGTCAGCCGCCAAGGTCCCCCCGCTCGGTAAAGGTGACTTCGGCGCCTTCGGTAAGTGTGCCTTCCAGAAGGCGTTTCACGATCGTATCCTCCACCACATCACTGATATATCGATTGATGGACCGGGCGCCGAATTCACGCTCATAGCCATTGGCGACGACCGCCCGGATGGCTTCCGGTGTGAAATTGAGTCGAACTCGCTTTTCTTTGTAGAGCTTATCGGCGAAACTCTTGAGCTTCAGCTCTGTCACCCGTTCCATCTCTTCCGACGTGAGCGAATTGAACAAAATGATGCCGTCGAAACGGTTGAGGAATTCTGGTCGGAACGTCCCCTGCTGAATGATAATGTTGATGAGCTCTTCTTCAATGTCGACCATCGAGCGGCCCGCGTTTGTCGCCTCATGAATGAGATTGGCTCCAGCGTTCGACGTCGCGATGACAATCGCGTTCCGGAAGTTTACTTTGTGCCCGAAACCATCCGTCACATAGCCTTCGTCGAGGATCTGGAGGAAGAGGTCGAGCGCCCGCGGATAGGCTTTCTCGAGCTCGTCGAGGAGGAGGATAGAGTACGGATGCTCTTTCATCAAAGTCGTCATGCGACCCTGGACATTCATCTCAGCCGAACCGATGAGCTCGTCGATCGATTGTGGCGTCTGGAATTCACTCATGTCGAGTCGGACCATACGGTCCTCGTCACCGAAATAAACATGAGCGAGCGCTTTGGCGGTCTCGGTCTTTCCAACACCGGTGGGACCCAGGAAGAGGAAGGAGCCGATCGGCTTCTTGTCGTTTCCCAGGCCAGTGCGCACCTTGCGGAACGCTTCCGACATCTGTTTGATGGCTTCCTCTTGTCCGATGACGCGTTCGTGAAGCAGGGCTTCGAGATTGAGGAGCTTCTGCTTCTCTTCTTGGCTCGCCTCACCCATCGGTATACCAGACTTCTCTTCGAGAAAATCTTCGACGGTGGTTCGTTCAATAAAAGCGAGGTCGGGATGCTTCTCCCAGTAGATGAGCACCTCTTGGGCGAGGTCGATTGCCCGCTCCGGAAATGGCATCTCCCAATTGTACCGCTCAGCGCCATCGACGATCGCGTGCAGTCCCTGAAGAGTGAAGACGGGCCGATTCTTCTCGAGTGTCTTGAATGTATCGACAAGAATCGCGATGGTATCTTCTTTCGCTGGCTCCGGTACTTGAATCGCTTCGAAATATTTCAAGGCCGGGATCTGCCGCTGACCGAGGGTGTAATAAGCCTCGCCAGTCATGAGCCCGATGATACGACAGGTCGGCAGCGACAAGTAATCGTTCAGGACATCACTCACCGCCATATCGTTTTCCGGGTCGAGAAACAGATTGATGTTCTCGATGACCATCACGATATTACCGGCATAGACCGCCTCATCGAGGAGCGTCCGCAAGAGCCCCTTCGGATCGATGCCCTGAGTTCGGCCGTCCGAAATGACCTGTCCCATATCGAAAATGACGACGCGCAATTCATCAATGATTTTTTCAGTAAAACGATTTTCACGGATGCGCTCGGCGAAGGCGTGAACAATCGAGCGCTTGCCGATACCTGGATCACCGACCAAGAGTGCACTATTGTCCGTCGGGCGAGATAGGGTGAGAGTCAGCATCTCCATCACCTTTTCGCGCCCGATCGATTTCTGGCGATGGTAATTGCTGAAATCATGCTCCGAAAGGTCGCTAATGTAGCGATCGAGATGCGGCGTATACGCATACGCCCAGTATTTCCCGATACGCGTCGCGCGGCGGAGGTGTTCCCATTCCCAGAAACGCTTCTCTGCTTCCTTTTCAGCAAAGTGCTGGCCTTCGATTTCCCAGGCCGCCGTGAAGAGTTCCGGTGCAATGCGATGCGATGTGAGGAACGCCTCCCGTTTTTCCGAAATGCCAATCGTTTCCACATCGATATCTTTCGGGGAAAGACCGAGTCGCATGGCCGCTCGATTGCGCCAGGGCGCATGTTCCGGCTCTTTCGAATAATCAGCATGGCCCTGTTCGTAATCATGCCACGCGAGCACGCCGATGACCGTGACAATCACCGCTCCGATGAACGAGAGGATGCCGATAAATGTGCCGAATGCCCAGCCAATGAAGAGACTGCCGCCTACGAGAACGAGCGGGGCTACTGCCGCGAAGAGCGACAGTACAACAACAGCCACTCCCATGAGGACAATGGCGCCGAATCCCCACATGAGCACCACGGACCGGACAATCGCTCCGAGGATGCGCGTGATGATGTTGTTCAGGAGTGCCTGCGCAAAAAGAACTGGATGGAATCCCCGCCAGGTATTGAAACTGATATCACGCTTCCAGGGGGAGATGAGTGTCCGAGACAGTCCGACAACGTTGAAGCGATGCAAAACATAGCGCACATAGTTGGTCGCGATTCTCGCTATCGAGAGGATGCCGGTCGTATAGTACCAAAGGAAAAAATTCATTGCCGGGCGCGTTTGGTGTTTCTGTTTGTTTACCTGCATTGTAGCGTCTCGGGAGGCTTTCGTAAATTGAAGCCAGAGGCATTTTTGCGTATAATAGAGCCACTATGCAACTGACTCCCCTTTCGACCAAAAACCCCTGGCTCATCGCTTTGTCCGGTTTCGTTCTCGCGCTCGTCCTTGCTGTCACACTCGCCCTCTTTGGCTGGTTCCACCCGACACTGACGGCTGTCGCGGGGATCTTTCTTTTCGGCAGCAGCGGACTCGCTCTCTTTGTTCTCTATCGAGCACACGACCGATGGCGACTCATTCTGATCGGGGCACTCGCGCTTTTCGCAGCACTCGTTGCGCTCCGGACCGAACCGACCGTTTTCACTGGCCGTGACCAAGGATCGATCGCCCTCGCGAGCCTCGAGCTTGCTGCCAACCACGAACTTCCTTTCCGTGGTCAGGTTTCGGATGCTTTCTTCGGGATCTACGGCCCCGGCCGCGCGCTGAATTTTCCTGGCTTCTGCTACGCCGAGAATGGTGCGCTCATCACTCAGTTTCCCATCGGTTATATCAGCTACCTTGGCCTCTTTACCAGTTGGTTCGGGCTTGCTGGCTTGGCGATTGCGAATGCGTTCCTCTTCACGCTTTCCAGCTGGACTTTTTTCGAACTCCTCTCACTCTTCGTCAAGCGGCACAATGCGCTTCTCGGTACTACTCTCTTCACGACCTCTTTTCTCATGATCTGGCTCGCTCAATTGACGCTCACCGAGAACCTCGCCCTTCTTTTGTTCTTATCGATGGCCGTCACACTTACTCGTTTCGATCGCGATAGTAATCCGCGCTTCCTCCCACTCCTCATTTTGGCCGGCTTCCTTCTCGCCCTCACCCGGATCGAGGGTTTCGTCATTGCCCCGCTAGCGCTCGCCTACATCCTCTTCCGGCCTGCGCTCCGGGTGCATCTTTTCGCTCTGCCGAAAATCTGGGCGCTGCCCACCTTCTTTTTTCTCGGCTTTCTTTTCCTCCGCGATCTCTACATGAACCTCCCGTTCTACACGATGATCGCCAAGGCGGCGCTCAAATACTGGCACGAAGTCAGTTCTGTCGTCGGTGATGAGTCAGAGCCGAACCTCGGACCGATACTCTTCTCCTACGGACTTTTTCCCGTCTTCATCCTCGGTATCGCATCCGTTGCCTTCGGACTGATGAAACGACGAGTGGCTTTTTTTATCCCCCTTCTCCTCGCGCTCCCAACATTCATCTATCTGATTAACGGCCATATTTCAGATGACCACCCCTGGCT
>JBATNS010000052.1:0-17511 GCA_049290475.1 Candidatus Moraniibacteriota bacterium | reverse complement strand
GCTCATGCAGACGGCTGAATCCACTGATCCACAGGTGAGAGAACTGCACAAGGAAATGACACGACTGGCCCAATCAGGCTTTCCCGTCAATCGTTTTGCCGAGCTCGTCACGCTGCGAGAAGAAGAGGATGTCGTCCCGATTGGTCTCGCCTATATTGATCGACTGCCAGTCTCGGAAGACGTGTGCGGCATACCCCGCTCTATCATCGCTGAGCATCGGAGCGACCAGCTTCTCATTCAGGTCGGCGGCCAACTCTCCTCTGATTTTGAGATTCGTTATACTGGCGGAGCGGAAGATAAACATGTGACTGCCGCCGTATTGGATGTAATCGAGAAGGCCACTTTTGCCGCGGCCGGGAGTGATCGACCGATTGAATTTAATTTTTCGCCGAAGCGGGACTGATTCCGCTCTTCTCGGTAGTGTTCATAGAAAAGAAAAAACCTTCGCGTCACAAAAGAAAAAAGATGGAAGGGAAGTGGTGACAGGTGGGATGCTCTAGGCGGGGTGGGGGAGAGCGAAAGATTTCTTTCACTTCAGGAAAAATATTCCCGGATACACCCACCCCACGAGCATCAATGGAAAGAACTATGGCTTGACTGAGTGTGCACCTCAGGTGTTAAATTTTACCGGACCACGCGAGCTCGGTCAACTCTGCGAGAAAGCGGGATGGGAGATTTCTTTCAGTGCTGATGTCGGTGCATTCATACTCGAATGTGTGGCACGTTTATTTTTATAAAAAAAATCGACCCGTGAGCAAGGTTGCTCGGGGTCGGGGAACGGTCGCGCCGGGCGACAGGGGCGGGACCTAGTCCAGATGCCGCGGATCCTGACAGCGGACGTCATTGCGATTACGGGCTCGTTGTTGCCTTGGCCGCGCAGATCGTCGATCGTCGCGCTTCCCATCGTTGGGAAGTCCAGGCTAACGAGGGCACCGCAGTTCTGACAGTCGATGTGACAGCGAAACGGTGCCGGGTGTGCCGCACTTGGGGCAATTACCAGTGGCTTGCATGAGTGCTCCTTCGGGTGGGTTGTCAGTGGGATAGCTAACGTCACATCCTGGCATTTTTCGTGCTGTCCATCAATACGGCTGCGCTCGGAAATTGATTGGAAAAGCGGACGATGGGGAGTAGACTGAAGGAGAAAATAATGACTATAAAATTAAAATTTTTTCGTTCCCGTTTAGCCCTTTCGGCGCTCCTCATCGTCACCCTCGGCGTAATCGCTTGGATAGTGTTCGTGTTCCAGGTTCAGCCTTCCCATGATCGCAATTGGGAACTCAGCCAGGAGAAATTACCACACTTCACGATCGAGGGTGATCGGCTCGATGTCACCCAGTTCCGCAATTTCCAGTGGACGGGCGAAGCCACCGCCGAGCCACGCTATGAGACGCGCCGCTATGACCTGCGTACACTTCGCACCCTCGATGTCTTTATCTCGCACTTCGACGAATTCGAAGGCCTCGCCCACATCTTCCTTAGCTTCGGTTTCGCGGATGGCGAACAGTTGGTCGTCTCACTCGAGTCGCGCCGCGAAGTGGGAGAGATCTTCTCGCCGTTTCAGGGACTCTTCCGTCAGTATGAGATCATCTATGTCGTCGGCTCAGAACAGGATATCGTTGGGGCCCGCACTCGCTACCGAGGGGAACGAGTCTATCGCTATCCGACGGTCGCGGATGCCGCTCAAACTCGGGCGCTCCTCGTCGCTCTAGCTGACGATATCAACGCGGTCGCTGCCACCCCCCGCTTTTACAACACGCTTTTCCACAACTGTACGAATGAGCTCACTCGGCGGGTCGAAGACATCTCCACGGTCAAGTTCCCGCTCACCTGGAAGACGCTCCTCCCGGGTTACTTCGATGAAGTGCTCTACGATATGGGACTCATCCCATCATCGGGTGACTTTCCGGAGACGAAAGCGACGTATGCCATCGACAATACACTGGTCGACCCCACGAGTGACGGGTATAGCCAGGCACTCCGTACGCTCATTCCTCGATGATGGGGGAATAATTTATCAGGGTAGGTACTATGCAAAAGATTGAATGGAATGCCGGGTCGCTCTCGCTCATCGGAGCGAACTTTTTCCCGCTCGCTGGAGCCTTGTTCTTCGGTTGGCCGCTCTCAGGGATCATCTTTCTCTACTGGATGGAAAATGTCGTCATCGGCATTTTCAATATTGCCCGGATGACTCGCTCGACCGCTGCCGTATCTCCGCCGAATACATTCAGGATGAACGGTCGGCCATACGTACCAGGGATGAAACGATTGCTCATTTTCTTCTTCATCCTTCACTACGGACTCTTCACACTCATCCATGGAGTGTTTGTATCGGTAGCGTTCGGACAGCCAGAGATCGGCGCGTTGGATTTTCTCGTGGCTTTCGGCTCCCTGTTTGTCAGTCATGGGATTTCCTATCAGAGCAATTTTATCGGACAGAAGGAATACGAACGGATTTCCGCCCCTGAGCTGTTCATTCATCCCTACAAGCGCATCATCGTCCTTCACCTCACAGTGCTTGTCGGCGGGATGCTGGCGCAGCTCATCAGTGTTCCACTCGTTGCAGCCGTGTTTCTCATTTGTCTGAAGACGGCTGTCGATCTCGCTATTCATCTCTGGGAGCACCGGAAATTTGCCTCTTTGGCGCCGGTGGCTTGAAGAGACTGCCTCTGGTAGTCCTCGCTCGCGTTTGAAACAGCAATCATGATCCTCTGTTTCTGTGCGATTTTTTAACTACGCATGAAAATCCCCGGGCGTAAGCCCGTGGGAGATTTATAAAATGTTTGCCTTTTTAGGCCTTTTGCCTGTATAACACCTCTGTCCGGGTTACCCACTCTGGTGACCTTTTTACAACTCTCTGCAACTACAGAAAAGGAGTCCCTGGTGACCAAGAATCCCAACGGCCGTAATGACCATCGCTCTGGCCATCGTTCGCTCAAGCGCGGGAAAGGCTTTCCGCCTCCGCCGACCGGTCAAGGTAACAACATCGCTCGTTCCAACGAAGATCAGCTCGTCTTCCGTCAGCCCAAGCAACCGAAGACCCCTGCCCTTGTCACCGACCTTATCGCGAGTATCCAGCCCAAGCTCCCCAAGCTTTTCGTCTTGGACACCAACGTGCTTATGCATGACCCGACGGCCTTGTTCCGGTTCGAGGACAACAACGTCTATCTTCCCATGATGACGCTCGAAGAACTCGACAACCACAAGAAGGGGATGACCGAGATCGCTCGCAATGCCCGTCAGACGAGCCGCTATTTCGACCAGCTTCTGGGCAAGTTTGCCGGTGCCATGGAAGACGGCATCCCGCTTGATCTCTTGGACGACATCAAGGCATCCGGCCGTCTCTACTTCCAGTCCAAGATGTTTGATGGCAAATTGCCGGCGTCTCTGCCCAATGGCAAGGCCGACAATCAGATCCTCGGCGTGGTGCAGGGGCTGAAGGACGAGCACCCCGATCGGAGTGTCATACTCGTCACCAAGGACATTAACATGCGCGTCAAAGCGCGTGCTTTGGGTCTCCTTTCGGAGGATTACCAAAGCGACCAGGTGCTAGGGGACAGCGACATCCTCTATAGCGGCATCTGCGAACTGCCGGCCGGCTCTTGGGAGAAGCAGCGGACCACAGTGGCGGAATCCTGGAAGGCAGGAGACAGGATGTGCTACCGCCTCATGGGTCCGGTCGCAGAAGGACTCATCGTCAACCAATTCGTCTACGACGAGCAGGCCAAGACCTTTCAGGCCATCGTTCAGGAACGGTCGGACAAGAGCGTGGTACTCCGTACGCTCCGCAACTATGATCGGTACCCGGTTTGGGGTATTGCGCCGAGGAATCGTTGGCAGAACTTTGCCTTGAACCTACTGATGGATCCCGAGTGCGACTTCGTCACCCTGGCCGGTCAGGCGGGTACGGGCAAGACGCTTATGACGCTGGCCGCCGGACTGCAGCAGGTCTTTGAAGACAGGCGCTACTCCGAGATGATCGTCACTCGCGTCACGGTGCCGGTCGGTGACGACATCGGCTTTCTCCCCGGCGACGAGCAGGAGAAGATGGGTCCGTGGATGGGTGCGCTCGATGACAACCTGGAGGTACTGGAGAATCATTCGTCCGCTAGCGAATGGGGCCGGGCAGCGACGAATGACTTGATCCGGAACAAGATCAAGATCAAGATCAAGAGCCTGAACTTCATGCGCGGGCGCACGTTCCTCAACAAGTTCGTGCTCATCGATGAGGCACAGAACCTCACGCCCAAGCAGATGAAGATGCTCATCACGCGAGTCGGTCCGGGGACCAAGATCGTGTGCCTGGGCAACCTGGCGCAGATCGATACGCCTTACCTGACCGAAGGTGGCTCGGGGCTGACCTACGCGATTGATCGTTTCAAGGGTTGGTCACATGCGGGCCATGTGACGCTCGTTCGGCCAGAGCGCTCGCGCCTGGCCGATTACGCGGTCGAAGTCCTGTGACATATCGCTAGCCTCGCGGCCGGCTGGAGATACCTCCAGTCCGGCCGCTTTTTTTCTTGATAAAGACGAAAAATGGAGTACAGTGGAAGCGCAAGCCTTAAACATTTTCTTTCTCGTATGGACTCGATGGAAAAAGTGAGCGTTCCGGAACCGAAAGCCGCTCCCGCCACACCAGTGACCGCGAAGGCCGAACCAAAAACCGTCGGCCCGTCCTGGCGGAACAGTAAGCGGGTCCGTCTCGGTGTCCTCATCGCTCTCATCGTCATCGCTGGCCTCATCGCGTTCTTATTCGAGAAGGCCCGGCTCTGGATGTTTGGCCTCGTCGCTCTCCTCATGGTGGGTGTCGGCATGGAGGCGACCAACACTGACTACGATCTGGGGAAAATGATGGAGACCAAGTCGATCACCCAGTCCAAAGTGCTGCGCGACAAAAGTGGCAACGTCGTGCCACAGGGGACAGCAAACGCCAAGTATACCGACGAGTACAACTGCGATGATTTCGCGACTCAGCCGGAAGCGCAGAAATTCTTCACCAATGCTGGTGGGGTGCAAGGGGATACGAATCGTCTCGATGGCAACAAGGATGGCGACGCCTGCGAGAGTCTGCCCAAAGGTACTCGCTAACCAGTGTTTCGTTTGTACCCCGGGATACCTACCTTGAAGTGATTTCGCCCGGAGAGTAGGATGAGGGAGCAATGGATATCTTTTCGCATGGCCTCTATGGCGGCATCGCGTTTGGGCGGCGGAGCCGTCCGCGCTATTGGCTCGCCTTCTTTTTCGGCATCGCACCGGACCTCTTTTCCTTCGGCCTTTTCTTCGTGCTCACCCTCCTCAATACGAAAGAAAACGCGCGGGATTTCTATGACTTCATCCTCCGCCGTGTCGAGTCCGCCAAACCCGTTACCGACGAAAGTCTCCGCTACTGGAAAGAAAGTCTCGAGGAATGACAAAGCTCTATCTCGATATCGACGGGGTGCTTTTGCGGAAAGATGGGACGCCGGCAGAAGGGTTGGTGGAGTTCCTCTCGTTTGTGACAAATACTTTCGAGTGCTATTGGCTCACGACCCACTGTGACGGCGATAGTGATCAGGTGTTCCTCTATCTGGTTGGCCTCGTCCCGTCCGAGGCCTTGCCGTTTATCGAGAAAATCCGGCCGACTCGCTTCGGGGCACTGAAGACCGAGGGAATCGATTTCACGGGACCGTTTTATTGGCTGGACGATACAGTGTTCGAGTCCGAGCAGTCCGTACTCGCGCGTTATGGGGTAGTGGAGTCTTTCCTTCATGTCGATATCAATCAGGATCCCCAGGCTCTCCGAAAAGTAGAGATGCTCCTCGCGGGTGTAGAATAGCGGCAGGAAGAAATCCTCTCTCCCTATCGATTATGAAATCAAAAGTGATCCGCACCGACCCGGAACTTTGGGAAAATTGTAAACAAGAAGTGCTTCAGAAACTAGGCAAGTTTTCGGCACGCGCGATTCAGCAGGCGGTCGTCCTCTATACATCCCGCGGTGGGGGCTATGTCGGTGAAAAATCAGCCGCCAATTCCCTCGTCCGCTGGGATAGAGACCAATCACTCGGAAAGTAGGATTCATTGGAAATCGGCCGCCGCTAGAACCGGTGTAGAATAGGGATACTAACTCTATCACTATTATGTCGGAAGCAACATTCACCAAGGATTTGGAACATGCGACACTCGTCGTGGAGCGCGTATTTGATGCGCCGGTCGCGAGTGTGTGGGAGGCCCATACGAAGAGCGAATGGCTCGAACAGTGGTGGGCGCCCAGCCCCTGGAAAGCGGTGACGGTCGAGATGGATTTCCGCGAGGGCGGGCGCTGGTTCTACTACATGCTCGGACCGGACGGCGAGCGGCACTACTGTGTCCAGGCATACGACAGAATCGAAGCGGGGCGGAGCACGGTCGGTGAGGACTATTTCTGTAATGAGCAGGGTGAGAAGAAAACCGATATGCCCGTCTCACGCTGGAAAACCGAACTTTTCCCCGAAGGGACCGGTACCAAGCTCGTCTCCACCATCACGTATGCGACTCGGGCTGAGCTCGAGACTGTCCTCGCGATGGGCATGGAAGCCGGCTATGCGATGGGACTCAGTCAGCTCGAGACACTCCTCGCAGGTGTAGAATAGTAGCGTAATCCCTCAATCATTTTTTTATGGCAACCTACGTCGATGGATATGTGCTCTCGGTACCGAAGAAGAAGCGGGCGGCTTATCGGAAGATGGCTCGTGAAGGAGCGGCGGTCTGGATGAAGTGCGGTGCCATCGAGTATCGAGAATGCCGTGCCGACGATGTGGCCGGACAGCCAGGCTGTTCTTCGTTTCCGAAACTAGTCAAGACCAAACCAGATGAAGAAGTGTGGTTCTCGTTCGTTGTCTATCGTTCGAAGAAAGATCGGAACCGCATCACCAAACAGGTGATGGAGTACTTTACGAAAAAGTACGATGAGAAACAGATGGCGTCGATGCCGTTTGATATGAAGCGCATGGCGATGGGTGGTTTCTCGGTCGAAGTCGAGGGCTGACGATAGGCAAAGATATGAAAAGTATCGCTGATGTAAACGAGTATATCGCGACCGCGTCGGAGTGGGCCCGGCCGATACTCCGCGAGTTGCGCCGCGTGATCCGGACCACTGCGCCCAAAGCGGTTGAATCGATCAGCTATCACATGCCGTACTATGCCCTCGTTGGACGGCTGGCGTACTTTTCGGTTCATCGTGCACACTGCAGTTTCCACTGGATCAGCGCAGAGGATAAGCGGGAATTCGCGGACGTGCTCGCTCGAGCGAACCTTTCCGGGAGCACGCTGCATATTCCGCGCGGGCAGAAAGTACCGATCGCCCTCATCCAAAAGATCGTAAAGGCGCATGCGAAACGGAATGCGCTTCGCCAAAAGAAATAGCTTTTCCTATGGGTGTATACTGAGGGCGTAATCCATAGCATCGAACCATATGAAAAAGGGATTCAAGGGGAACCTAGAAGAACTGGCGCTCGCGAATACCAATTTCCGGCAGGTGCTGTATACCGCCAAAGACTGTCAGCTCGTCCTCATGTCGCTCCTCCCGGGCGAGGAGATCGGACTGGAGACGCACCCGGATATCAATCAGTTTTTCCGTTTCGAAGAGGGGACGGGCAAGGTCATCGTGAACGAGACGGAGTATGAAGTGGGGGATGGCGACGCCGTCGTGATCCCGATGGGCGCGAAGCACAATGTCATCAATACTTCGGACACCGAACCGCTCCGACTCTATACCATCTATGCCCCGCCACATCACCAGGACGGCATGGTCCGCGCGACGAAAGCCGAAGCGGTGACCGATGATCCCTTGTTCGACGGCGTAACGACCGAATAGTCTGGGCGGTGTTTACACTCGAACAAATCAAAGCGGCACATAGCCAGGTAAAGAGTGGGGTGAATTTCCCGGCGTATGTCCAGGCACTCATCACTCTCGGGGCGAAACGCTACGATGTCTTCGTCGCTGATGGCCGGTCAGTGTATGTCGGGATGGACGGCTCCGTCCTCGAATCGCTGGCGAAGTACCCGGCTCTATCGGTCGCGAGTGTGAGCGATCCCGAGAAATTTCAATTGTGTTTGAAGCGGCATCAAGCTGGAGAAACGGACTACCCCACGTTTTGTCAGGATGCGGCTGCTATGGGAGTCGAGAAATGGTGCGTTGATACCGAGACCATGACCTGCACGTATGCGGACCGTGAAGGGCGGCAGCTCTTCATCGAAACGATTCCCACGGTCTGAAACATCGATCAGTCTTCTTTTGCCGAATTGCATCTATGCCCGAACCATTTCTTCTTCATTCTTGCTGTGCGCCATGCGCTATCGCGGTCATCGACGAGTTGCGCCAATCGTACGCCTTGACGGTCTTTTTCTACAACCCGAACATCTATCCTGAGGACGAGTATTTCCGGCGGAAAGCTGAGGTCGTCCGTGTCTGCACCGAGTGGTCTGTGCCGATGATCGATTCTGACTATGAGCCGGCGGTCTGGGACAAAGCGGTGAAGGGGCGCGAGGGAGAGTCCGAAGGCGGTATCCGCTGCGTGTCGTGCATCGGCATGCGGCTCGAGCGTACCGCGCGCGAAGCAGCGGCGCGCGGGATCGGACACTATGGCTCGACACTCACTATGGGCCGACAGAAGCGGGCGTCAGTCGTGACACCACTCGGCGAACGAGCCGCGGCGGCGGCCGGGGTGACGTATCATGCCGAAGACTGGAAGAAGCGCGGCCGCGAAGAAAAAGCCCGGCAGATGGTCGCGGCGCGCGGCATCTATCGCCAGAACTATTGCGGCTGCCGCTATTCGCGCGAACGGAAATTCGATTTTGATTGAGACCACGAGGCTTGCCCCTGTAGGCTAATCGGATAAACCGCCGGGCTTCTATCCCGGGTTTGGAGGTTCGAGTCCTCCCGGGGGCACGATGATAAAGCGACCCATATGAATCATGATGCAAAAAAATCAGCACCGCTCCATCGGATGCCGCGAGACTTACGTGTGTTCCTCGATGCTCACGAGGATGTCGCGAAGCTCTGGGACACGCTGACACCCTTGGCACGGAACGAATGGATCTGCTATGTAACGATTGTGAAGAAAGCCGAGACACGGGCGAATCATCTCCGGCGGCTCGCCGAGGACATGCGCCGCGGGAAACGCCGTCCCTGCTGCTGGCCAGGCTGCCCGCATCGTCGGCCGAACGCCGCGAAGTGGTTCAGTCGGCGTCCGGTAGGGCAATAACATGCGGTGGTATAGAATAGGGGTATGAAAAAAATTATTATTGGTGTCGTACTTTTGGGAGCGGGGATGATCGGGTATTGGCTCCTCTCACCTTTGTGGCGGACAGAGCGAGTGGACGAGGGTGTACCGGCGACACAGCCCGTCCCAGCAGCAGTCCTTTCTTCGGAGGACCAGACTCCGGCGCCAGATGAAGCTTCGGCACCCGTTGAACTCTTTGTGGGGAGTTTCGTCGGTTTCGATCGGCTCCATCAGGGATCGGGGACAGCCAAGATCATTCAGATTGGCGAAAAGACGTATGTTCGCTTCGAATCTGATTTCACGGTGTCCAATGGGCCGGATCTGTTTGTCGGTTTCGGTAAAGACGGGCAGTATAGCGCGGGATCAGAACTGGGCGCTCTGAAGGGGAATGTTGGCGCTCAGAATTATGAGCTCCCATCAGGCTTTGATGCGGCTCGTTTCAATGAGGTGTATGTCTGGTGTCGCGCCTTTAGCGTGCCGTTTGCCAAGGCGCCCCTGACCAAGATCTAAATGAGTATCAATCGGTATGTATTGACCGGCTGGTGTGATTTTGAGAGACTGGTGCATCAGGAGTTTTTTCCCAATTTTTTCGAACGGCCACGGTTCTCAGTGGCGATTTCTTCTAGAGGAGCACAACATGCCGACATCCAAGGCACCCGGGCATACCCGGCTGGTTTCTGACGCACTCATTGGCTATGCGGAGGCCAACCCGGCAGTACTCTGTAATCTCCGTTTCGGACAACGTCCGATACCGCCCGACGAAACGGACTTCGACCGGCGGGTACGAGAAACCCATCACCTGATCTCGGACCAGTCTTTGGTCTATGAACCCGTGCGGCAGTTTCTGAAGGCGTTGCCGTGTGGGAGCAAAGTCCTGCTCCATTTCCAGGGGTACGGCGCCGAACGCCTCGGCACGGCGGTGGTGGCGATGCAGTCCATCTACTGGACCAGTGAGGACTACCCGCGTTTGGACTTCGAACATCCGCCAGTCTTTGACAGCGTGAACGGCTGTCCGAATTTCTGGGGCGCGTTCATTCTCGCCATCGCGGCGGTACCAGCGCACACCGAAGTGTTCGCGTGCCGGGACCGGACGAGCCTGGCTTTTCTCCATCTAGCCAAACGCAAAGCTGTTCCCATTGGCGCACTGGCGTCCATGGCGGCGGCCGTTCCACTCTGAAACCAAAGGAGGACAGCCATGAACATCACAGGTACTTTCTCGACGGCAGCAGTCATGCTGCTCGCCGGAGCACTGCCCGTCACGGCTCAGACCTATCGCGAGGTCGTGAATATGGGGACCTATGTCAGCACGGGAAATTGCCGAGTGGAGAGTGAAACTCTCTTGTGCGATTTGTTCCGGAAAGCCGGCAAGAGTACTTCGTCGTCTACGATAGTGATGGCCGGCCCTACCGTGTCATCCGGCGCGAAGACAATAGCGTGACCTGGAAGGCTGACCGAGAAGCCTGAGCCGACCAGACTCACACGGCATCTCGTTTCTTTGTACTACCACCCTCGAGCATCGACTCTGGAGGGTGGCTGTTTTTTATCCTTCTATTATTTTGACGATCTATAATGGTTTTTTTCAATCAATTCCGATACGGCTATCCGTCCTTGATCCTTTACAAAACTGGTCTGCTGGGTTATAATTTCTCGGCTGTGTTTACAACTGCTGTCATGCAGGATAAGGAGATCGATGATATTCGAAATCAATCGCGAGTGAGCACAATGCATCGCCGCGCTCAAGGCTCTCTTGGGAAAGTTCGCTCCGGAATGCTCTGAAGAGTACCAACCGGTGTTCGTATCCATAGAGAAGCTGATCCGTCTTTTTGAAGGAGGGAGGCTAGCCGAACTCCGTCCCGTTTTCCAATTACTGAACCGGCGCCTCAATACGTCGCCCAGTCCAAAGATGCGCGAGAAACATCGCGCCCTTCGTCAAGCAATCGTACGCTTTCAGCTGATGGTGGGCTCGTTTGCAAAGCAGGATCCTGAGCTTGCCGAACTGATCTACGTCCTCGGTACGGTGAACCGGGTCTTCGGCATCAGCTCGGTGCGGACGACACTGCTCTCGGATCGCCGGACTCTGGCGACATACGTCGGGCTCTTCTGCCACGAGGTGGATGGAGTGGTGGACACCATCCTCCAGTCGCTTGCTGTTCCGCCCGAGCCCGTACGTCAAAGTGCCTAGCGGTCATCGCTCGCTGCTTACGCGCAGACATTTGCTTGCCCCCGATACGCCGAACCAGGCTTGTCGGGGGTTTTCATTTTCGATACTTTTTTGAGTGGCCAGTATCAGAGCGAGTAAGGTAACTGAAAAAAATCCTCTTTTGTAAACCCTCTCGTATAAAAAAAGCCGGCACGTCACAGGAGTGTGAGTGCCAGCCTTCGTCTGGCCGCGGTACGAGGCGCTAGCCACGCAGTCGGCCATCCAGGAAAATCGCTCGCTCAACCCATTCTTGGGTGGGCCAGTGATTGGCGATGTCATCGCGGGCCCGGAGGATGCCATGTTCTAGTTGCTGGAACAGGTGTTGCAGGGCCTGGCGCAGGAACGGTTCCGGCGATTCGCGGCTGATGCGGCCGCGGCGTTTCCAGGCCGCTTCCAGGATTTCCTGGAGACTGCGGCCGACGGCGAGACATTCGCGGTAGCCGGGCTTCAGGGTGAGACGGACGGTGTGACCTGCTCGCCGAGGAGCGCACGCACGGTCGTGTGGTGTGTGTCGGGCAGCGTTGATTCGGCCACGATGCGGCGGCCGAAGTACTCGCCCACGTATGCCCGCAGCTCGTCAGTGAGCTCGAAGACCGGGCGGGCCGTCTTGGTCATGAGGTAGAGGAGAACAGGGCCAACTTGTACTTGCCCGGACCGACCGTGGTCACGTGCTCGACGCCGTCGGAGAAGATGGCGTAGCTGTCGACAGGCACGTCTTCTTCGCGGGCGAGCATGTACAGCTCACGGAGTTCGAGGGCGTTGCCGGTGAGGTCGTCGGGTTTGAATTCAGGGTGAATCAGGACGTACATGATGGCTCCAATAAGTGGGAGGGGTTGGGTAGGGGCTGCTGCGATGTCTGCCTCGGTTAAAAGGCAGATGTGCCATTTTCCCCAAAAATGATTGCCTTGTCAACGTCTGACGGCACAGAAACAGTGGGCTTCAGGGAAAATGGTTTCTGTTGCTTCGAACAATTCTCAGCGTCCGTTTTTTGGAAATTCTTATGATACAATTAGAGCCAATATGATCCTCGACGAGTTTTCTTTCTGGTAGGGTTCTCTCCTATGGCCCAAAACAAAACTTCTCTCTGGACTCGCCTCTTTGATCGTCATGCCAACGAGTACCATATCGCCGCAGTTGTCTTTGCGACCGTCGCGCTCGGTTTGGCTTTGACGTCAGGAATTTCCGCTGAAGAAGGTGGGTCGACAGCAACCGGTACCACTTCAGGTTCGAATCAGACGACGAATACTGTGACGTCGTGTTCGTATAGCTATGGTGACTGGAGTCCCTGCCAGACGAACGGGACTCACTCCCGGGCCCTGACCGGTATGTCGCCGAGTGGTTGTGTCCAGACCACTGCGCCCAAGCTGACCGAGAGCTGTAGTTATTCACCACCGCAGTGCAGTTATAACTATTCGGATTGGGGTGCTTGTCAGTCGAATGGTCAGCAAACTCGCACCATTCTCTCTACATCACCCACGCCATGCCAGGGTGGTTCGAGTCCATCGCTCACTCGTTCGTGTACCTATACTGCTCCGACAACTACGTCGACAAGTGGCTCGACAGCAACGACGACGACGATTGCATCAACCACCCAAACGGCTGCACCCGCTCAGTGTGTCTATACCTACACCAGCTGGGGAGCGTGTCGGTCCGAGGGAAAACGGTCTCGGAATGTACTCTCCAAGGGTCCTTCCTCCTGTGAGGAATACACGAAGCCGGTCGTCGAACAGAGCTGCTATTTTGAACAAACGACGAGCGCGGTCTCTACGACTCCCACCACTGTGACTACCAATACTGCAGCAGCTACGAGCACGGGTACGAGTGTGCCCACTTCGACGGTGAGTGGTGTGACATCGACCACCACGAGTTCGGCGGCGAGTTCGCAGCCTACGACTGACAGTGTGACACCACCCTTTGTCTTTACGAATGTGTCTGATGGGCTGACGGTGCGGCAGAATTTCGAGGTGCGGGGCATGGTCGAACAGGCAGAGCGAGTAGAATTCTATCTCGTCTCCGTTGGTTCGAACACCCACAAATATGCTGGTACCGCGGTACGCACCGGTACCTCTAGTTGGCAGTTCGTCCTTGCTTCCCAGTCTTTTCCCAATGGCGAGTTTTACCTCCGGCCCAAGATCAAGAACGCTTTCGGGGAGTATGGCGGTGGTCAGCGCAAGATTCTCATCGCGAATGGCGATCGCTCACTTGTCCCGGCAGCAACGACGAATGAAGGTTTTGAACCGGTCGGCATGAGTGATGATGAAAAGCGGACAATTGTTCGTCAGTTTCAGGAGGAAGTCCAGATTCCTCCGACTGCGGTCACTCCAACGAAGGCTGATGATGTCGAAGGGGAGCGCCGCCTCGTCCTCCAATACTGTCTGAATCATGCGGCCCAATGCCAGACCGAAAAGGATACTGATCGCGATGGTCTGAGCAATGTCGATGAGATTCGCTTTGGTTCGAACCCGGGCGTGGCGGACACTGACCTCGATGGATTCATCGACGGTGATGAAGTGAAAAACGGTTTTGATCCAGTCAAGTATTCTGGTGGAGACAAGAGCGACAAGATTGTTTTTGAGAGCCCCAAATCAGCCGGTGATGTGAGGAGCGACATCTACACCGTCCGGACGGTGACCCTCGAATCAAAGGAAGCCGGGAAAGAGCGCCTCCGTTTTTCGGGCACGGGTTTGCCAAATAGCTTTGTCACGATCTATGTCTACAGTGACCCGATTATCCTCACGGTGAAGACCGATAGTGAGGGTAATTGGTCCTATGAACTCGACAAAACGGTGGAGGAAGGCGAACACGAAGTGTATGTCGCAGTTACGGACAATACCGGTAAAATCACCGCGAAAAGCGAACCACTGCCGTTCGTCAAAGTCGCTCAAGCGATCACCGTGGTACCGAAGGCGGATGCTGCTTCGTCAGCGGTAGTGGCCAATGTGACCGAACGCCGAACGACACGTGATATTTTTATGCTCATCGCCATCAGTTTGGCCGCTCTAGCGGCCGGGCTCGCGATCATCGGCCTCGTCCGGCATCGGAATCACGTGGGTCTGCCACCTGTGCCCCCGGTCGTATGAAGCAACTCTTTGCGAGCGGCATCGCCTTCATCCGCGAAAATCCGCGCATCATCTATTCACTCATCCTCCTCGTCTTTGTCCCGGCGGCGTTCTTTTTCAACACCTACGGACTGATTTCGAACATGGAGCAGGATATCGATCGAATCACGCAGCGCAAGGCAGTGCTCGTGGAGCAGGTCATCAACGTGCTCGTCCGGGACCGGATGGCTGATCGGGGAGCGTTGCAGAGTGCGGTCGATGGTATCATGCGCGACAATACCGAGCTTCTCTCGATCGCCTTCTTGTTTCCGGAGGAAAATGCCAGTCGTTTCCGTGTCGTCGCGACGAATGAAACCGAAGCGCTGGATCAGACGACAGACAATCTCCAGTACCTTTTGGCCTGGAACCAAGCTGACGGGATCGCTTTCCTGGATGAGAATGAGACGGGGCGATTCTGGCGCGTGACGCGGCAATTGACCGATGCGACTACCGGAGCGAAGACAGCACTGATTTCAGTCGTCTTCCCACTCGCGGACAGCGATACGCTCATCAATCGAACCGTCAATCGATCCTATCTCGTCCTCATCATCACCGTGTTCGTCGTTCTCCTCATCGTTTCCAACCAGGCCCGCCTCTTTGGCTATGTCCTCACGCTCAACAAACTGAAGGAAGTGGATGAGATGAAAGACACCTTTATCTCGATGGCGAGCCATGAACTCCGTTCGCCACTCACCGCTATCCGCGGGTATCTCGATCTCTTGGGCGACAAGGTCAAGGGGAGTATCGATCCGGAAGGACAGCATTTCCTGATCAATATCCATGCCTCGGTCAACCGATTGCAGACACTGGTGACGGACATCCTCGAAGTGTCCCGCCTTGAGGGGAATCGCATACCAATCCGGCTCTCTGATTTCGATCCCGCCGCGCTTATCGCTGAGGTGCTCGACGAACAGCGCTCTCAGGCAGTGCTGAAGAAGCTCGAACTCGTCTTTGAACCGGGGGAGTCCGCGCTGGTCCGGGCGGATGCCGACCGGTTCAAGCAGGTGATGGTCAATCTGGTGAGCAATGCCCTCAAATATACCGAACAGGGGAAGGTGACTCTGTCTACACGGAGGAAAGACAAACAGTATCTCATCACGGTGGCCGATACGGGGGTCGGATTGTCGGCAGCTGACCAGACCAAGCTCTTTCAAAAATTCTCGCGGATTCAAAATGAACGGACGGAGCATATCTCCGGGACCGGACTTGGTCTCTGGATCACGCTCGAACTGGTGCGACGGATGGGGGGTACTATCACGGTAGAGAGCATCGAGGGAGTCGGGTCGCATTTCATGGTCACGCTCCCGATCAGCCAGGCACTGCCATCTGGAGTGACTGTCCAACAAGCAAACGTTTGAATCGCCAATTGATGTTATGTCGGGGCATTCTCGTGCCGATTGGGTGTAGTATGGAAATATGGCGAAACTCCTTCGTTGGACCATCGTTGGCGAAGTCTGGCTCTATCCGGGCGAGTCAGCTGCTTGGCATTTTATGACTGTTCCCAAGCGTGATGCTGACGAGATAAAATCTCGCTTTGGCCAGCAGACCCGTGGCTGGGGCTCGCTCCCAGTGACTGCGACGATCGGTAAGACAGTTTTTCAAACATCCATCTTTTTTCCCGACAAGCGATCGGGTGGCTACCTCTTGCCGCTGAAGGCAGCTGTCCGAGCGCGCGAAGGGATTCATGCTCGACAGCGAGTGACCGTGACAATAGTGATAACTCCCCAGCGAAAAAAGAAAACGGTATGAAAAAATACTTCTACATTGCCGCCTTCATGTTTCTCGGCTTCTTGGTCAGCATGTTGGTACATGCCGCGGTCGAGATCCCGATACTCCGTATCATCACGGCAGACCCCGCTACGATGGCGGAGAATTACTGGTGGCAGCATTGGGGACTGTGGCACGGTATTGGCGGGAGGGTCCTGTCGGTTTCATTCATCCTCTTCGGCTTCATCCTCGGCCGAAAGTTCTGGCAGATTCTCTATGTTGAAAAGCGCTACGGCACCCCGTGGTGGTAATAACTATGGCGACTTCCGCATCGACCATCGAATATATTGTTGATCAACTCGCTGACGTGCCCGGTATCCGGACGCGAAAGATGTTTGGCGAGTACGCGCTGTATGTCGGAGCAAAAGTCGTGGCACTCATCTGTGACGATATGCTCTATGTGAAGCCGACGCCGGAAGGGCGCGCGTATGCCGCCGGCGCGTACACAGAGGCCCCAGCCTATCCCGGTGCGCGGCTGAGTCTCGCGATGAGCGATGATTTTGTCGACAATCGGGAACGAATCGCCGAACTCATCCGGTTGACCGAAGCGGCACTGCCGGAGCCCAAACCCAAGAAATAACGGCGCGCTTGACAGCGGTATCCGCAATCCGTATAATTTTCAATTGTCGGCTTGCAAGGCCGATTTTGCTTTCCGAGTCCATCCCGGACGCGGAGCACCCTCAGCAGGAGATACCCATGCAGAAGCAAACCTATAAGGTCGCCGTGGCAGCCGCCGCCCTCAAGAGACCACCTTCCCGGTCGTGATCGGTGGCCACAGCATCGACATGACGCGCGCGCAGGTCATCGACAACGGCCTCGGCTGGAAGAAGTGCCACGGCAAGCACGGCGACACGGTGGTCAATTCGCTCTTCGTGAAGCCGATCGGCAACAAGATCTTCTTGAAGGACGGCAAGTCGCTGGAGGGTTACGACGCGAACGAGCTGGCCGCGGCGTTGTCCGACATCGCCGGTCTGATCAAGACCATCGCCGGCCCCGCACCCACGGCGGCCTGAACCAGGCCAAAGAGCCGCTCCCGCTCCATCCGGAGCCAACCTCGCCCCCGCCATATCCAACAGATGTGGTGGGCCTTTTCCTTAACCAGGTAAACCACCGGCGTCAGCCGGTGTGTGCGTTTCAAAACGTAGCTCTCGTATACTAAAACCACCCCAACGCTAGAAGGAGGTGGTTTTAATGAGTCGAAACTATCTAC
>JBATNS010000051.1:0-21858 GCA_049290475.1 Candidatus Moraniibacteriota bacterium | reverse complement strand
GAGCGTGAGAATGAGCAGTGCCAACAGTGTCGCCATATTTTTCAAACTGTGGCTTGGCGTGAGCCGGCGGGCGGAGAGCACAGGAAATGCGAAAATGATGAGATAGAGGAGGAAAACAACGAGTCCGATGATGCCACCGTCGACATAGAACTTTACGAAGTCATTGTGCGATTCGTTTGAGCCGAAGCGTTCACCGCGCAACTGTTCGGCCGAGAAGCGAAACGTGTCGATACCGCTGCCGAGCCAGGTCCGTTCTTCGAGATTCGTCTTCAGGATCATGTCGTGCCACAGATTCTGTCGCCAGACGATTGAACTATCCGGTGTCGGATGGAGTGCTTCAACGACGCGCTGGTTGACGGCGGGGACGAAGGCGCTCAGCACGAGCGGCAGGAGAATGAGCGGGATGAGGAGGAAACGGTAGCGCCAGAGGGCGACGAGGAAAGCAAAGACGAAGAGTGAAATCCAGGCGATACGCGCATAGGTGAGGAGGAGGGTGAAGAGCACGAGACCGAGGTAGAGACTGGTCAGGATACGGGCGCGATCCTGTCTCGCGTAGACAATGGTGTAGATACTGGCGACCGCCGCGACGGTGAAGAGGTAGAGACTGAAGACATTCGGATGACTGAAGGTGCCGAAAATGCGGATGGCAGAAACGTTTTCATCGGAAAGACCGATACCGAGAAAGTATTGGGTCAGCCCGAAGAGGATCGGCAGGAAGCTTGAGACGAAAATGGCCATGAGGAGGGTGCGGAAATCACGATAGCGTTCCACGCTCGCATAGGCCATGAACCCGACGACGAACAGATCGAAAACGCGGAGAATTTCCTGTGCAGACATCGAGGGTATGATTGAGTACGTCAGCGTGCCGAGTCCCCAAGTAACGATGAGAAAATAGGGCAGCAGGAGCGGATAACGGCCGAGCGCGCGGCCATGAAAGAGGATGAAGAGGATTCCAAGCACGGCGATGCCGAGGCCGAGCAATTGTGAGAGGGAGAATGCTCGATCAAAAAGCGAGAGGGTGATGAACTGCGAAGAATAGTCGAGCGACATGCGAACGACGATGAGTGAACTCAGGAGGAGGAGCGGGTTTCGAAAGAGCGTGATGACTGCGCCGATGCCGAACAGGGCGATAATCGGGAGGAGAAGCGATATGCCGAGGAGGCTGCTGCCTAGGGCAAGGAGGAAGAAAACAGCGCCAAAAACGAGGTAGGTACGTGGGTCGGTCCAGAATGTCCGTTCAGAGGTAGATGGGACTAGTCTTGTCGGTTCCATATGAGGGTAAAGGTCATGGGAAAGCCGCAGAAACGGTTGCGAATGAGCTCGAATCGTTCCATGCCCGCCTCTTCCGCGAGGGCGCGAAGTTCGCGCTCGGAGAGGAGGTGCATGTACTCGCCCGCGGCCCAGCCTTTGCCGATGGCCGTCGCGACTCGATCAAAGCCCTTTTTTGAGAGGAAGATGTGGAGGAGCGGGATGCGTGTGTGGACCTCGACCGGGAACAGTCGATTCGGTGTGGTGATATAGCCCCGGCGCGCCACCCGGTATAGCTCACGGAGGAAGGCGAGCTGTTTCTCGTGACCGCCGACATGTTCGATGACCGCGTTGGAACAGCCGATATCGAACGAGTTGTCTTCAAAGGGGAGGCGTGTGCCATCACTTGTGACCGTGGTCACCTCTGGGTAGCGTTTTTTGAATGCAGCGAAGTCCGTTTCCATGCCGACCGCCGTGATGTTTTGGGGATAGATGTAGTGACGCTCGAGGTAATTGTCGGCTTCCGAGTACTCGATGGTATTTACACCGACATCGATTAGGCGATCATCTGGCCCGGGTGTCATGAAAGCGAGGAACTGGGCCCACTTCTGGGCGCGGCTTTTTTTCGAGATGGAACCAGCAATGGTGTCGACTAGATTGGTCATACGATGATGTGTGAGGGGCGAAAAACAGGTATACTAAGAAATATGCGAGTACTTCTCATCAACAAATTCCACTATCTCAAAGGAGGGGCGGAGCGAGCTTATCTCGATACTGCCCACATTTTAACAGAAAACGACCATGAGGTCGCCTTTTTTTCGATGCTTCATCCGGACAATCTCGACACCCCCTGGAGCCGGTTTTTCGTTTCCCAAGTCGATTACCATGACGTTCATGCAGGGCTCGGCGCCAAGCTTCGAGCAGCCGCCCGCATCATCTGGAATCATGAGGCAGCAAAAAAACTCGACGCCCTCATCCGGGAATTTCAGCCCGAAGTAGCTCATCTCCATAATACCTATCATCAGTTGTCGCCATCGATTCTCTGGACGTTACGGAAGCATCGGGTGCGGATTGTCATGACACTGCATGACTACAAGCTCATCTCACCGAATTACAGCCTGCTCGTCCGAGGGAAAATCTGGGATCACACGAGCGGGGTACGAGCGATATTCGATCGCGTGGTCCAAGATTCCGTGCTGAAGAGCACTGTCTGTGCTTTGGAAAAGTGGTTTCATACTCTGATCAGGAGTTTCGGTACAGTCGATGTGTTCATCGCGCCGAGCCGCTTCTTGATTGATAAATTTCACTCGTTGGGATTCCCGTATCCCATCACCCATGTCGTCCAGCCGATCCGACCGTTTCCAATGGCTCCGACGGGCGGGAGCGGCGCATACTTTCTTTATATCGGCCGGCTTTCCGAGGAAAAAGGAATCACTACTCTAATCGATGCGTGGGAGTTACTCCAGGGCGCGGTACCGCTCAAGATCATCGGGACCGGACCGGAAGAACCAATTCTTCGCGAGCGGGCGAAGAGCATCCCCGGCGTGGAGTTTCTCGGCTATCAGACGGGCGCAGCCTGGGAAGCGGCGCTTCAGGGATCGAAGGCGCTCATAGTTCCGTCGATTTGGTATGAAAATATGCCATATGTTGTCCTGGAAGCCCTCTCGCGGGGGAAGCCGGTCCTCGCGACACGGCTGGGCGGCGTGCCGGAGCGGATTAATGAAGGCGAAAACGGCTGGCTCTTTGAACCCGGTCAGCCGAAGGACCTGGTCCGAGTGATTCAAAGCTGTCTTCTTCAGCCTGATTCCAATCAGCTGGCCCGGGCAGCCTATGAGAGCGTGGCAGACACTCGGCCGGAAGCCTACTATCAGGCGCTCTTATCGATCTATCAGCGGTAGCCGGTACGCCAAATTTTACCGAGAGTATTGACTTCATAGTGGAAAAAGCTCACAATGCTTTGTGCCAGTTTTTGTTTGTTACCAATTCTTTTCACCTCTGAAAGGGCCTCTTTTGAAATCATCTTCTAAACAGAGTCGGATACTGACCGACAAGGAACGACGTGCTTTGTACCGAGAACAGCGGCGTTGGAATATCGGTTTCGTCGCAGTGCTTGCCATCTGTCTCGTCGCCTGCGGAGGCTTTGTCGCCATCAGCCTCATCGGCAGTCTTTCAACAGAGAACGGGCGCGACAACACTCGTCTCGTGCGCTAAGGAAAGAGACGGCACGTCAACAGGCTCGGGGAGGATCCACTCCCCGAGCCTGTTTCATTTTTCAGCGATACGAATGCGGGAGTCGAGGATGCGGAAGGCGGAACCTTTTGAGAAAGCCAAAATTGGGTTGATATCGAGCTCTTCGATCTCCGGGAAGTCGACGGCGACTTGCGACAGGCGCGCGATGTATTCTTTCAGTGTAGCCAGATCGATTCCGGCTTCACCACGGCTGCCGAGGAGGAGTGGTAGACTTTTCAATTCATCGAGCATCGCATCGATATCCGACGGCAGGAGCGGCGCGAAACGCATGGCGATATCCTTGAAGGTCTCGACATGGATACCCCCGAGGCCCACGACGACCAGCGTTCCGAGGCCCGGCTCTTTCTTCAGCCCGAGGAGAATCTCACGACCGCCGGTGGCCGCCATTTCGACTGCGACCGTGCCATCGATCCGAGCATCCGGGGCGTGGACTCTGACCGTGGCGAGTAAGTGCTCATAGGCGACATCGGTCTCTTCAGTCCGGACATTGAGGAGCACGCCACCGACATCGGATTTGTGGATGATATCGGGTGAAGAGATCTTCAAAGCGAGCGGCGTACCGAGCTCGCTCGCAAAGGCTGCTGCTTCCTCACGCGTTGTGACGAGTCGGCTTTTGAGAAAGGGGAAACCGTAGGCGGAGAGGAAATCAGTCGCGGGCCGTTCGCCGAGCTGGAACTGCCCGGCTGATTCGGCCAGCGCCAGTACCTGGCGGGCCCGCGCGGTATCGACGCTGAATGTCGCCGGAGTTTCGCTTCGCAGTCCGCGCTGCCAGATACCGAAACGAGCGAGGAGGCCGAGGGTCCGGGCGCCGGTCTCCGGGTAGAGGAGATTAGGGATGCCTGCTTTCTCGAGTAGGCGCTGGCCGGTATGGACGAGACGAGCGCCGGAAAAGACGGTCACGATGGGTAGTGCTGGGGCTGATTTTCGGAGCTTTACGATTTTTTCTGCCGTCTTTTCCGCTTCGGTCATGGTTTGCGGTGTGAGAATGACGAGTACGAGGTCGACGCCGTCATCTCGAGCGACGATATCGAGCGCCTTGGCATAGCGATCGGCGAGGGCATCACCGAGGACGTCGATGGGATTATGGGTATTGGCAGCGGGCGGCAGCACGGCCTGCAACGCTCTGATGGTTTCATCACTGAGCGTCGCGAGTTCGAGGCCATTTTTGATGGCTGCATCGGTCGCGAGGACGCCCAGGCCGCCGGCGTTCGTGATGATGGCAACGCGGTTTCCCCGCGGCACCGGATTCTGATCCAGGACGAGGAGGAGATCCATCAGCTCTTCGAAGTTTTTGGCTCGGAACATCCGGGCTTGTCTGAACAGTGCATCGTACGCGGCATCGCTGCCGGCGACGGCGCCAGTATGTGAACTCGACGCGCTTCCACCAGCCGCGGTCGTCCCAGACTTCAACGCGACGATTGGTTTCGGATTTTTTGCGGCTAGATTCTCGCGGCCGAGAGCGATAAATCGCGTGGCTCCTTCGAGGTTCTCAGTGTACATGCCGATGGTTTTCGTACCCTCGTCCTGGAACAGATATTCGAGGAGCGCCTTCTCATCCGTTACTGCTTTATTACCAATCGACGCGAAGAGTGAAAAACCAAACTTACCGTGAGTTAAATCGAGGAAGGCACTGGTGAGCGCGCCGCTTTGGGAGAAAAAGGCGATTGATCCTTTGGCCGGGATGGTGGAGGCGAATGAGGCGTTCAGGTACTGGCTCGGATTGATGAAGCCGAGGCAGTTCGGTCCGAGGATGGCCATGTGAAACTCTTCGGCGATGTGCACCACTTCCGCTTCGAGCGCCGCACCAGCTGCTCCGCTTTCCTTGAATCCCGAGCTGATGATGACAGCCGCCCGGACCAGGCGCTCGCCCGCTTCTCGCAAGACCGCGGGGACGATCTTGGCTGGGACGATGATGATGACCAGGTCGATGGTTCCGGGGACGGCATCGACGGATGGATAACAAACCTGCCCAAAGAGGGTTTGCACCTTGGGATTGACGAGATGGATTGTGCCGGTGAAGTCACTCTCGACGAGGTTTTTCGCGACATCGTTGCCGACGCTGCCGGGCGTCGTCGAGGCGCCGATCACGGCGATGGATCGGGGAGCAAAAAGACTATGGAGAGACATGTTGGTGTTTCTTTCCCCTTCATACTAGCTGACTCGAGGGGAATTGACAAAACTGCCTGCTCCTGGTACTGTCATATATCGCTTTAAACTGTTTTTCATTTGATTTTATGAACGGAAAAATCGCTCTCCAATGGAAGAATACCCTGCTGGCGGTGTCACTTTTCGCCCTTATTCTGGGCCCAGTGGTGGTCCTGGGTAGCTCGAAGTTAATTTATGTCGATGAGGATAACAAGGGTTCTCAAGATGGCTCATACAACCATCCGTACCATACTATTTCCAAGGCGCTGAAGCATGCCAAGGGCTCGACGGTTGTGTACGTTGCCAAGGGCACGTATAAGGAGAACATCACGTTGCCGAAGGATGTGAAGCTGATCGGTGGCAAGGATATGGATGATGTCGTGATCAAGGCGGATAATCCCGATCAGCCGGTTATCACCATGAAGGACGACTCCGAAATCAACAAGATCACCGTAGTCGGCGGCCGTCATGGCGTGCGCGTGATCGAACATGCCGAGGCCAAGATTATCCGTTCCGTCGTGAAGGGGAGTACCCGGGACGGCGTTCATATCGATAAAGGAACGCGGGATAAAAAAGAGCAGGTTATCATCGACAAGTCCGTCATTAAAAACAATCGGCTCGCCGGTATTTTCTCCGAGAAACGAAATATCATCGTCACTAATACGGATATCATCGGCAACGGTGATGGCGTCGATCTCGTCGCGAACGTCAAGGCCTGGTTCGCTGATAACCGCATCCTCGAGAACCGCGGTTCCGGTTTCAAAGTGACGATCGACGGGGCGACATTCTGGAGCAAGAACAACTCCATCCGTCGCAATGGGCGTGAGGGCGTCGAGGTGAATTCATACGGCGAAGCGGGATCGGTCGGTTTCAAGAAAGCTAGTTTCGTGGATAACGGCCGCTACGCTGTCGCTCGCATCGCTCGCTCGGGGAATGGTAATTTTCAGGGACTGTCGCTCGAGAACAATCGCTTCGAGGGGAATGGTTTAGGTTCTACCTCCCCAGTGTTTCAGATTTGGTAACTTGAGGAATAAGCAATCAGTGCTGAAAAACTGGCTAGAAATAGCCAGTTTTTCTCTTATATAAGCCTTAAAATTTCATTGACCACGTTCGAATAATTCTCTACAATGCAGGGTTGATTCTGAGCCCGAGATGAGTATTTTCACAGGGTTGACAGAAAGCCAATTCTTTGCTACTATACATCGTTAATCCTTGTGGCATTGCACGGCTATGAAAATTGCTTTCATCGGTCAAAAAGGCATCCCCACCCAGTCGGGCGGTGTGGAAAAGCATGTTGAAAAACTTTCGACTCGCTTGGCTCAGCTCGGCCATGAGGTGACGGTCTATACCCGTCCGCACTATACGCCGAAAACTATGGAGTCTTTCCGTGGCGTCAGTTTGGTCTCGCTGCCGTCCATCGCAACCAAGCATTGGGATGCTATCTCACATACGCTGGTGGCGACCGCTCATGCGCTCTTTCAGGATTACGACATCATTCACTACCACTCCATCGGGCCGTCTATTCTCTCGATCATTCCGCGCATTCTGAAGCCGCGGACTCGTGTCATCGCGACCTTTCATAGCCGCGACTACTTCCACAAGAAGTGGGGATTTTTCGCAAAGAATTTTCTGAAAGCGGCGGAATTCTTTACCTGCACGGTGCCGGAGCGGACTATCACGGTCAGTCAGGAACTGGCCCAGTACGCCAAGGAATTCTACGGCTGCGATGCGGTCTATATCCCGAACGGCGCTGAGATTGAGATGGAGGCGTCGTCCGACAATTTGAACCAGTGGGGACTCCGGGCCGATCGCTATATCTTGTTGGTTTCCCGCCTGGTGGGTCACAAGGGCATCCATTACCTCATCAAGGCGTTCATGGAGCTCGAAGATACCAATAAGCTTCCAAACAACTACAAACTCGCCATCGTCGGAGCACCCGCCAATACGACTGAGTACGAACAGTATCTCCATACTATGGCGGCCGGCCGCGAGAATATCATTTTCCTCGGTGAGCAAAAAGGAAAGAACCTCGCGGCTCTCTTCACCCATGCCGGACTCTTCGTTCAGCCGTCGGAGAACGAGGGTATGTCGATGGCCCTCCTCGAGGCGATGGTGTACGGCCTGCCCGTCGTGGTATCTGATATCGCGCCGAATATCGAGGTCGTCAAGGGCGGCTATGGCGCTGTTTTTCCGGTGAAGGATGTTGAAGCGTTGAAACACGAAATGGCGTACTATATCAACCGGCCGGATGAGGCCAAGCGCCTCGGCGAGCTCGCCCGGCAGCGCATCGAAGACGCGTTCAGCTGGGACGCGATCGCCCGCCGGACCGCCGAGGTCTACCGAGACACTATCGATGCTCGCGCCAGTCAATATCAGTGGACTACCAAACATGTTGCGTAATCTTTTCCGTCAATCATTCTGGGCAGTTTTTGTCCCACTTCTCCTTGTAGCGGGATTGTTTTGGATGGATGAGCTGCGTGGGTATCGGGTTGAGGTATCGCTCTTGGTCTTGCCCAAAATGGAGATCGCTGCTGGCGCAGCCGGTAATCTCGCTGCCCTCGCTCGGGAGACCTCGTTCGCTCTCGCGGTGTACGATGCTGATGACCAGGTAGAAAATCCGCTGATCGGCAAGACGCCTGCCGAACGGAAAGCAATCTGGAAAAAAACCGCGCGCATCGGTCTCGTCGGCGAGAGCGATGTCATCCATATCTCTGTGCTCGGGTCTGATCAGGATGAGGCGCTTGGCTTGACCAAGTCTGTTGTCACCGAACTCGTCCGGACGGGCAGTCGCTATTACAATCAAAAGACCGATGTTGACATTCGCGTCGTTGAGGAGCCCGTTATGATTCCGAGTCTGACCGCGTGGCCGCGTTTTCTCGCGTTTATCATCGGGACAGCACTGTTTTTCACGACGCTTTTTTTCCTCGTCTATAGCTTGATCGAACGCTTGTTTCCCAAGCGTCATACCGTACCGGCCGGGAACGGCGAATACGTGATTTCATCTGATACGTTTAAGCCCCGTGTTCCTACTTACTGGGGGCGCGAAGACCATGCCTATCCTGCGGAGGTACCAGCGACCGTCTCCACCGCGCCGGAAGAGGCACGAGATGACGAATATGCTACCGATGAGCCGATGGCTCGGGCGCTCGAAGGCTACGCTGCTCCCGCTCGAACCGAATCGATCAGTGAAATAGAAACCGAAACCGATCCAGTCGAGCCGATTGAAACCATTGCGCTGACGGAGGAACCGACTGATCTGACCGAATCATACGTCGAAGAAGTGACGGTGCCGGAAGTGATTGAAGACACAGTCAATGAAGAGTCGTATGAGGAACCGGCAGCGGAGACCGAACCCACGGAGACGACGACCTATGCTGGCTACGCCCTGCACGCCGCGGCACCGGACAATCTCCCCATTGTCGATGAACCGATCAACCCACTCCAGGGTGCTCAGTCTCGGCTCATGAAAGCCGATATCGATGCAGCTGCTGAAGCCCGCGCGTTCGCTGCAGAAGCCGCCCTCCCGGAAGAGCCGTCGAAGCCACAGACCCATGAACCGACGCCGGACGAGTATCGCCGTCGCCTGAACGAACTGCTCTCTGGTAAGATGTAAGAGTTCACTGACTCCTCAAGACTCCTCAACTATGAAGGCCTTTCTCGCCACTACTTTTGTCATCGTCGTCCTCGTCCTCGCGGGGGGGTACTATTGGACGACACGCTATCAGGAGGCAAACGACGGATTTTTCTCCGGTGAGTTTTCGGGCGATTTGGCGACTTTGGCCAAGCTGGCCGGCGCCTTCATGAATACTAAAGGAAACGAACTGACGTTTCTCGTCTTGTTCCAGAACAATATGGAGCTTCGGCCGGGCGGCGGTTTTATCGGCTCGTTCGGCATACTGAAAGTGAAGGATGGATCGATCACGAGCTTTTCTTCACATGATGTCGTCAATTTCGACGGCCGCATCCCGGACACAGTCCCAGCGCCGTACCCGCTCCCGGAAACGCTCGGCGTGAAGACCCTGAAGCTTCGCGACTCCAATGTTTCGCCGGATTGGTCGGTGAACGCCAAACTCGCCGAGGACTTCTATCACATGGGTCAGGGCGAGGAAGATTTCGATGGTGTCATCGGGATCACGGCGAACGTGCTGACGTCATTTCTCTCGGTCGTCGGTCCGATAGAAGTGCCCGGCTACCCGGGTGAATACGATGCCGAGACGGGCGTGCTCGATCTCGAGTATCAGGTCGAACAGGCCTTTTACAAACAGGGGATCACTCGTGGTGAACGTAAGTCCATCATGAATCTCTTGGGCAATATCATCTTGGAAAAAGCGAAGGCCCTCCCGGTTTCCGGCAAGTATGAGCTCTTCAAGGTCGTCCTCGATGACCTTCACAAGAAAGACATCCAGATCTCGTTTCACGATGAGGCTCTGCAGGCCATCGTACGTTCGGCTGGCTGGAGCGGTGAAGTTGATCGCGCCTGGGACCGGGACTATCTTCTGGTGGTGGATTCGAACATGAATTCATTCAAGACCGATTACCGGATGCGGCGCAGCATGGACTACACCATCGACCTTTCTGGGGAAACAGCCAAAGCCAAGCTCGTTGTCACCTATGAGCATACGGCGAAGGAAAAGGATTTCATGACCAAGGACTATCAGTCGTTCTCCCGGATTTATGTGCCGGAGGGGAGCTGGCTCGAAAGTGTCTCGGGCAATGCCAAGCCGGCGGTGTTCGGCAGCGAACTGGGGAAGAAATATTTCGGTGCCATCGTCCAAGTGCCGCTCGGCGCGACTCGCTCCGTCACCTGGAACTACGTATTGCCGAAAGATTTCGGTATGGCGGAGTACGACCTTCTCATCGAGAAGCAGCCGGGATTGAACGATGTGCCAGTCATGGTCACGGTCATCGGTACAGACGGCGAGCTGACCAAGAAAAGCCTCATCCTGAATCGACCAGCGCAGTGGAGTGTGCTTGTTGAATAATCGCGAAACGTTCGGGAGCCATCGGTCTCCTGGGCAGTACAAAAGGGATATGCATGCGTGTGCCCGCTCATATCCCTTTTGTACTGCTCCTTCACGAGTGCATTCGCCACAGGAGTTTTTTCTTCAAAAATTTGGCATGGTAGTATAGGGTGTCACTCGGGTGTCCATTTTTACTATGCGTTTCGATATCCTTTCAATTTTCCCAGCGTCGCTGACGAGCTACTTTCAGGCTTCAATTTTGAAGCGCGCCCAGGAGGCGGGACTCATCACGATCGCGACGCATGATGTGCGTGCCTTTGCGACTGATAAGCACCAGAAAGTCGATGATACGCCTTATGGTGGCGGAGCGGGGATGGTGATGATGGTCGAGCCGTTCGACCGGGCGCTCCAGTCGATGGTTGCCGTTCGTGGTACACCCGGGACACACATCATCCTGCTTTCGGCGAAGGGGCGGCCGTTTGATCAGGTTAAGGCCCGCGAGCTCGCCCAGTATGACCGTCTCGTCCTCCTCGCCGGTCGGTACGAGGGGGTTGATGAACGCGTCGCCGAGCACCTCGTCGATGAAGAACTCTCGATTGGTCCTTTTGTCCTCACCGGCGGCGAACTGGGAGCGATGGTGGTCGTCGACGCCGTCGCGCGGCTTCTCCCGGGTGTCCTGGGCAACGATGAGAGCACGGTGGCCGAGTCATTTTCCGAAGGTGTCGCCCTCGAGCATCCACAGTACACCAAACCGGAAGTCTATCGGGACTGGACGGTGCCGCCGGTGCTCCTCTCGGGCCATCATGCCGAGATCGAAGCGTGGCGGAATGAGCAGTCGCTACGGCAAACCAACAAACGCTATGACCAAGAAATCCCGCTGGGCCCTGTTTCAAAATAGCGCCGGACCGAGCGACCGCTGGTTGAAGCTCTCAGTGTTCACGCTGATTGGTATCGGCCTCGTCGGTATCGCTTCCGCCGGTGTTTCCTACGGTAATGTCCGCTTTGGGGACCCGTACTATTTCTTCAAGGAGCAGCTCGTCGGCCTCTCGGTCGGCATTGTCCTCTTGCTCACGGCCGAACGTATCCCGTATCACTTGTGGCGGCGTTTCGTTGTCCCATTTTTTGCGGTCGCGCTGGTGCTTCTCATCCTGGTTTTCATCCCAGGTTTCGGCACGACCGTCTATGGCGCGGCTCGTTGGGTCGACCTTGGGTTCTTCTCATTTCAGCCATCGGAAATCATGAAAGTCGCGATCATTTTCTATCTCGCAGCCTGGCTTTCTCGTCGTGGATTGCGGACGGCGGAGGATTTCTACGAGGGCTTCATCCCGTTTCTCGTTATTCTCTCACTCGTGGGTTTTCTCATCATCAAGCAGCCAGATACGGGGACACTCGGCCTCATTTTCTGCATCGCCCTCTCGATCTTCTTCGCTTCCGGGGCAAACCTCCGTCACATCGCGGGCCTCATCGCCATCGCGTTCGCAGCATTGTTCGTCCTCATCAAGATCGCACCGTATCGGATGCAGCGTTTTCTCGTCTTTCTCGATCCTGAACACGATCCGCTCGGTGCTGGCTATCAGATGACGCAGGCGTTCCTCGCCATCGGGACGGGTGGGTGGTTTGGCGTCGGTCTCGGTCATAGCCGGCAGAAATTCAATTACCTCCCTGAGCCGGTGACCGACTCGATTTTTGCGGTCATGGCCGAAGAAACGGGCCTCCTCGGCGGGGCGGTCATCATCGCGCTGTTCCTCTTTTTCCTCTGGCGGGGTATTCGGATCGCCCGCTATGCACCCGACAAATTCGGTGAGCTCCTGGCGGTCGGTATTGTCGCGTGGGTCGTCTGCCAAGCGTTCATCAATATCGCGGCGATTAGCGGGCTCATCCCACTGACGGGCATCCCGCTCACGTTTATCAGTTTCGGTGGGACTTCACTCGCGGTACTGATGGGCGCCGTCGGCGTCTTGCTCAATATATCCCGGCACTCTACACTAAAGGCGTAGGCACCCATATATATGGCAAAACGAGTAGTACTCACAGGCGGCCTCTCCGGCGGACACACGTTTCCGCTGATTGCCGTTGCTCAGGCGCTTTCCCGAGAGATGAATGGCGACGTTGAATTTCTCTTTATCGGCAGTCGTGGGGCATTCGAGGAACGAGCGATGACCGCCGCTGGCATCCCATGCAAGTTCATCCCGACCGCTAAATGGCGACGCTATTTCTCAATCGAGAACTTTCTCGATTTGTTCAAGCTGCCGGTCGCTTTTGTCCAATCACTCTGGTACCTGCTCTGGTTCATGCCGGATGCCGTTTTCTCCAAGGGCGGGGCGGCCTCGGTACCGATCGCTTTCGCTGCCTGGATCTATCAGATCCCGATTCTCCTCCATGATTCTGACGCCGTGGCGGGACGGGCCAACCGATTTGTCGCGCGGTATGCAACGCGGATCGCGATTGCCTACGAAAAAGCGCGGCGATATTTTCCAGCCAACAAAATCGCGCTGACCGGTAATCCGATTCGTCCCGAAGTGCTGACCGGCGATGCTGAACGCGGTCGCACGGGCCTCGGCTTTTCGACTGACCGGCCAGTGGTGCTCGTCATCGGTGGCAGCCTGGGAGCGGCACGCCTGAACAAAACTATTGTGCGGATGATGCCTGAACTCCTCGAAAACGGCTACCAAGTACTCCATCTCACCGGTGAGCGAAACCTCGCCGCCGTGCAGGAGGAGGCGGTCGCGCTCGATATCAAGCCCGGCACTGGCTATATCGCCCTCCCATTTTTGCCGGTGGCCGAATTGGCGGATGCGTACGTGCTCGCGAACGTGGTCGTGTCTCGAGCCGGGGCGGGGACGATCGCCGAATTGGCCGCGCTCGCCAAACCGTCCATCCTGGTGCCGCTGTCGACCGCGGCCAACGATGAACAGCGGGAAAATGCCTACGAAATCTCACGCCATAGCGGCGCGATCGTCGTCGAAGAATCCAATCTCGGCGGGCACATCCTCTCGGAAATTCTCGCCGATGTCCTCAGTCATCAGGAAAAATCAAAAGCGATGGGCGAAGCCTTCCAGAAATACTACTACCATCCGGACGCGGCCGTCGCGCTTGCCCGCGGACTGATGACGCTCTACTAATTTTTATGGCGTTCTCGGCATACCGACACTGGCACTTCATCGGCATCAAGGGAGCGGGCATGACCGCACTCGCCGAACTTTTTCAGGGTCTCGGCAAACACGTCACCGGTTCGGATACGGTCGAGGTGTTCTATACCGATACCATCCTGGCCCGGCTCGGCGTTCCGGTCGCTTCGCCTTTTGACCCGACGAATCTCCCCCCGTCAGTGGAAGCTTTCGTGTATTCGACGGCCTATACATCGGAGAACAATGCTGAACTGGCCGCGGCCAAAGCATCAGGGAAACCCATCTTCTCGTACCCGGAAGCACTCGGGGAACTCACGAAAGAAAAGATGACTATCGCGGTTTGTGGCACGCACGGCAAGACCACTACGTCGGCGCTCTTGGCTGAAGTGCTGCGGGCCGCCGGGACTGATCCATCGGCGATCATCGGCAGCGAGATCAAGAATTGGGGCGGCAGCGCCCTCACCGGTCAGGGGAACTGGTTCGTCATCGAGGCGGACGAGTATCAGAACAAGCTCGCCTTGTACCAGCCGCTCGGCGTGATTCTCACGAGCGTCGACTGGGATCACCCGGATTTTTTCCCGGGGGTCGCGGAATACGAACAGGTATTTGCTGATTTTCTCTCTCGCGTCCCGCGGCATGGCTTTGTGGTGGTCGCGGGCGACCATGCCCGGGCGGAATTCCTCACCCGCGACCTCCCGGTGATCCGCTACACCTACGGCTTTCTCGAGGGGAATACGCTCCGCGCGGTCAATCATCGTGTGTTACCAGAAGCGGAGCGAACGAATGGTGCGCTGCAGGAGTTTTCGGTTGAGTATCAAGGTGAGCACCTCGGCCCATTTCGTCTCCAGCTCGCCGGCCAGCACAATGTCGAAAACGCCCTCGCGGTCGTAGCGGTCGCTCTCCACTTGAAGCTCGACCTCACGCGAGTCGCCTCCGGTCTCGCGCTCTTCGCCGGGACCAAGCGCCGGTTCGAATACGTGGGCGAAAAAAATGGTGCCCTCATCTATGACGACTATGCGCATCATCCGGCGGAAATTCAGGCGACCCTGGCCGCCTTTCACGATCTGTATCCGGACAAGCGTCTCTTCGTCATCTTCCATCCACATACCTTTACGCGGACTCTGGCGCTCCTCGAAGAATTTTCCACGAGTTTCGAGCGCGCCGAAGGCGTGGTGGTGCTCGATATCTATGGCAGCGCCCGCGAGGCTCACGGCGGCGTCTCGGCGCGCGATTTGGTCAATCGGATCAATCACTATACCCCCGACAAGGCCGCCTATGCCGCTGACCGATCGGCCCTCGTCGAGACGATTGCTCGTGACATGCAGGCAAATGATGTTATTATAACGATGGGTGCGGGCGATGTCTGGCAAATCGCTCTCGCGCTCTTGAAGTCGTAGTCGTGTTCATAATATAAAAAATAACACTATGAAGAACAAACTCATCGTGCTCGTAGCGGGGATATTCGTCATCGCCGTGACGTTCAGCGCTTTTTTTCTCATGATGGTGGTGCAGCCAGCCGTGCCGATTGGTGCCTAAGAGAGTAGCCGAGGTACCGATACCCATTCGTTTGTTTCCCCATGCTTTCGATTCGCCGTGATGTTCCACTCGCTCCATTCTCGACGTTCCGTATCGGCGGGCCGGCGGATTTTTTTGCTGGCGTGACGACGGTGCCGGAATTGATCGAAGCACTCGAATACGCGGAAACAAACAATTTGAAATCGTTTGTTTTTTCGGGTGGGAGCAATCTCCTCATTGCGGACCGTGGTTTCCGTGGGATGGTGATCCGAATTGCCAATCAGTCGATGCGCGTCACCGAAGGCAAACTCTATGCTGATGCGGGGGCGCATCTCCTCGATGTCGTGCAGTTTGCGAATAGTCGCGGCCTGGCGGGGATCGAACGATTGGCTGGAATTCCTGGCTCGGTCGGTGGAGCGATTCGCGGCAACGCCGGAGCATTCGGTGCCGAGATTGGGAGCGTCGTCCTCTCCGTCAAGGTCTATAACCGCAAGACTCGGAAGCTCCGTGAATTTTCAAAAAAAGACTGTGCGTTCGGGTATCGCCTGAGTTATTTCAAAGCCCATCCCGAGTGTGTGATCATCTCGGCCGAGCTCCGCCTGACGGGAGGAACGACGAGTGAACTCATCGCGCTGTCTGACCGGACGATGGAGACACGGGAAGCCAAACATCCGCAGAGCGCGCTCTGCGCTGGATCATTTTTCATGAATCCAATCGTGACGGACGAAGTACTCCGGGAAGAATTTGCTCATGATACCGGCAAGTCATCGAAAGACGGAAAATTACCCGCGGGCTGGCTCATCGATCACGCGGGTCTCCGGGGAAAGAAAGTCGGTGGCGCCCAGGTCAGTCCGATTCACCCGAACTATCTCGTCAATACCGGCACCGCGACGGCCGAGGACGTCATCATGCTCGCGAGCATAGTGAAAGAGCGGGTCCGGACCGAACTTGATGTTCAATTGAAAGAAGAAGTCCAAATGGTCGGTTTCTAAGAGAAAAAGTAGTGAATCAGAAGCTGTTTTTGACTCACATTCACTAAAAATTGACAAAAAGTAGTGAATATACTATACTTTTAGCATACTATTCACTAAAAAATATGGCACTCACGAAGCCTATCCGTGATCGGATCCAGTCGCTCAAGCGGGAGTTTGATACGCTCAAAAAAGGCAAAGAATCGCTCCTTATCTTGCTCGATGAAGCGGAAATTCCCGAGAGCGTCTATAACTCGAACGCGATCGAAAATTCGACGCTCACGCTTCAGGAAACGGAAAAAATTCTCCTCGACATTGCGGTTTCGCGAGATGTCTCTGTTCGTGAAATATTTGAGGCCAAGAATTTGGCCCGAGTCGTCAACTACATTCGGGAGAAATCACAAGAAAAAGCGGTTGATGAGGAATTGATGCTGCTCCTGCATCAGATGCTTATTGGTGGGATTCGTGACGAGATCGCTGGTCGGTTTCGCGCGAAGGGGGAATACGTCCGAGTGGGGACGCATATTGCGCCCGCGCCGGAACATGTGCAGTCGATGATCACGACACTGATTTTGGAGCATGAGAGTGATCACGATTCATATTTTCTCGACAAGATCACTCGATTTCATCTCCACTTTGAAAATATCCATCCGTTTTGTGATGGGAATGGGAGAATTGGCCGAGTGCTCATTTCCTACCAGCTGCTCCGTCTCGGATTCCCGCTCATTATCATTCGAGACAAAGAAAAGGATACGTACTATCAAGCCTTTGGTGATTTTCGGGCGCGGAAGAATACCAAGACAATGGAAAAAGTCCTTTCCTCGGCATTGACCGAGTCGCTCCATAAACGAATCACCTATTTGAAAGGGAAAAAGATTGTTCCTTTGGCGGAGTACGCCACACACGTCGGGAAATCACTCTCGGCGGTATCAAATGCTGCCCGGCGTCAAAACCTCCCGGCTTTCCGAGAAAAAGGTGTTTGGAAAATTGGTCTGTAATTTTTATCTCAACAAAACGTATGAAAATCACGGTTGAGACGACCGTCGCGGCGCCGCTCGAGACGGTGTGGCGCGCGTGGACAGAGCCCGAGCACATCACCGAGTGGAATGTAGCCTCGGATGACTGGTGTTCACCGCGGGCGACGAATGATCTCCGGGTTGGTGGTCGCTTCAATGCCCGGATGGAAGCCAAAGATGGCAGCGCAGGCTTTGATTTCGAAGGGACGTATACCCATGTCGAGGCAGGGAAAAAGATTGAGTATATGATGGCTGACGGCCGGACGGTGCAGATTGCCTTCGCCGAGGAGGGGACACACGTCCGGGTGACCGAGACGTTTGATACCGAAAATGAAAACGCCGCCGAGTTACAACGCGCGGGCTGGCAGGCGATCCTCGACCGCTTCGGCACCTATACCGAAGGGCTCACACAGTAAGTATCGCCCAATGAAACAGGGGCCCGACCGGGTCTCTGTTTCGTATTTCATTCATTGACACATCAGAAAATACGTGTTACGATACACTGTCAAAGAAAACATTCTTCTGACAGAGGCAACCTCCCCTTCATCTGCGCTCTCTTCGTAGGTCTGGCGACGAGAGGGAGTTTTTTCATGTGCCAACCCGTATTGGTGATTGACTCGCAGTTTCCGACGGCTTTCGCCGCTCGAGCCCGCACGCTCGGTTTTCGTCTCGCGGACATCCGTGATCCCGTGGCAAAGGTGCGTGATCAGGTGTTCACGACAGCCGTCATCTGGGATTCACCGGTGACCTACCGTGCCCTCGGCGGTGTTCCGTCGGGCGAGCGGCGCTTCCGGGCGCTCGACTGCGCCGGCGAGATGCGGCTCCATGCCCCGCACAAAGGGACACTCCGCAACATGCTCGATCTGATCGGCTTCCTGCAATACTGCTTTGGAGTCGACCAGTCCCGGGTGCGGTATCACCGGTGGTCTGGTGGCTTCACCATCCGTCAGGATCGGCGGGAAGTACCTGTCCCACCGCCCGTTGATACGGCGACGTCGATCAGCACGGCGACGCTCCGCGAGGCCATCATCGAGGCCCTGGTGTCACCCGACTATGCGGCCACATTTATCGCTCGGCTCGAAGCCGAGGGTATCTTCTGGAGTGACACGATCGACGTGAACCGGCTCGCCGAAGCGGTCGACCACATCGGCGACGATACACCCATCGAGGAAATGGGTCTCGACTACGGCGTGCTGCTGGGGGTGACGACCGCGCTCAGTCCGCCGGTCTTCATCCCTGACGTGCGTCGCGAGGTGAGTCATGGATGAACCTGCGCTGGTCACTGTTCTCGAGACGACCGCACTTCGCTCGGCGATCGAAGGGGCCGATGTCGCGGCTGAATTCCGCACTGCCTTCCTCTCGAGCCTCACCGCACGCGGGATCTTCGCCGGTGCGACGATCGACACAGCACAACTCTCTCAGGCCATACATCAGCTGTGGGCCCAAGACGAAGTCGAGATCAACGCCGACTTTGGCACGGTGATGGGCGGCATCGCTCTCTTGAAGCGGCCGCCCATTCTCGATGAGGATTTGCGCGAGGCTTTCGTGCCGGATGCCACGGCCGAGAGCCAGTGATGGTCACGTGACCCGCACGCTCCGTCACACCGAACCGCTGGGCAGCAACACTGCCCCGCGGTTCTTTCTTTTGTCGGAAGGGAATGAAACGCGCGGCTATCCCGACTTGCTAACGAGATTGACGGGGATTGATCCCGTTAGAAGTCGCGGTCGCGACACCTCAAATATGCATAGTTACCCGTGGTAGGATAGAGTCTTTCTTTCGGTTAACGCAGTACTCTGTTCATGGCCGCGCCCTACTTCTCACGGGATTGACAGAAAGGTCGAAAGAGGGTAAAGGGAGGAGTAGAATGAGGGTATGTATCTTTTCGGTTCCTTACCAAATGAGGTGCCTTGTGTATGATGAAAGCCGTTACTTGTCCTGTTGTCAGTGCTTTGCGGTGGTTCTCCGCGATGACGCTGTCCGCACGCCGGAACTCCACGGCGCTTTCTGCAGCGAAGCCTGTGCGTTCCTCTGTATGAAGATCAATAATCCGCCCCGTGACCCGAAGTCTCAGTTTCAAGCCGGAGATAAGGAAGCCGGCCCGATGCAGATCAATGACCTTGATGAATGGCCGACCATGGGGTGGCAGCAGGTGTAGTGTCGCAGCACTCAGAACCACGACGGGGGATTCGATCAATTCGACCCCCGTTTTTCATGCCTGCTTTCCAAAAAAAGAAGAAGGGAAATAATGGAATGTCCTTTGAAAACATCTTCCCCACCGGGGACTGACTTGGCAGTTTCCAAGCGCAAGGAGTGACCCCATGTCAACCGCTACCTCATCTATCTTGAGAACCGCGCTCCCGTGCCCGATCTGCCGGGGAGTACTCATCTGCCATGACCGCGATATCGGCGGGAGCGAAGAAGTGGACGAGTACTCGCTCGTCTGCGAACGCTGAGGCTTCGTCGCACGCGAAGTGGTGCGCGACGTCTTGCATGCGGGACTACCGAACGAAGCACGCTACGAAAACCGCTGCCCCTACTGCGATGGTGCTCCCGGTTCGCACACGACTCCCTTGCCGAGTGCCCTCATCGACGCCAACACTGCGTTCCGCACGCACTCCGCCAAGGAAGGCTTCGTGTTCTGGCGGGGTGAGGACGGCGATACACACCGGATCAGCGCTGTCCGTGTCGGGACAACGCCCGCTGACTCCGAGTGCGAGGACTACGAAGCGCCGTGCGGTGCCACGGGCCAGAGCTGGTTCTCAGCGGCCATGTGCATCCCCGAGACGTTCGTCGCGCGCGAACGCCCGCCGGGCCGGCTGTACTGCCCGTTCTGCTTCCCAGATGCCTGACCGGGCACGGCGGCCGAAACTGACTGCGAGTCAGACAGGAATTGTGACCACTACCAAAGCCGCCGGGTATTCATCCGTCGGCCTTTTCTTTTTCTTGACCACATCAGAATAATAGGCTAGAGTCCCTAAGCCTATTTTAGTGTTTCTGAATTCCAGAGAAGGGGGAATCAACGTGTTTTTACCTGAAATGGAAGCTGTGGCTGGTACTCGTCCAGCCACGCGAGATGCCAAAGGGAGGAGTGAAGACGTTCCAGCGCGAGCGTCGGATATTCCCGAGGATGCCGCGTTGGCAAGGGCGCATGACCCATTTGAGAAGTACCCACTGAAGTGGGATCCGCCAGTGCAAGATGAGTGAAATCAACACACGGTACATACGGGCGGGGTCTGAGAAATCAGCCCCGCTATTCAATTCTATTGATATTTTAATAAAACCGTGTTAGTGTAATTTGGCTTAATTAGAGGGAAAATCTAGCTTCTTTCTAACTATTATTTGAAGATTTAACGGGATTCTACTATGGGGGGGGCTTTACGGGTGATACTACAACTTATTGGACGCTTAGGCGTTATCCTTTTTGCGTTCCAGTGGATGTGGATGGCTCTCGGAGCCCTCAAGGATGGATACTCAAGAAAAAAAATTAATGCGCTTGTGGTTTTTTTTGTATTTATATACATAATTTTAGTCATTAAGTTAGTTACAATTCAAGAGCTAGGTAATGGTATTTTTTTTGCGATTTATAGTATAGCTGTATCATTTTACATACTGAGTAGATTCTTTTTATCGTACATCTATCATCCAAAAGAAGAATCATTTAAACAAGAATATTTCCCCACGGTTTCATTTGGTGTTCCGAGTAAAAATGAAGGAGAAGCTATCCGGGAAACCATAATGCGTATTGCTCAATCTGATTATCCAATAGATAAGTTTGATATTATCGCCGTGAATGATGGATCTGACGATAATACCTTAGATGAAATGCTTGCCGCTCAAGAGGAAGCCCGGAGGATAGGCGTTGGCGTTACGGTTGTTGATTGGAAGCAAAATAAGGGAAAGCGCGAAGGCATGGCGGAGTGTATTAGGAGATCCCAGAAAGAGATAATTATTTTTATCGACTCCGATAGCTTTGTTAAAAAAAACACGGCCAAAGAATTGGTCAAGTATTTTTTGGATTCAAAGGTTGCTGCGGTAGCGGGACACGCGTATGTGACCAATGCAGATACGAATTACCTGACAAAAATGCAGGATGTTCGTTATTACGTTGCATTTAAAGCGTATAAATCTGCCGAATCTTTTTTTGGCTCAGTCATGTGTTGTTCGGGTTGTTGTTCAGCCTATAGAAGGAGTTACCTTATGGAGATTCTTGATCCATGGTTGAAACAGACATTCTTAGGGGTTCTGTGCACATATGGAGATGATAGGAGTCTTACGAATTTTCTTTTGAAGAAAGGGTACAAGACAATGTTTTCGCCAAACGCAATCGCGTTTACTGCAGTGCCCGACACGTTTAGAAAATTTATGAAACAGCAGTTTCGATGGAAGAAATCGTGGGTGCGAGAGAGCTTGCTCGCGGGCATGTTTATGTGGAAGAAAAATCCAATCATGAGCCTTTCTTTCTATTTGGGAGTTATATTGCCTGTGCTTGCCCCAGTTATTGTATTTCGCGCTTTAATTTGGTATCCGACTGCTATCGGACTGCTGCCGTGGTTTTATCTGATTGGTCTTGTGCTTATGGCCGTTGTTTATGGACTCTACTACTATATTTATACTGGTGATAAA
>JBATNS010000050.1:0-2226 GCA_049290475.1 Candidatus Moraniibacteriota bacterium | reverse complement strand
ATTGCTCTCTATATGCATCATGTCTGTCTCCTTGATCTCCCGGTACTCTATCTCTCAAGTTACTTCAAGCAGCACCAGAAACTGTATTACCAGAAGCTTCAGGGATACCATGATGAAGAGTCACAAGTTGATGCTTGGCTCGAATTTTTTCTGGAGGGTATCGCAGAAATCGCCGAAGCTTCCATCGAGACTTGTACACAGATTACAGTTCTCAGAGACAGGGATTTTGCCAAGGTGCAGAAGCTTGGAAAGAAGTCAGCCGCGTCCACACTGGAAATTATCCGTAAACTTTTCGGCCAACCAATTGTCGGTGTAGCAGAAATTGCTAAATGGACAGGATTTACTCCGCCAGGAGCATACAAGGTTATTGATCGTTTGCAAGATCTCGGGATACTCGTGCCACTTGGTGATGCGGATTATGGCCAGAAGTATATATATGCCGACTACTATAAAATCTTTGATGATACTTTTAAGGTAAGTCGTGCCAAGAAATAGGAGTAGTAGCTTCCGTTCAGTTGCAAACATGCTAAGGATTACTATTTTCTCTGGACCGATCTGACCCGAGACATCCCCTCGGGTTTTGGTTTTCTTGGATTGACAAGTATGTGCTCATGTGGTATTTTTTCTTGTCCATGTGGACGAAACGGAGGTGCCAATATGGCCAAGGTGATGTTCTATTGTCCCACTCGCGTGAGAAGTGGCAGGTGGCCGAGCGACAAAGTGGTAGGGGCCATCCTCAGTCACTTCGGATCCGAAAAGCCGATGTTCCAGGACGAGGGTTCGGTGGCTGGCTTTCAGACCGATCTGGAATGGGAGGAGCTCAAGGAGAAACACGATCTCCGGGCAGTTGTCATCTTCGGTGCGAATGATGCCTGCATTTACGGCGTCAGCCTCGAAGCCCAGAACGCCGGCGTGCCAACCTACGAGCTCGTGCTCTATCCTGATGACCAGGTCATCCTCCGGGACTGCAACAACCTCCAAATGGTCGGCGCGCTCGACCTGCCTGTAGCCGGCTTGCTCTCGCCATCGAGTCCTAGTTGAGCCAAGGGCACGAAGACTATGGCGCTGGTGGATCAAGTAGTGTGGGGCCGGGGCTGCGTTGCAGCCCGGGCCCTCATTTTTTCTAATCGTATCTGACCCGAGGCATCCCTTCTGGTTTTGGTTTTTCTGGGCCTCTAAAAGAGGGGTGGGTAGGGCTTCCCAAAGCTTTTTTCACTATAGACAAAACAGTAATTTTGTGCTATTATTGTACGTTGGGTGAATTCCTCACCTGACATAAGGGGCTGCCTCCTCTTTATTGACATTCTGATGCTCAGGCAGTGAGTATTGGATCGGAGCCTGAAAATGTTTCGGCCAGTGTTTGTGTTCGATTCCCGCCGTCCGGAAATCAATCCCGAAATCGTGGCGATCGCCCGAGCCAAGGGCTTCCGCATGGTGGACATCCGTGAAGTCGGTTCGACGGTCCACGGCGGCAACCCGCCGGTCGTGGTCCTCAACGAGCATGGCTTCATTCTCGACCGGGTTCCCGATGGCGATGCGCGCTTCGGTCGCCCGAAGCATACCGGCAGCATGGTGATGCTCAGCCCGAAGAAGGGATGCGTCCGCGGTCTGCCGAACCCGATCGAGTTCGTCGAGTGGTTCTTCGACAAGAAGGTCGTCTGGAGCCGCTGGAGTAGCGGCGGATTCCGCATCTAGTCCAGCTTAACTGAGCTGCCCCCCAAGCGCCGCCCGGCAACACCGAGCGGCCTTTTCTTTTTCTAAATTCGTCTACCCGAGGTGTTCCCTCGGGTTTTGGTTTTCTTGCACATCCCGGCCCAGTACCTCGTGTTCGCGCTCGAAGAGAAAGAAGCGGTCTTCGTGGCGCTTGGCCTGCTCGCAAGGAACATGGGCCTCGACCGGGCCTTGGACGAGTAACTTGGCTCGATCAGAGTTTGCTCGAATGAATCGCGAGTCAGACGGGCTGGGAAAGCCATTTCATTCCGACTGACGGAAATGCCACCGTGCCTATTCCGATGATCGTGTCCTGGTCCCTCGCGTTCCAATCGCTCGTGTGATCGGATGGAGCGAGTGTATGAAGGCCTAGGTCGCAGCAGCGACCCGGGCCTTTTCCTTAACCAGGTAAACCACCGGCGTCAGCCGGTGTGTGCGTTTCAAAACGTAGCTCTCGTATACTAAAACCACCCCAACGCTAGAAGGAGGTGGTTTTAATGAGTCGAAACTATCTAC
>JBATNS010000049.1:0-2236 GCA_049290475.1 Candidatus Moraniibacteriota bacterium | reverse complement strand
TTCTCACCCATCTTCAAAGTGAAGCCACACTGATCGGCAATTACTGTTGTATTGTCGACCGCTTCGGGGATATCGTGGAAGAGTTCTCGCATCTCGGACTCGCTCCGAAACGAGAGGTTGAACGACTTCATGCTGAAGCGCTCCGTGTCAGTGACCCGCTTGTTATCGCGGATAGCGAGGAGGACATCCTGTGTTTCCGAATCTTCGGGATGGATATAGTGGACATCATTGGTAGCGACGAGTGGAATACCGGTCTCACGCGAAATCTGAACGAGTCCCTGATTGGCTGCGATTTGGTTCTCATGTTCATGCGGCTGGACTTCAAGGTAGAAGTTCCCTGGCCCGAAGATATCCTGATACTCGAGTGCGACGTTCTTCGCGCGTTCAACATTACCGTAGAGTGTCTCGGCCGGTACTTCGCCCTGGAGTGATCCGGAGAGCGCGATGAGTCCCTCGTGGTACTTCCGTAGGAGGGCCTTGTCAGTGCGGGCTTTGTAATAGAAACCCTCGAGTTGGGCAATCGAGATGATTTTCATCAGGTTCTTGTACCCCGTTTCGTTTTTTACGAGGAGGACGAGCTGATTGCGCCGCCTATCTTCGGCGGTATTATTTTTGCTCCTGAGGTCTTTTGATACCCAGACTTCGGCGCCGAGTATCGGCTTGATGCCGAGGTCCGTGGCGTGACTATAGAATTCCACGGCACCGTACATAGCCGAGGTGTCCGTCAGGGCGAGTGCGGTCATTCCGCATTCCTTCGCTCGCGCCAAGAGGTCATCAGGTGTTGGGAGTGCCGTGAGGAGGGTATAGTGTGAGTGGACGTGGAGATGAACGAAACTCATAATTTTATTTTCGGACAATAAAAAAACTGCTTTGAGGCAGTAGCAGAGATGTGGAAAGACTATAGTTCATAGGCGTATTTCTCTCCGTCGCCGGCTTGCGCACGAGGCTTGGGCAGAGAAGATTACTTCTTTACTATAGCGCTTTTGACTGTAGAAAAAAAGTGCGCCCCCGCTGCAAATAAGCAGGGGACAGGGCCATCTCTTAGACCTCGATCTTGTGGTACGAGGGAAGAGATTGCTGGTCACCGGGGAGCCAGGTTTCCTTGGCGGTGGGGGCCGTCTCAGGTTCCAGTGAGTCCGGAGCAGCCGTTACTGAAGCCGCTTTTGTGCTATGATTTTTGCATGAATGTACCGACCTTTGAACGAGAAAAAACGTGTTTTGAACACGGTCTGATACCGATCGGAGTTGATGAGGCTGGCCGGGGACCGCTGGCGGGTCCGGTTGTAGCGGCGGCCGTGCTGTATAAATCCGCTGATTTCAAGATTCCCGAGGGCCGGGAAAAGGAATTCGCCCTCATCCGCGATTCGAAGAAGCTGTCCGAAAAGCAGCGCGAGACGGCATTCGCGCTCGTTCAGGAATTCTTCCATGTCGGGGTCGGGATTATATCCGCTGAGACGATTGATCGGGTGAATATCCTCCAAGCGACATTTCTTGCCATGAAGAGTGCTTTGTCCGAGCTCGAACGGGTGGCAGAGCTTCGCGGGAAAGAAGCTTCGCTCGTACTCCTCATTGATGGCAATCAGGAGCTGCCGAATCTCTCGCTCAAACAAGAAACAGTCGTCGAGGGCGATGGCAAAGTGAAGTCCATCGCAGCGGCGTCGATCATCGCGAAAGTGACCCGTGACCGGCTCATCATCCTGGCCGACCACGAATATCCGGCGTATGGTTTCGCTCGGCACAAGGGTTATGGAACCAAGGAGCACATGGACGCCCTCCGAAAGTACGGCCCGACCCCAATCCACCGCAAGAGCTTTCGACCGGTCCAATTGGCCAATCCCGAAACAGTGAACAAACAGTTTTCAAATGTCTTGAAACCGAAAAAATAAGCAAAAAAAGCAGCCTATTGTGAGCGGGCTGTAGCGCTTGGTTTGGAATCACTCCTTGACGAGGTGGCCGAGGAAGTCGTGTTTCTTGGCCGTCATGTAGAGGTCGACCTCCTGCTCGTTGAGGGTCCCTTGTCGCGGAGTTTCGCGATGACGGTCTCCAATCGCAACCGTTTGTTCCGTTCGATGTCGAACTTGTAGAGGATACAGAAAATGACGACACCGCTGATGATGAGATACCAACCGTCCATGAAACACTCCTTTGTTGGGCATTCATTCCGTTCTGAATTAGGACACTCTGGTCTAGAGTGTCCATATGGAGAAAAAGAAAAAACTGACGTCAGTTGAACGTC
>JBATNS010000048.1:0-15322 GCA_049290475.1 Candidatus Moraniibacteriota bacterium | reverse complement strand
CCTAAATTCACCCCTCAATTAGGACACCCCAGTCAAACAAAGATTATCTTTTCCTAACAATACACCCTTTTCCACCGCCACTTCTAGTGCACTCCGATAGCCGAGGATTTTCCTCGGCTTTTCGTTGATTAACCGCACAGCCTGGTCAATCTCTCGTTGACCGACTTGGGAGAAGTCCGTGCCCTTCGGAAAGTATCTTCGGAGCATCTTGTTGGCGTTCTCGACGCCTCCTTTCTGCCAAGAGGAGTAGGGATCACAGAAGAAGGTGGGCACGCCGATTTCTTGATGCCTTTTGTTTTCAATCCCATTGTCAAAGGTGATACTTTTCAGGTTGAGATGCTCCATCATACTGCGAATGCCGGAGAGGTTTTCATGAGGTGACATCGAGTGTATCTTCCTTGCCACAAGGAGCCGGCTCTTGCGTTCCAAGAGAACACTCATTCCTCCTTTCCCACCCCTCCTGGAGACCACAGTGTCCCCCTCAAAGTGACCGTATCTGGTCCGGTTGATGGCTCCAAGAAACCTTTTGTCTAAGCTCACTCGGTCGGGAATCATCACGCGATCCGTCTGCTTTTCTTTCCGCTTTTTCTTTGTATACCGTCTGGAGTACAGATACTGACAGGAGGCCTGACCGCTGGCACTGTAGAGCCATTCGTAGATAGCCGTCTTGGAGGCGTAGAAGGGTAGTTTTTCTGGCTTCATGGCACCCGAGATCTCATCGGGGTTCCAGTGAGCCTTGAGCTTCTCTACGATGTATCTCTCGAGTGCTGGATCCTGCCTAATCTTCCGCCACTGGAACTTGGCCAGCCGTTTCCTGACCCTTGCTTTCTGATCGGCCTTCAAGGGAATGTATTTTCCTCTGACGCTGTTTCGTCTCACTTCGTAGGCGATTGAGTTAGGACTCCTCCCCATGGCTTTTCCGATCTTTCGATACGAGTACCCTTTTCTGAGCAAGATGCTGATTTCGAGACGTTCAACTGACGTCAGTTTTTTCTTTTTCTCCATATGGACACTCTAGACCAGAGTGTCCTAATTCAGAACGGAATGAATGCATTTTCGACTCTTCTTTACCAATTCAACCCGGCCTTTACGGGCCACAACCTCGAGAGGGATTCTCATGAACGCAACTACTCTGACCCCGTCCATCAACAAGCCGGCTCCGCAGAAGCCTTTCCGCTTCATGCTCCTCGCGGGCATCATCATCGGCGCCATCCTGACCATGGCCACGCTCTTCCTTCTGAAGGAGGAGGATCAAGTGGTCCGACAGAACCAGAGTGCTGTCCAGTCTATCGTGCCGGTTTATCCACAAAACCATCGGTTGGATTTCTACCGACCCAACGGTGCGGTGACTCTTTATCTCCTCGTTGAAGCGGAAGCGCTTTCCCAGCGTGAAGAAGCCAAGCGTACGCGCGATGTGCTCGAAGTGGCGCTCGCCGAAGTTGGCTGGATCACGTACCGGCCGTACAGCGATGTGAAGGTCGGAAACGCCTACTTCAAGATGAAGATGGCAGAACACGATCCGGAAAGGAATCGGTTCCACTTGAAGGTGACGATCGAAAGTGATGGTCGTCGCAAAGTGTATGGGGAGTACCGCTTCGACACCATGGCACCTGGCTTGGGAGCACCGGTTCTCGACACGGCCCATGCGTCGGAGGAGCCTCTCGGTTACCGAGACGGCGGCGATATCACGAATCGTGCCGCTTTGGTACTTCAAGTACTCGAAGAGTTGCGTGAAGCGCGGTCTCAACAGTCTCTCAAGAGAGGGAAACTGTACTAGTCCTACCACTTTCCCAAGGAGCTATCCATGAACCAACTGTCGTTTTCTCTGTCGCTCACCCCGAGCTTCGTTTCGAGCGAGCCGCGCTACTTCTCGGGCGGCTCCGGCGGTGCTCCGACGGTGAGCACGAGCCCGTTCGCCACCCCGGCGTTCGACCGGGTCATCAACCTCGTCGTGCTGGCGCTCGTCGTCGGCACACCGCTCCTCCCGTTCCTCGGCCGCTGAACTTCCCGGCCGAGCCATTCGCTGCCGCATGTCCCAACAGGATGTGCGGCGTTTTTTGTCCGCTACTTGACCGTATGATATGAGAATGAGATAGTCGGCGTACCTTCACTGGAGAGAAGGAAGGAGAATATCGCGAAAGTTATTTCTTGCTTGAGAGAACAGGGCCCGCGCCTTTTTGACTTCGGTCTGGCGACGCTTGCTGTTGTTGTAGTGGCCTTCGGCTCTCTGAAGCTGGATTCCCTCGCTCAGTCTGCGATGGAGCGGCAAACGGCCGAAGTTATGAGGATGCCTCATTCGACCCTCACCAAAAAACAAGCGGTTTGGTGCCGTGATCAGAGCTGGCTCTTGATGCAGTCCCGGTTTGACCACAGAACGCTCCCTCATCGGTCGGGATTTGAAGACGCTGTCTTTCGACCCGATGCGTTCGCTCAGGTGTTTGAGATATGCCTACGGGAAGGACTACTGAATCCAGCGACATAAATCGAACCACTGTTCGACTCAGTTCCGCCGAGCGCCTATTGGGTTCTCGGCGGCTTTCTTTTCTCTGAATATGATTGACAAGGATATTAAAAAGTGACAGAATCAGCTGTCGATACATTTGTCGACGCGTACCTTTTGGAGGTCCACATGAACCAGGCTCTCGAACAGCAGCTGGATGAAATTCCGGAATCGAACCCTGGCGAACGGGCATTCGCCTACGCCTGCTGTGCTGTCATCATCGTCTTGCCACTTTGGCATGGGCTGAAGATCGTCATCTTCGGCATCTGACCAGCGACCACGTTGGCCTATCGGGCCCGCCGCATGTTCCAACCGGGATGTGCGGCGGTTTTTTTTTATCCAACATATTTCCGAGGCTTCACCCCGTTAGAAAACGCCGTGTTTCAAGGCATGAGCTTCGATCGTTTTGAACAACTTTTTTCTAACGGGGTTCACTTTTCCGCATATTTCCGCTACGGTAGGGAGTATGAAAGCGAAAATTATCCTCTTACTTAGAGAGGTCTTAGGTGAACTTTCTTCAGAGTTTCCATATCATGGAGATCAGGAGGTTAAAGTTGAACGGCCTACGGAAGAAAAATTTGGGGACTATACGAGCAACGTAGCGCTAACAGCCTACGCTGGTTTTACACATGTACTTGAAGGACACGCGGATGAAGGTATTGTAGTAGCTCGGGGAGCAATGAAAGTGAATAGTCCTAGAGCCTTGGCAGAAATCATAAAGGAGAGAATTGTTTTGAAGAATATTGATTTTCTGAAAAGTGTTGAAATTGCCGGACCAGGGCATATCAATTTCTACCTGAGTGATGCTGCGTACGCCGAAACCATTGCACATATTTTAAAAGAGGGCGGTCGCTATGGGAACTCGATGCAGGGCGATGGGGAGAAAGTGAACAATGAATTTATCTCAGCCAATCCAACGGGACCACTCCATCTCGGCAATGGTCGCGGGGGATTCTATGCAGACAGCCTCGCGTGCGTTATGAAGAAAGCGGGGTATGATGTGACGAACGAGTACTATGTGAATGATGCTGGAGAGCAAGTGATGAAGCTCGGCCACAGTATCCTGAACGACAGTGAAGCGGTCTATGGCGGCGAATATATCGACGCTTTGGCCGAAAGACTGAAGGGCGAAACTGATGTACGGGCGGTGGGTGAGAAGGGCGCGACAATCGTCCTTGAGGAAATGATCAAACCGATCGTTCAAGATACGATGCGCGTGCATTTCAATGTCTGGACTTCCGAGAAGCGAATCATCGAGGATGGCTATGTCGACAAGGCACTCGGAATCTTGAAAGAAAAGAATCTCACCTTTGAACAGGACGGCGCGCTCTGGCTCCGGACGACTGAGTTCGGCGATGACAAGGATCGAGTGCTGACGAAGAGTGATGGCACACGCACCTATTTTGCCTCAGACTGCGGACACATCCTCTGGTATATGGAGCAGGGGGTGAAGATGATACTCGAGACGTTTGGGGCTGATCATCATGGCTACACGCGGCGTTTCGAAGCTGTTGCTCGGGCACTCGGCTTCACCGGAACCATTCATTTCACGCTCGTCCAGCTGGTGAAGCTGGTGAAGGATGGTGTCGAAGTCCGGATGAGCAAACGAGCGGGGAATGTAGTCGCGATTGACGAGCTCATCGAGAAAGTCGGGCATGATGTCGCACGCTTTTTCTTTCTCATGTATAGCCCCGATACGCACATGAATTTCGATCTGGGGCTCGCCGAAGAGCGAAGCGAGAAGAACCCCGTCTACTATGCACAGTATGCCTTCGCCCGACTTTCGAGTATCGAGCGGAAAGCCGCTGAGCTGAATGTATCGGCATCGGCAGATCGCCTCAGCCTGCTTGTTCATCCCAAAGAGCGTGTCCTTATGCGTGAACTCTTGGCATTCCCAGAGCTTATCGAACGGATGGCTGCGGAAAAAACGGTGCATCAGTTGCCGCAGTATGCGGTGCGGCTCGCTGATCGATTCCATTCATTCTATGCTGACTGCAAGGTAATTGATGAAGCGAATACCTCGCTATCGGGTGCTCGTCTTTCACTTGTTGCCGCGACAAAAGCCGTGCTCGGGGAAACGCTCCGTCTCATGGGAGTTTCCGCGCCAGAGAAAATGTAACGTCGAAATAAAAGCCATGTCGAAAAACGAAGTCCGTCCGGACACCCATGCTTGGTTCTTTGCCGCGAAAATCTATGTGATCTTCGTCGGAGCCATCGTCTTTGCGGTCGGTTCAGATCTGTACGATGCCTTTCAGGCCTTGCAAAAAACCTATGGTGGCTAACTATGCCCACAATACGTATTGTCTCGTCCGACATGGAGAGGCGGAAAACAACGTCCTCGGGATATTGAGTTCCGTCGGGAGTCGCAAAGAATATGCGCTCACCGAAAGTGGCCGATGGGCGGTATGATCGACAGCCGAATTCCTTAAGGACATCGTGCCTGACTTTATTGTCGCCTCGCCTATCCTCCGCGCGCGCGAAAGCGCCGAGATCATCCGTGATGTCCTCGCCATCCCGCTCACGATCGACACCCGGCTCTGTGAGGCGCGGTTTGGAGACTTCGAAGAAACGAACCATCAGATGTTTATCGATTTTATGCGAGAGCATGGGACGCGCGCGATTGGTGCGCCCGAGCGTGAGGTCGAAGGGTACATGGACATCCGTGAGCGGGTGCGCTCTTTCCTCTTGTCTACTGCCGCCGCTTTTCATGGGAAGCGTATCGTGATCGTTTCGCACGCTGATACACTGCAGGAACTCTATGCTGAGCTCCTCGGCGAGCCGATCGGTGCCGAACAAGGGGAGGGACATTGGTTCCCGGAGAAAGGCTCGTGCCTGGTGGTGACGACAGAAGGCGTTCGCTCGTTCAACCCCGCGATGGTAGACTAGGAACGTAATCTGTCGAACCAGATTTTTTTATGGACAAGGCACAGCACGAAGCACTGCTCAAAACACTTGAAGATCCTGCTCAGCTCGCCGAGTACAAGAAATCCTACGATGGCTATCAGGTCGGTATTATTCCGAAGATCCTCGGGACCATCCTCATGACGTGCGGCAATCTGTTGTACGGTCACGATCCGTCCTACGGAAAATTCAAGGCGGTCGAAGTGATCGCGCGTATCCCGTATCAGTCATGGGAGGTGGCGAGCTATATGCTCCTCACCATGTTCTATTCGAACGAGAAAAAAGCGATTGAACTATCCAAAACTTCGCGTTTCGGCCGATCATCGCAGGACAATGAGACAATGCACGTCGTCGTGCTTTCACAGCTCGCCAAGAAGTACGGCGAGGATGGGTTCATCCGCCACACGCTCATCCCACTCCTTTTCTCCTTTGGGTATGCAGCCGCTTCGTTTGTCCTCTACCTCTTCAGTCCCAAAAGCTCGCTCCAGCTCAACTATCTCTTCGAAGATCATGCGTTTTCGCAGTACTCTATCTTCGTCGAGAAGCACGCCGAGGAGCTCAAAACGAAACCAGTGCTCATCGATTTCCTTGATTTCTACGGCCGCAATGTGAAGAGCGAGTATGAGCTCTTCGTCACGATCAAGAACGACGAGATTATCCACCGCAATATGTCGGCCCATCGAGCCGACGAGCTCTAGGCGGGAATTGTCGGAGCGATATTTTCGTGATACTCTAGGGCCACAATTGAATCTGGCGTCGAAGGGACTATCATCCTGGAGCCATGGGAAGAAACCGTCCTACGCTGAAAGGCTTCGGAACGGCACGTAGAACCCAACGGGTAAGCCCGTCACAGCCCTGATGAAGTCTGTCTCCGACAGAGAAGCGAGGTGGTACCACGATGAAAATCGTCCTCAGCACATGCGTGTTGGGGATTTTCTTTTTTTCTCTAAATCTATGCCATTCAAAAAAGTTGATGCGAAAGTCAGTTTCCCAAAGCTCGAAGAAGCAATCATCGAGCGCTGGGAGAAAGACAAGACATTTGAAAAGTCGGTAACCAATCGGGAGGGGAAGCCGCACTATGTTTTCTATGATGGCCCGCCGTTTGCGACGGGGACGCCGCACTATGGTCACATTGTTGCGAGTACGATCAAGGACCTCGTCCCGCGCTACTGGACGATGCGCGGCTATCAGGTGGAGCGGAAATGGGGTTGGGATTGCCACGGACTCCCGATCGAGAACATCGCCGAGAAGGAACTCGGCATTACCCACAAGAAAGAGATCGAGACTCTCGGTGTCGCCAAATTCAACGAGGTCTGTCGCTCCAAAGTACTCGAGTACGTCGACGAGTGGAAGAAAGTGATGCGTCGCTTCGGTCGCTGGGCGGACATGGAGAATGCCTATCGCACCATGGACCGCGACTTCATGGAGAGCGTCTGGTGGGTGTTCAAGTCGCTCTGGGACAAAGGCCTCATCTATGAGAGCTATCGCACTATGCATATCTGTCCGCGCTGCGAGACAACGTTGTCGCAGTCCGAGGTCGCCGAGGGCTACAAGGACGTGAAGGACCTTGCTGTCACGGCTGAGTTTGAACTGCTTGGTGAGTCGGTGAAGACCTCGGTGCTTGCTTGGACGACGACACCCTGGACGCTGCCAGGGAACGTCGCTTTGGCAGTGAACAGGGATATTGAATACTTAGTCCTAGAACTTGAAGCAAAAGATACTAATGATTTTCTGCTGAATAAAGGGGAAAAAATTATCTTTGCTAACGATACAGACACAGAGATTCGAATATTTGGCGAACCATTAAAGTATGGCCCGCTTCCTCATGAGAAGGATTTAACTTGGGCTAATGTTAACTATCGTGGTAAAGGAAACATTCTCTTTAAAAATGTTGACGTGCTCAAGGGTTCAGAACTGATCGGTAAAGCGTACAAGCCGCTCTTTGATTACTATGCGAAGGACGAGAGTCTGAAGAATCGCGAGAACGGATGGAAGATCTATCACGCCGACTTCGTCACGACCGACATGGGGACGGGCATCGCGCATGAAGCGCCGGCCTTCGGTGAAGACGACATGCAGCTCGGCAAGGCGAATGATTTGCCCTGGGTGCAGCACGTGAATATGGACGGTAGTATGAAACCCGAAGTGGCGGACTTCGCTGGCCGTCCGGTAAAGAGCAAAGAAGATCCGTCCGCGATGGACGTTGAGATCATCAAACACTTGGCCAAAGCGGGGACACTCTTCGCGAAGGAAAAATACGAACACAGCTACCCGCACTGTTGGCGCTGTGATACGCCGCTCCTCAACTACGCGACCTCGTCTTGGTTCGTCCGTGTTGCCGAACGCAAAGAAAAAATGATCGCGCTCGCCGATGATATCAACTGGTCGCCGATGCATATCAAGGCCGGCCGCTGGGGCAAGTGGCTCGAGGGTGCGCGCGACTGGTCCATCAGCCGTCAGCGCTACTGGGCGAGCGTCATGCCACTCTGGCGCTGTGATTGCGGCGAGATGAAAGTTTTCGGCTCGGTCACGGGACTCGAGGAACTTTCGGGGAAGAAAGTGGATGACCTGCACAAGCATATCGTCGATGAGGTGACCGTCCCGTGTACAAAGTGTGGGGGAGTGATGCATCGCGTCCCGGATGTGCTCGACACCTGGTTTGATTCGGGCTCGATGCCGTACGGTGAGCGGCACTATCCGTTCGAGAACAAAGAGAAATTTGATGCGGCGTTTCCGGCGCAGTTCATCGCCGAGGGTGTCGATCAGACACGCTGCTGGTTCTACTACCTCCATGTCATCGCGACCGGGATCAAAGAGACGAAGGCATTCCAGAACGTCGTGGTGAACGGCATCGTGTTGGCCGAGGACGGTCGCAAGATGTCGAAGAAATTGAAGAACTATCCGGACCCGATGGAGATACTTAATAAGTACGGGTCAGATGTGCTGCGATATTATCTCCTCTCTTCGCCGGTGGTCGCGGCCGAAAACCTGAATTTCTCCGAGCGCGATATGTCTGACATCCAGCGCAATGTGTTCCGTATGCTCTGGAATTCGTACTCGTTTTTCACGACCTATGCGGCGATCGACAATTGGGAGTCGAAGGCGGACGCGAAACCGTCCGACAATCTCCTCGATCGCTGGATCCTCTCCGAGCTGCAGCTTGTCACACATGAAGTGAATGCGGCGATGGAAGCGTACGAACTGAATCGGGCGACGCGCGCCTTTACGCCGTTTGTCGATAACCTGTCTAACTGGTACATCCGCCGGAGCCGTAAGCGTTTCTGGAAGAGCGAAGATGACGGTGATAAGGAACAGGCGTATCAGACGCTCTATACTGTCCTCGTCACGCTGGCGAAACTGATGGCACCATTCACGCCATTCATCACCGAGGAAATCTATCGCAATCTGACCGGTGAAGAATCCGTCCATCTCGCCGAGTATCCTGTCGCAGATGAATCGCTCATTGACGAAAAGCTGAATGAACGAATGAAACAGCTTCGTGAAATTGTAACCTTAGGACTTCAGAAACGTGCAGAGGCAAAGATCAAGGTTCGTCAGCCGCTACAAATGATTACTCTTGGGGAAAAGTATGCAGATACATTCCTAGATGAAACATTGAAGCTCCAGTTCTACACCGACATCGCCGCTGAGGAATTGAATGTTAGGGAGGTTAGATTCTTACCAAATCAAACAGATGAGGTTGTCTTGGATACCGAGATCACTCCTGAACTCAAGCTTGAAGGGGAAGCGCGGGAAATTATTCGCGCCATTCAAGAGGGACGGAAGAAAGCTGGGTTCAATGTGGAAGATCGCATCGCCCTCGGCTATACCGGCAAGGACACAGTCTTCGCGAACGCGGAACTCGCCGAGCTCATCCGGCACGAAGTCCTCGCGACGAGTGTTCAATCGGGCACACTCGCCGAAGCCGACTACACGGAAACCGCCCAAATCGAAGGAGAGGCATTTGCCTTCGGTCTGAAACGAAACTGAACCCGTATGTCATTCCATCCACCTGAGCCACTTCCTGAATCCAAGCGACCCGACGCCATCGAGCTCGGGCCGACCGGGGGAATAAAGGAGGAAACAAAGTCTGAATACCGAGACCGGGCACCGAAATCGGGAACTGCGTTTGATGACGAATCGAATCCGCTATTCGGTGTACTTGGGGAAGGGAAATTCTATAGATTAAATTATGAAGAACAGACGAATGCGCTAAAGGCGTTTTTCCGCCCCTATTTAGATGGAGAGAGATCGTTCACTGAAAGGCTCCAAGATCCAGCGACGGCGCCACGAGCGTATGAACTTTTGCGTCAGGCGTGTATGCCCAGTCTGGCTTCAGCTCCATCGATCGGGTCATTCTGGACAGAAAGATCTTGAAAGGAAAAGCACCGAAATTTTCACCGGAGCCTCTTTCTGAGTGGGTAACGCAGTCGCTAGATGACCTGGAGTAACAATTTGGACGGACGGATCTCGATGAAAAATCGCTCCGTCGCCTTCGAACCGATGCTTTCTACGTTGTCAGCGAGGCTCAAAATACAGCCAATGCACAAAATAGGCACGCTATCGATGAATGGCTGCGGCGGCATTTTGATGAACTGGAAGCGCTTGATCCTCTTTTCTACGATGCTGATGGAAGTAAGGATGAAATGTCATTGTATGCACGAGCAAACTTTTTCATTCATACCGAAGATGAAGAACTTGCGGATAAGCTTATTGACTCGATGATGCGTGTGAGATCGCGCAGCGCTGAGCAGGGCGGAGAAAGCGATATCGATTATCGTATCATCCGGCCGATCCTTGCTGAGTGGCGGGAGAAGGGCGACTCATTATTCGAACGTCGCCACGAGCAGTTGGTTCGCAGTCTAGTGTCTCAATACGGCATTGATGCAGACATTGTCAGGAAATGGAAAGAGTCGATGATCTGTATTTCCCTGGAGCAAGGTAAGTATGAGTATAGCTATGAAAAAAATTGGAATGTTGTTAAATCTTTGGAGGCAAAGCGAAAAGGGAGTGCGGCGGCTCTGTATGAGGAGTACGGTATAGCGAATTTCGGTCGTTATGAAACTGATATGCTGCTGCATCAGCTGGAGGTCGAGGATCAGGACTCTCCATATGGTGTCACTATCTACCCCGAGGCTGATCACAATGGCGCTTTCCTTCAGAATGGAAAACAGCTCTATGATGCGAGTCTGCAGCTCCGGGTCGGCGGATTCGAGACGCGTATCGTCGAGGCGGGATCGCAGCGAGAACTGGCTCGGCGACTGCTCCGACTCCACAAGAAGTATTCGCCAGCAGGTAATAAATTCTCCTTCGCGATTGTTGGTGGACATGGTTCGCCGAATTCTGTCGCTTTGGGTAATGAGAAAGAATTGACCCCGCCACCGTTTCCCAGCCCGGATAAATCTGATGAGGAGCGAGAACGAGAACTCGAACAGTGGCGGAATTCTCTTTCAACCGATACGGGGAGTTTTGTAACTGACGATTTGTTGCGGGGGGAAGGGATCCAACGTGCTTTGAAGGAGTGGTTTGAAGAGGGGGCTCCGAAAGTTCTCATATCCTGTAGCACGGGCGCTGACGGAGGAATTGCAGAAAAGGCCTCGCTGCAGGCATCGGGTGAAGTGATTGCACCAAAGATTCCAACCAATGTCCAAAAGATTGATGTTTCGTTCGATGCAAATGGTAAGCCGGTCTTTTCAGTTGAATATTTTGAAGGGACAGCGGCGCGATACGCAGCGGGGGAAGCAAAATAACCCCTAAATAAGCGAAATAATCGAATACAGATCCGAATTGAGGCTCATCAGAGCCTTTTTTCGCTTGACAGGGGTGCTACTTTGTGATACCCTAGGACTTCAGTAACTTCACAACTTTATAGATTCCTTTCTAGCGTTTCCCTTTGCCTGTTGTTGTACCCAGAAAGAAAAGGAGCCTACCCATGGTTTCTCGAACATTCCAGAATATCTGGAACGTCACCCTCGGCCGTCGGCTGGTGGACGAACGCTCGCTCATCGCGATCTTTGGGTTCGTGGCGCTCCTCGTTTGTGTCGTGTTCATCACGGCGCTCGCGAGCTATCGCCCGACCCCCGTTCACCGGGCCCTGCCAATTCTGCCGGTGACTGTGGAAGTCCCTGCTCCCGCTCGGCTTCCTGCCGAACTTCCCACTCCGCAACTGCTTCAGGTTGCCGCTCCCGTCGTTTTTCCCGCTATCCCCGCTGACGACCAGGTCGAGTACCCTGTCCAACGCGGTGACACGCTCATCGGTGTCCTCCAGACCTATTGCCGTCACGATTACCTCGTGGTGGCTCGCGAGAACAACATCGATCCGAACTGGATTTACGCAGGTAAGACCGTCCTGAAGTTCAAAAACGGTTGCCTCGGCAACGCTCCCTCGGTTTTGGTGAAACAAAGTGTTTCCCCGAGGGAGCTTGTCAGAAATGGCGAGGCTTCTTCGGGAAAACATATTTCCTCTCTCGCCAAGCGAGACACTGAAGCCCAACTACTTCCGTCCGTGGCTGGCTCTGCGTCGGCCCCTTCGACTTCTCAGTCAATCCGTACTTCCGCCCGGGCTGTCATCGCCATCGAGTGCGACGAAGAAACGATCGCCCCGAAATCAATGGCATTCAATGAGCGCGCTCGTGCGTTGCAGATCTGCCTGATGAAGAAACACCAAATCGGTAAGTATGCGGCCCTGAAGAAGGCGAAGAACCAGTTGGTTGCTTCGCTACCGAAGCCGGATGCTGTGAGCTGCGAAGCCACGGCTAAGCAAGGCCTCTTCGCTTGGGTCGCCTGTATGCGTGAACACTATGGTGAGACCATCCGCTTGGCCGCAAGCCAGCATCGCCTAGATGAGAGCCTCGTGCTCGCTGTCCTCCACCAGGAGTCGAAAGGCGATCCGCACGCGGTCTCAACCTCGTGGTGCCTCAGCTTCATGCAAATCCTGCCCTCGACCGCTGAAGCCTTCGGTGTCGATATGCAGCAGATCTTCGATCCGCATGTGAACATCGATACTGGTGTGAAAGTGTTGCGCCGCTACCTGGATATTGCTCGAGGCAATCTGAGCCAGGCACTGGCCTCCTACAATCTGGGGCCGGGCGATGTCCAAGATCGGATGAAGAGTTCCGAAGGATTCGATCCTGCTGCGTTCGCATACACTCGGAATGTGCTTCGGGTAAAGCAGCAGATCGAAAAGAAATCGCGGCGTCTCGCGACCAGTGCACCAGCGTTGGTGCCAGTCGTCTATACGCCTGCTCGCTAGAGCAACCCAGGGGGACGGAGATCCCTCTTGTGTACCAGGCCCGTCTTGCAGATTTGCGGACGGGTTTTTCATTTCTTTTTTCTTGCTGAAGTCCGGTCGTCAGGATACTCTACAACCTATGGAATATCGATTTACCGGCATCATGCTCCGAAAGCGCGAAGTAGGGGAGACCGACCGTTTTTATACATTCTTTTCGCGTGAACAAGGTAAGGTGACAGCAATCGCCAAAGGGGTGCGGAAAGCCGAGGCAAAGCTCGCGAGTTCACTCGAGACCGCTACCCTTGCCGAGATTATGGTGGCCCGGACGCGAGGTATGGGGAAAATAACCGGCGCTGTCCTTGAACAGTCCTATCCGGTGTTACATCAATCATATGAAACAATCCGCGGAGCGACCCGCTTTTTTGTCGATGTCGACCGACTCGTTGAAGTGGAAGAGAAAGATGAAGCTCTCTTCGTGCTGCTCAAAACATATCTGGAAACGGCTGAACACATCGCGCTCCAGAGCGAGGCGCATCATCAGGTACGGCTCGTGACCGAAGCGGCATACTATCAATTTTTTGCACTCTTGGGTTATCAGCTCACGCTCAACGAATGCGGCATATCACATGAGCGGTTGCGTGAAGGTGGCCGATTTTTCGTGAGTTTTAATGTTGGCGGTATCGTCTCGGAGACGCATGTTCGCGAAGTGAGGGATGCTCAACCCATATCGGAAAATGCAATCAAGGTACTGCGCCTTATTGTTACCCAGCCGCTGCAGCACATGCCGAAAGTGCTCCTCGATGCAAAGACGTTGGAAGAAATCGCTCAGCTACGGTCGAGCTATCGCCGTTGGATCAGAGACTGAGGAACTTTCATAGGCTTCCCGGCTCTGATAAGATGAAGGAAAACATACGCTATGTCGCTCGCTGACGTCAACGAAGATCTTCATCGCCGGAGCCGTGAGGCTGAGCCGGTCCTGCCTGGCGACCCTAATCCGATAATCCAACCGAAGTCAGTGCTGCCTGATGCGGTGGAAGTGACCGCGCCGGTTGTACCACTGGGAGTCGCTTGGGGAGGCGAAGAAAAGCACGATGAACCGATTGCACCAGGAATGCAGCCTCGGAATCCACTCACTCGTCTCCCGAAAAAAGTCGTAGTCCTTTCGGGCGTTATCGCTCTCGCGCTCTTTGCTGTAGGCTTATTTCTTAAGGCAGGCGGGTGGCTTTTTACGCCCGAGAATGTCCAGGTGACCATTACGGGGCCGAAACGAGCGGAAAGCAACGAATCTGTTGAATATGTGATTCGTTATGAAAATAACAATTGGGTTGATTTGGATGAGGCAGAACTAATCATTTCTTACCCAGAATTCTTTCAATTGGAGACGAGTGATGGTTTTGAGGTAAGCGGGACCCGAGCCGTCTTACCACTCGGGACGGTAAAGAAATCAAGTCTGAACAGCGTTACTATCAAGGGATCATTCCGGTCACTTCAGGATCAAGTAGCGTTGTTCACGGCGACACTTCGTGCGGCTCCGAGCGGCGTTTCGAGTCGTGTTGATACCGAGTACCAGTACAGTATCGCAGTGGAAAGTTCAGTGATCATTGTCGAACTCTCGGTTCCGTCACAAGCAGGTGATGGTCAATTTGCTGACTTTGTGGCGACATACCGTAATGAAAGTCCTGAAACGGTTGAAAATCTTGTCTTGGTCATCGATTATCCGGAGGGTTTCGCTTATCGCGAAGCAACACCCTTGCCTTCAAAGAATAAAAATCAATGGGCCATCCCCTCGCTCGCTCCAGGAGAGTCTGGTACGGTGTCGGTACGAGGGATACTGGCCGGCGCGCAGGGAGATGTAAAGCGGATTTTCGCTAAAGTGGGAGTCCGACAGGGGGATGAATCATTGCTGGCGTACGCGGTGATCGAACGTCAGACACGTATGGCGGCTTCTCCTTTGGCGATACTCCAGAAGTTCGGTGATAGCGATGAACAACAATCAGTTGGACCCGGTGAAGCACTTTTTCATCGCATTCTCTTTCGCAATGACGGCGATGTTGGTCTTCGAGATCTGATTGTGACCATCGATCTCAATCCTAAGTACTTCGATGTGACAAGACTTGATCTTCGCGGAGGTACATACAATGTCCAGAAGCAACAGGTTGTGTTTCGGGCTGGAGATCGTCCGGTACTCTCGCTCATCGAGCCTGGCCAAAGGGGTGAGATAGAATTTTCCGCACCTATTCGCAGCGATCTGGCACAGTATAAACAGAATAATATTGAGATTGAATCAATAGCAAGAATCGATAGTCCTGACGTCCCGACGCCAGTCGGCGCAAATAAAATTATCGCGAGTAACCGTGCCGTGTTTAAAGTAAGAACGACGCCTGAATTTGAAGTAAAGGGATACCATTTTGATAGCTACGGAAATACCGGCCCGGCGCCGTTAATCGTTGGTCAAGAAACGCAGTTTACAATCAATGTTCGTGTCGGGAGTACGATCAATGCCTTAGAGGATGCCCAAGTAAAGATGACAGTCCCAGGGCAAGTACGCTATATCAAGACTCAAGTCGCAAATCGCGGGTCGGTAACGTACAATGATCGTACCGGCGAGATATTCTGGAATGTCGGCACTATTGCTCCTGGGACGGAACAAGCGGCGCAGCTTGCTATCCAGATAGGCATCACACCTGACC
>JBATNS010000047.1:0-5230 GCA_049290475.1 Candidatus Moraniibacteriota bacterium | reverse complement strand
ATATCACCACGAGGGAACTGAAGCGAGTGCAGCGGTCGCTCAATGGCCGACCCAGGAAAGTGTTACAATTCGCCACGCCCCAAGAAGTTTTTAATCAATGTGTTGCGTTAGATTCTAGGAGGTAAGTATCTGAAACGATAAATATTATTTACTGAGCGCAAGGGCAAGGAAACTGCCGTAACCGATAGCGAGGAGAACAAACCAGGCTGGAAGTTTTCGATAGGAGAGGTACCGGTGTTCGGCTAAAGAGAGCTGGAGTATCCAAAAAGCCAGCGCTCCAAAAAAAAGTCCGAGAGGGAAAAGCGAGCGGACCGACAGGACAAATGGGCTTGCGACAAAGGTCATAAAGACGAAGGCACCGATACTACGTTTCGCCCAGGCTTCGCCAAGGATGACCGGGAGAGTCAGGACGCTGTCGGCTTGATCGCTCACGATGTCTTTGAAATCCTTGATTGGAATAATAGCGAGGTAGGCGAAGAAGAGGAGGAGAGAAATAGAGATTGGTAATGCGGCGATATTTTTCTCGGTCGAAAAAACAATGAAACCAGCGAACAGGATGAGGAGGCTGGCCATCGCCGCTAGTGCACTGGCGATGACCGGATAGCGTTTCAGTCGCAGCGGGTCCGCTGAGTACAGGAAGGCCAGGGCTTGGTAGACTACGAGCAAAAGCGTGACTTGGGTCGAGATGATGGCGGACAGAAACAGAGAGGCTCCAAAGAAAAGAAGACCGATGATTTTGTAGGTTGGGGCGTCAATCGTGCCCGTCACGAGTGGCCGATGGGTATTCGTCAGCCGGTCGATGGCAACATCACGGAGATCATTCACGACAATGGACGCGAGCCAGGCACATTCGACGGCAGCCAGAAGGATGAAGGCGCCGGCAATATGGAAGATATCCAGCCGTCCGCTAGTTTCACCGTAGAGCAGGGTGAGAGCAGCGCCAACGAGGAAGAGTCCACCATGGTAGAAGAGTTGCGGAAAGCGGGCATTACGGAAGAGTGACCAGAAGGTAGGGCGGAAAAAGGAGAAAATCAGTACGGCAATGAGCGGGACGATGAGGGTGCCATACATGAGACTCATCTTGATAGCGAGGACACTCGTGATATCGGGAGGATTGAGGACGAAGAGCGGCGCCGGTGAAAGCATCAGTCGGGCGATGTCATGCTCGGTGACAGCGAAAAACCCGGCACTTGGACCGTAGAGGAGGATGGTGATGATGGATGGCAGTACGCCAATGATGAAGAGTACGGTATAGAGACCAAGACTTGCGACGATAGTCCGGATGATGGAATGCGATTTGATCCAGGTATACACGAAGATGAGAAGAACAACGATACCGACCTCAAAGCGGACGCCATAGGTGATACCGACATCTGGCTTATCGCCAAAAAAAGTGACATAGCGTTCGAGGAGTCCCATGAGACTGTCGAAGCTGTAGAAGCTCCAGAGACCAGTGCCACGCGAGATAATTTCATCAACGATTGGTGGGGTCCAGATGACAAGAAAGCCGGTGAGAAGCACATTTGTTGCTTTTCGGATGTCTACCCGGCCCGCCCAGGCGATGATGGGGAGAGCTGCCAGGAAGATAGTGGTGAAGGTGAGAAAGTGATGTGAAAATTGGTAGAAAAACTGATCAGCAAAGCGGAACGGCAGGGATTCTAGGTAGTTTTCGATGCCGATACGAATGATAATGATGGAAAAAAGCGCGACAGCCCAGGCACCGAGCGTGAGTGGCCGGTTTTCGATATCCTCAAAAATTGAACGGAGTCGCTCTTGCATAGTGCTCCATTATAACATGGGTATCCTGAGCTCCAGGGAGTGAGGTTTTGCATTTCCTCACCTCTTTCTGAGGGGTGAGTTTTGGCTGAGAGATGCTACAATACAGTCCTATGTCATTTTGGGAAGCTGGCCTGAATCCTGAACAGAAGCGCGCTGTCGAAACCGTCGATGGACCGGTTTTGATTTTGGCCGGGGCGGGGAGCGGCAAGACAAAAACGCTGACCCATCGCATCGCCTATCTCTTGGCGGGAAAACAGGTGTCGCCAGAAGCCATTCTTGCGGTGACCTTTACGAACAAGGCAGCCCAGGAGATGCGCGAGCGGGTCAGCCATATGCTCGAGCGGATAGGTGAAACGGAAGGGAAACACTATCGTATTCCGCAGTTCATCGGGACGTTCCATAATATCTCAGCGCGGATTCTGCGCCGTGATATCGATCGGCTTGGCTATGGCAAAGACTTCAATATCATCGATGCAGATGAACAGCTCGCGCTCGTGAAACGATCGATGAAGGATCTCGAGATGAATCCCGACCAAGTGAAGCCACGCTCGATTCTCGAAGCGATATCAGGAGCGAAGAATCGCGAACTGTCGGCTGACCGTTTCCTCAGCCTGACGGAAGGCTATTTCGAGGAGTTGGTGGCCAAGGTTTATCAACGCTATCAGGCGGCGCTCATTGAGGCGAATGCCCTTGATTTTGATGACCTCATTCTCCTCACTGTCCGTCTCCTCGTCGAGTATCCAGATGTCCTTGAGCGTTACCAAGAGATTTTCCGGTACATCATGGTGGATGAATATCAGGATACGAACCCGCTCCAGTACCGGCTCGTGAAGCTTCTTGCCGAGAAGTATCGTAATCTCTTCGTCATCGGCGATGACTACCAGTCAATCTACTCATGGCGCCAGGCGGATATCCGCAATATCCTCTCGTTTGAGACGGACTATCCGGAAGCGGTGGTCATTACACTTGATCAAAATTACCGCTCGACCCAGATCATCCTCGATGCAGCGACGGCCGTCATCGGAAACAACGTGAACCAGCGGCACAAGAAACTCTGGACGGAACAGTCATCGGGCGACAATATTGCCCTCTATCCGGCAGAGAGCGAAGAAGATGAGGCGGGATTCGTCGCGCGTGAAATCAAAGAGCTCGTTCGGGAACGTCGGCTTGCTTATCATTCATTCGCGGTACTCTATCGGACCAATGCACAGTCGCGGAGTATCGAAGAAGCATTCCTTCGAGAAGCGTTGCCGTACCGGATCGTCGGTGGTCTGAAATTCTATCAGCGCAAAGAGGTGAAGGATATCGTCACCTATGTCCGTTTCCTTTCCAATCCACGCGATTTCATCGCACTCGAGCGTATCGTCAACGAGCCGAAGCGCGGTATTGGCCCAACAACCCTGAAGGCCTGGACTGATACGGCCCGTGCTCAGGGAATCGATTTCCTGGCGATTGTCCCGGCGCTCAAGTCGGGGGCCGTTTTGCCCGACCGAAAAATCGCAACGATTGATAGCTTTGTTGAGCTTTTTGCACACTGGCAAGACAGTCTCCTCCACGATGAGGCGATGACCTTGCGTACGCTCCTCGATATGATTACGCGCGAGAGCGGCTATCTCGAAAGTCTTCGTGATGGGACACCGGAAGGTGAGGCCCGTGAGGAAAATGTCCAGGAGCTTTTTTCAGTGGCCCAGAAATTCGACGGTGTTCCAATCCGTGAAGCGATGGGGCGTTTTCTCGAAGAGGTCGCGCTTGCCTCAGATACTGACACGCTTGATCAGCGTTCTGATGCCGTTCATCTCATGACCGTTCATTCCGCGAAAGGTCTTGAATTTCCGGTAGTCTTCATCATCGGTCTCGAAGAAGGAATCTTTCCGCATTCACGCAGCGCGCTTTCGGGCGCGGAGCTCGAAGAAGAGCGCCGGCTGATGTATGTCGCGCTCACTCGGGCAAAAGAAAAAGCCTATCTGATTCACGCTGATATGCGGACGATTTTCGGTTCGACGCAGATGAATCCACCATCACGTTTTCTCGATGAGATACCCGAGGCGCTCATCACCAAACGGGAATCGAATGGTACGCATCTTTCCTTTGCCAGGCCGAAGCGGAAAAGCTATGCGGCACCGATCCGGCGTTTCACCGCGCCGACAAAAAGCGCTGAACCAGAAGGCGAGCCCATCAAACCAGCGACGAGCCTCAGGCCGGGAGACATGGTGGAGCATCAACAGTTCGGGAATGGCCTCGTTATCGCCCTCGATGGCACGCTCGTCTCGGTCGCCTTCAAGCGCGCGGGCGTGAAGAAAATGATGCTCGGTGTCGCTCCACTGAAGAAAGTTTGAAGATTCAGTCCGAAGTCCTGTATCTCTACCGATAGTGATGTATGTATTGGATGCTTGTGTGCGCTACTCTTTCAATGGGCCTATCCAGAGAGGGTCAGCAGAAGAGTGAAAACATTGTTTCAAAAAATTCTAGCCTGATTCCTTTTTTCTTCTCCCGTGGAAGGACCGATGTACCTCCTTCAATCGTTCATTGGTGACATGGGTATAAATCTGTGTCGTGGTGATGGAAGCGTGGCCGAGCATCGCTTGGACCGAGCGGATATCAGCACCGTTTGCGAGGAGGTCAGTGGCAAAACTGTGTCGGAGCGTGTGCGGATGGACATCTTTTATGATGCCGGCTTTTTTCGCATAGTGTTTTACGAGTCGTTCGACCGTGCGTGGCGTCAGTCGGAGGGTTTCCCGCGCGGCATTCTTTCTGTTCACGAGCACTTTCTTCGGGTGTGAGACAAAAAGTGCTGGGTCGATATCGGAGCGGTGTTCGAGATACTCGGCGATAGCACTCTTGGCGCGAGGAGAGAGAAAGACGATTCGGAGTTTCGAGCCTTTGCCGCGGACACTGAACTCTTCCTTGTCGAGATTGACCTGATCACGGTCCAGACCGGTCAATTCAGAGACACGCAGGCCAGCGGAAAAGAGTAGTTCGAGGAGAGCCCGATCCCGGCTCGTCCGGATATCATTTCCTGTGGGTGCCGCCAGGAGCCGCTCAACCTCGTCGTATTCGAGGAAATCGACTTGGCGTTCGGGGACGCGACCGACCTCGATTTTTTCGGCGGCGAGGGTTTTGATATCGTGTTTGGCCAGATACTTTAAAAAAGTCCGGATGACAATGACGTGGTACGCCTGAGTACTTTTCTTCAAAAGCTGACCAGGCCGAGACTCCTTCCGATTCAGGTGGAGACGATAGTTGCGGATTTTCTCGAGGGTGATGTCTTCAGGAACATGAATTGGTCCCCAACGGAAGAAAGTCTGGAGTGTCCGTGTGTAGCTATCGATGGTCCGGTGCGAGCGATTCATCTCGATTTCGAGATGATCGACGAAATCCTGTGCTAGTCCCTCGATCACTGATTTGGGTGTTTGTTTTGGCATCGCTATATATTATACGACATGTATTGTAG
>JBATNS010000046.1:0-6823 GCA_049290475.1 Candidatus Moraniibacteriota bacterium | reverse complement strand
CTACAATACCGAGAGACTCCATATGGGTATTGGATTTCAAGTTCCGATGGCTCTTTTAAGCTAAAACGTTTCCAAGCTATTGATTAGAAGACGTACTGTTAGAAGTAGGACGCGATTGAGTTTGATTCAATTGAACTCCCCAGTCTTTTCTGCTGAGAATTGGAGAAACGGAACAAAGATCCGATGTGCGACTAAGACTTCTAACAGGGTCTGCTGTAAAAAAAGGGTGCCACGGGATTCCGTAGCACCCACAAGGGCGGCTAGATTCAAAGGTACCAACGCCCAACGAACTGATTGATGGAACTCTTGCCGTCAAAGCGCTTGTGTTCAAGAGAGAATGAGAAGCTCGGCAGCGGCCGATACATGATCCCTAGCCCAACGATGGGAATAGTTCCACGCTTTTCTGCGACGAGGCCAATGGTCATGGATTCACTCGGAATAGTCACCATGACGCGTGCAGCGCCAGAGAGTGCCCCAAAGCGGCCAGTGATTGACCAGTGTTTACTGATTGGAAGCCGCCCAAGGAAAGACAGTTCCCACCCCTCGAGCGTCGCCAAACGACGGATCGAAACCGTCCGCGTACAGACGCGTTCGACAGAATTATTCACACAAAGTGACGCATTCGTCATCACTTCAGTCCGGAGGCCCTGGAAGTAGTCAACTTCGATTCCTATATAGCGCCCGAGGCTACAGCCCCCACCAATCTGATACGGATGACTGTGCCGATTGACGGTGTAATCGCCGTCGACGTAATCACTGTTGAGGATACGTTCCTCCAGCTTTTCGGTATAATTCCGACGGTAGTCACCGGTACCATAGCCGACGAGAAAATAGCAGTCACTTGCCTTGGCCGTGAGCGGAGCACACAGCATGAGAACGAGAGAAAGAACGAACCGCGACATGATTTGTCTCCTGTGGAGTGGTTTGCGGATGGACGGAAACTATCATTGCCTGAGAAATAAGTAAAGACTCGGTAATCGTACCGAGTCTTTCTTCTTTTTTAACTCTTTCTGAGCCGTTGACCGGATTTGAACCGGTGACCTACGCCTTACCATGGCGTTGCTCTACCAACTGAGCTACAACGGCCTAAAACAATGTGAGTAGAGAGAGATTCCTCTTTGCTCCGACTCGGGAGCCGGGGTACTACACACAGAAAGCTCGATTTGCTCGCTTTCTACTCGCGCCCTTTTCATCCCTCCAACTCTAAAACGATCTTTTGTCCCCATGAAGCATGGGAACAAAAACTCGTTGTGGGTAGGGAGGGATTCGAACCCCCGAAGCCCGAAGGCGACAGATTTACAGTCTGTTGTGATAGACCACTCCACCACCTACCCATTTTCAATCCTCTGAGCCGAAGGCCGGGCTCGAACCGGCGACCCACGGTTTACAAAACCGTTGCTCTACCAACTGAGCTACTTCGGCGTACAGCTCACACCATCAATAAGACAGCTTTTGTATCTTAGCCAAGAATGCTCGGGCTATCAACTGCGGGTCTTTTCCTTATGGACGAGGAGTCGCTCCAAGCGACGAATCTTCTCTTTCACTTCCCGATTGAGGGGTGAGAGTTTAATGACCTGACGATAGCACGCCTTCGCGTCTGACAGGTTATCACCCTCCATATAGAAGTCACCAAGCTCCTCATAGGCTGGAGCATCCTTAGGATTGCGCGCGATTCGATCGATCAAGTCCTCTTCAGAAAGGCGCTTCTCACCCGTCGCAGTCGCGCGGCGCCGGCGGAAGACCCTAACCGTATCTTCGCTCTTTGACAGAATCGAATCACCGAAGCTCTTGCCGACCTCACGAATCTGCCCCGCTTTCTCGCGTGCAACATCCGTCAACGATTCTTCCTTCGACACCTGCTTCACGATGATGCGTTCAGGATCAGATACCGTCGGGATAGGCAGAGTCGCCTCCGCAGCAGGCAATATACCCTCCTGATCCTTTCCATGACGACGCTGCCAACGGTCCCAGAAGCGACTCTTTTCAGCAGCGATGGATGCGGCCTCGTGTGCCTCGCGCATTTTCTCACGACGCAGCCGTAGGGCTCCGGAGAACTGACTGAATCGGTTATGAAATTTGAGCGAGAGCAAGTTGAGACGCTTGGCCAGTTTCTCCAGAATACGGATGTAGGTCTCCTCCTTGATAAAAAGAATGCGGCGCGGCAACGGAATCAACTCACCGTCAGCCATCCGACCAAGCACTGCCGGATCACTCGATTTCTTGGAAAGAAACCAGAAGAGGAGCGCGAGGCTCAGGACAAAGATGATAGGCGGGAAGACGAGATACCACATGGCAATTGCTTGGCCCGCTGCCGAGCGGGAAGTTAGATTTCGAACCGAGTGAAACTACCAACCTGAATATTCTCTCCGATACGATGGATCTTCTCCGTGATGAGGGACTGCACCGTCTTTGTCGGATCTTTCACGAACGACTGAGTCAAGAGCGCGAGTTCTTCGCGAAACTTCTTCTCCTTGCCAGCGAGGATTTTCTCAACGATTTCGGCTGATTTTCCCTCGGCAGCAACCTGTTCATCCCAAATCGAACGCTCACTCGCAACCATCTCCACAGGAACATCCTCGGGATGGATATACTGTGGTGCCATTGCGGCCACATGCATGGCGAGGTCTCTGGCGAGCTCCCGGAATTCTTCGTTCCGCCCCACGAAATCCGTCTCGCAGAGCAGGGTGAGAAGCGTCCCGACACGGTTGTTTGAGTGGATATACGAAACGACGATTCCCTCACCGGCGGTGCGATCAGTCTTCTTCATTGCCTTGGCCTCGCCACGCTTCTTGAGAATTTCAATCGCCTTGGCCTCATCGCCATTGGCTTCATCCAGGGCCTTTTTCACCTCAACGATGCCTCCGCCAGTCTTTTCGCGCAGGGCTTTGACTTGTTCCATGGTACTCATACGTATTGGTCTATTTTTATTCTAGAAGAAAACCGAAAAAACCGGAAATCTAAGCCTTTTTCTCAGCCGGAGCGGCCGCTTTTTCAGCTGCCAGCTTTTCAGCAGCTGCCTTCTTCTGACCGACACCCTGCTCGACTGCTCGACCGAGAAGGCCAAGCAAAAGGCGCAGCGACGACAGTGCATCGTCATTTCCTGGAACTGGGTAGTCAATGGCGCTCGGGTTAGCATTGGTATCAAGGATTCCCACGAGTGGGACGCCCAAACGTTGAGCTTCCTTGATGACGAGACCAGCTTCCTTGGCATCAGCGATGACAATCGCTCCCGGCAACTCCTGCATATTACGCAAACCGCCTACTTTATGCTCGAGCTTTTCGAGCTCTTCCTGCTTCTTCTGCTGCTCCAGCTTGGTATATTTCTTAAAATCCCCAGCCGCAAAACTTGCCTCGCCTTCAACCAGATACTCGGTGCGACCACGAATCTGAGCATAATTGGTCAACGTTCCGCCGAGCCAGCGATCGATGACGTACGGCATGCCAATGCGCTTCGCGAGCGACTTCACCGCATCATGCGTCTGCTTCTTCACGCCGACAAAGAGCACCGGCTTACCGCTCTTTGCGACACTCGCGAGAAACTCCGATGCCCGGTCAAGACATTCCTTCGTCTTTTCCAGATTCAGGATATTGATATTCTTCCGGGTGGTGAAGATATACTCCTCCATCCGCGGATGACGACGCGACTTCAGATGTCCGAAGTGAACACCTGCCTTCAAAAGACTCTCAAGTGAGTCATCCACTCGGCTAAAATCAAAATCGGCAAAATACTCCGCCGTCTGATCAGCCAAGAGAGACCCCTCAGCCTTGGGGGCCGCTGTTATTTCCGACATAGTGCTTTATCCTTAGATTATTTACCTCTATCTTCAGGATTGATTCGCCCCGACTCTTTCCTACCAAAAAAGTAGGCGGAGAGCAGGAAAGGGCGCCCCGACAGATATGTGTGATTCGCATACTGACCCCATAAAGGGCCATAGCAAAGCGCTCCCAGGATACGTCAGGGAGCGAGACTTGTCAATTTATGTATCGCATGATAGACTCGCCTATACATATTTCACTTTACGACCGCTATGAAAACCGGCATCCACCCAACCTATCACGAAAAAGTCCAAGTCACCTGCGTCTGCGGTGCCAAGTTCGAGACGGGATCAACTAATTCCGTCATCAATACGGAAATCTGCTCCCAATGTCATCCGTTCTACACCGGCAAGAAGAAGTTCGTCGATGCCGGAGGCCGTGTAGACCGCTTCAAGAAACTCTCCGAGCGTGCTGAGAAAACCAAAGCTGCTCATACTGCTCTGACCGAAAAGAAAGCCGTAAAAGCCGAGACTAAAAAGAAAGAAGCTACCAAAAAGGAGGCGAAGGTCAAAAAGTCCGCTTAGCTCCATTGATTTGAAATGAAAACAATCCTGTTTTGGGATTGTTTTTTGTTCATAGAGGGGATAGTCTGACAATACAATCATGCAGGATCTCATCGCAAAAATTGAATCGGAAGTCACAGAAATCGAAGCGGAACTGTCTTCTCCAGCTACTTTGAACGCGCCTGAAAAGCTCATGGTACTCGGTCGGCGCAAGGCTGAGCTCGATATCGTCATGGAGCGTATCAGCCGGCTCCGGACCATTGAGAAGCACCTGCGTGAAAACGCTGAAATCACTCAGACCGAATCCGACGATGAACTCAAGACTCTGGCCCTCGAAGAAAATATTGTCTTGGCCGCAGAAAAATCCGCCCTCGAGACCGAGCTGAAGCGGCTCCTCCTCCCCAAAGATAAAAACGATACCAAGGATATCATCGTTGAAATCCGGGCGGGCGCCGGTGGCGATGAGGCGAGCCTCTTTGCGGCCGAGCTCTTCCGGATGTATGCCCGCTATGCCGAACTCATGGGGTGGTCTACGACACTCCTCGATTCACACGCGAGCGAAGTCGGCGGGTACAAGGAAATCACCTTCGAAGCGAACCGGGGCCGGAGCGCGACTTCGGTCTATCAGAAATTCAAGTACGAATCCGGTGTTCACCGGGTCCAACGTATCCCAGAAACTGAAAAAATGGGCCGGGTCCACACCTCGACCGTAACTGTCGCTGTCCTCCCCCAGGTCGATGACATCGAGATTGTCGTCCGACCCGAAGACCTGCGCATCGATACCTTCTGTTCCTCCGGCCCTGGCGGCCAATCCGTGAACACAACCTACTCAGCGGTCCGAATCACGCACCTTCCCACCAATCTTGTTGTCTCGTGCCAAGATGAGAAGTCACAGATCAAAAACCGTGAAAAGGCGATGAAGGTGCTGCGCGCCCGGCTCTGGGAACAAGAAGAAGAGCGGCAGCGGAATGAACAAGGCGACGCCAGGAACAACCAGATTGGCAACGGTGACCGGAGCGAAAAAATCCGTACCTACAATTTCCCCCAGGACCGCATCACCGATCATCGAATCAAAGAGAACTGGAGCAATATCCCCGGTATTCTCGCTGGCGGCCTCGGCCCTATCCTCGATCTCCTCGAGACCGAGGATATGCGACTGAAACTCGAAGCGGAGGGGAAAAAGGCGTAATAAAAGTCAGCGGTTCGTATAAAAATAATTCAAGGCAGCTCGCGTATTACGCAAACTACCTTGAGAGAGTCGGGCTAACTCAGCTGCAGTCGGTAGCCGCAGACGATCCTGGAGGTTGCTCCTCCTCGTTGCCTTCCCTGGGAAATCGCCGCCGCGCTTGTTTTTCCGGCCCGGAACAGTCCTGGATGAATCTGATGGTCCAACCAACGGTTGTAGCAGCAAAAAGAGCGGAGGCCACCAACGCAAGGAGCGCGCCAAACGCGAGTAAAGACCCTGCTAACGGCTCCCCACTACTCCGAACCGAATTTGGACTGACAGGCGCCGAGAAGGAAGATACATCCTCCGGCCGTAGCCATTGCACAAGAAGCGAACTTGTCACTTGCTTTCATGAACAAACTCCTGATAAATGCCAGCTAACTGGCGGGATTGAATTGGGAACGTACGAAGTAGTATATAATAGCATAGAATTACGTCTGAGTCAATAGCAAACATGGGCTTCAATAAGCCACAAATATGCGCGATTTAACCATAAAAAAGGCGCTCAGTCTCGTTCCTCACCTCCCGCGTCTCGACCGAGAGGTACTACTTTCCTATGCGCTCGGGAAAGACCGAGTATTCCTCATGGCTCATGGCGAAACGGAATTGACTCCGATTCAGACAAAGCGCTACCAATCCTCCCTCGCTCGTGCTCTCCGTCATGAACCGATTGCCTACATCATTGGAAAAAAAGAATTCTACGGTCGTGATTTTTTTGTCGGGCCCGGTGTGCTGATCCCGCGACCTGAGACCGAGATCCTTGTTGAACACGCGTTGAAAAATATTTTATTAATCACGCAGACGAAAAAAAATATTGCCGTTATCGATGTCGGTACTGGTAGCGGTGCGATCATCACCAGTATTTTTCTTTCACTGAAATCACATCAACAAAAAAATATTTCCTGGTTCGCCGTCGATAACAAAAGAGTAGCGCTCAGCTATGCACGAAAGAATGCAAAGCAGTATGCCGTCAATCCACCCATTCGATTTATACAAAGCGATCTACTTTCGGCGCTTGAAAAAAAACTTTCCACGTATACCCAGGTCTTTGTTATCGCCAATCTCCCCTATCTCTCATCGTCCCTGTACCAATTAACTGCCCCCACTGTGCGACGGCATGAACCTAAAAGTGCTCTCGTCTCCGGAACGGATGGCCTCGCTCATTATCGACATCTCCTCAAACAGCTCCAGACCCTCGACACGGCGCGCGTACAGGTCAGTTTTCTTTTCGAAATAAGCCCAGAACAAGCCAAAAAACTCCCATCGCTCTGTGCTGGAT
>JBATNS010000045.1:0-11149 GCA_049290475.1 Candidatus Moraniibacteriota bacterium | reverse complement strand
CTTCACGACCTCCGCCTTATCTTCTCAAATGAAGAATTCGTATACGCTTACTATCGCACCCCAAAAATCGGAAGCTATCTGGCCAATGTCGCGCAGGGAGGGATTCAAACCATGATCACGAGGGAAGAAATTCCCGAGACCATCTGGCCAATCATCCAGGCGGTACAGTCCTATTATGCAAAATTCGCGGCAAAAATTTATACGGTCGACTTTATGTTCGACCAGACTGGTACACCCTGGATCATTGAGCTCAATACCATGCCCGGATTGTACCCGGATGAATCGGAACGACCCCATATCGGAAAGCTCTACCAAGCAATCATCAGCGCGCTGAAGACAAGCGCGAAGAAAAAATGAAATGCCTCGTCCGAAACTCATCATTACTGCTGATGACTACGGGATGTCTCCTCGATTCAACCAAGGCATGCTCGAGGCCGCTCGATCGGGGCTCGTCACCGGGATTTCGGTCATGATAAAGCGAAAGTACATCCGAAAGGCGGAGCTCCTCACACTCGGTATTTCACTCGGTCTCCACCTTGAACTTGAAAACTCGTCATCCTACCGGGAGATCATTTCCCAAATCGAGCGGTTCAAAAAATGCTTCGGGAGACTCCCTGTCTACCTCGATGGACACCAGCATAAGCATGTCACGCTAGGCAATATCGACCGGGTCATCCGAGCGGCGCAGCGCTATGGTCTCCCCATCCGGTCGCGGCTCCCGACTGACCGTGCCCATTTACTGCAGAATGGCATAGCCACTCCGAGCCGCTTTGTCTCCTGGCATCCGGAACGGCTCTCCGTGCTCGAAGAACGACTCCTTGCTCCACGTTCATTACCCGTCTCCGAACTGGTCGTCCACCCAGGATATTTTGATAAGCGCTGTCGGTATACCTACAACCAAGAACGCGAGGCCGAACTCGCATTTCTTAAAAGCGAAGATTTTCGGAAACTCATCCGCCCCTTCCAGCTGATACGTTATACTGATATCACTGATTCAGCCCGCGATGTTCGAACAACCGCTCCAGAAAAAAGCAAGAAGAGAGTCCGCCACCAAATCGTCGGCTCTTGATAAGAAATGGTATTCCCGTTTCGAAGAAATCGGGGCATTTCAAGCCTACAAATACCTCGATGGTGATAGCGCCACTCGGTCCAAAGAAAAAGAGGCTTTTCTCTCCGGCGAAAAAGAAAATCCCGATCTCGACTATCCGCGACTTGAAGAGGGTACGCTCCTCGCCAAAGACGGCGAGCTCCTCGATCTCAAGAAGAAGGTGCTTTCAAATGAGAAAAACGAGGTCGTGAAAAATGTCTATCGCTGGCGACTCAATGAGAAGATCGCCGAGAACCGTCTGCTTCTTGCGGCAGCGACGGGCGATATGCGCCGATTCAGACGCTACTCAGAATTCATCTACGGCAAGCCTTCGAGAGAGATTTTTGAATACACCCTCCGACAAGTCCGTGAAGAACTTGGGGGTATCGCCGCCCAAAATGGCAACCCTTTCATCCAAGAAGAAACAGCTCGCCTCCTTAACGACCTGCCGGACATCAGTCACGGGTCAGTGATGAGTGGCCCGGATGAATCCAAGCTCTCCGCCGTAAAGAACCAGACTGAGCGTGATCTTGGGAGCATCTTGGATATCCCTGACTCTCCTGAAAAACTGACTGGCGAGGAAATCCGGGCATCCTTTGAGTCCGCACTCCAATCTTTATCCGCGGACGGCTGGATCGCAGTCATCGATCCGAAACGGACCGGGATCAGCGTAAACCAGGAGAGGAGAGCGGTTCAGGTACCCCCGGACCGAAAGATGCCGACAGCCGAACTCAAGGGTTTGATCGCTCACGAGATCGGCACACATACTGCGAGGCGGCTCAATGGTGAACGGACCAGGCTTCGTCTACTCGGTCTCGGTCTTGATCGTCACGAGGGTGGCGAAGAAGGCATCGCTACCCTCCGAGAGCAGGCTCTCTCAGGCGAAGTCGACGATTACTCCGGCTTCGATGGCCACTTCGCGATCAGCCTCGCGTCAGGACTCGATGGGCATCCCCGAGACTTCCGGGAGACATACGACATCCTCTTCCGTTATTACCTCATCAAAAACCTTGCCCGCGGTACGGATGCACCCGAAGCTCAAAAGAAAGCAGCGAATACTGCTTGGGGTCGTGCGGTCCGCACCTTTCGAGGAACCGATAGCAAGACTCCCGGCGCCTGCTTTACTAAGGACATCATCTATCGCGAAGGAAATATCGCTGTCTGGGAAACGCTCCACCGGAAAGAGCCGGAGATGCAGCGCTGGAATATCGGCAAGTACGACCCGAGTAATCCGCGACACCTCTGGGTACTAGATGAGCTTGGCATTACTGACGCCGATCTGTCCACGCTCCAAAAGGGATAGCCAAGTCTTTACTCTTTTTTGTTTCTGTGGTATAAATATCAGGTCCTTTCCTTTCTTGGCCCTGCGATAAAGATTTTTTACTCTCTTGCGCCCCCATGGCGCTTTTTTCATCCTCTCGAAACTACTTATGCCAACCACGAAAAAGTTCGGTTTTGCCCAGGCTGCCAAGCGGCTTGGTTTGACTATCACTCCCTACGCCTCGATCAAAGGGTCAGAACCTGATCGACGGTCAGTGTACCGCATTACCGATGGCACCAAGGAACTCTTCACCCTTGGAGCAACCCTCCTCTCAACGTCTTTCATCGGGATGAAAATTGCTGCAGACAAGGCTACTACCAATGAAATCCTACGAAACCGAGGTTTGCCCACCACGGAACAGATGCTCGTGAAAGGCCCAGCTGAGCTCGAAGCATTCTACGCCAAGCATCACGGAGATATCCTCATGAAACCGCTCGCCTCCACCCTTGGCAAGGGCGTCTATGGCTCACTCCAGTCAATCGAAGAGGCTATCGAGGCCTTCCATACTATCCAGGGCGAATTTCAACATGTTCTGGCTGAAAAAAGAATCCGCGGCAAAGAGTATCGCATCCTCATTTTTGAAAATCAGGTCATCGCAGCAGCCGAATTTGTCCCACCAACCATCACTGGAAACGGTGTTGACTCTATCCTCAGCCTCATCGAGAAACATAATACTGCTCTCGTATCGAGTAGCGGAACAGCTCCTATTCCTATCAAACCTGAGCTCGTCCATATCCTCGCCGAACAGGGCTTGGCGCTTTCCATCGTCCCTGAAGCTGGGGTTTCTATCATACTTTATCGAGCGGCACCGATCTCTCATGGAGGAGTCGCTATCGATGCTACTAATCGTATCCATCCGCTCAATAAAAAGTTGTTTCTCGCGGCGACTAAGGCAATCCATTTAAACATTGCCGGTATTGATGTCATCACAGAAGACATCTCTCGTCCCTTAGTAGAGACTGGCGGCGTGATTATTGAGATCAACGGTGGCCCGGACCTCTCTTTGCACCAAGGAGCACTCCACCGGGCTGGCTTTGATGCTGCCGAAGAGATTCTCCGGCTCTACTTCAACCTGCCGAAGGCGCTGGCTGTCTAGCCTTGGAAAGGTCTGCGATTCATGGTATAAATGAGGCACACTCAACGTCTTTTATGCTTTATTTCAGCCCAAAATCATCATTTTCACGGCCAAGCTTTCGCCGACGACCAACAATTGAAATGGTGGGCATGAATCCGAGTCCCAAAAAGCCTTGGCCTTGGAAAAATATCTTCCGCGCCCTCGCTATCGCCGGCGGCGTTGGCTTTGTGGCTATCGCCGGCCTTTTCCTCTACATCGCGAAGGATCTCCCCAGCCCCGGCAATGTGCGAGATCGTTTCGTCGCCGAGTCAACCAAGATCTATGACCGGTCTGGTACCCACCTCCTCTATGAGGTCCATGGGGAAGAAAAGCGGACCGTCATCCCCTTCTCCGATATGCCTGACGTGGTAAAATTCGCGACTATTTCACTCGAGGATCAGGACTTTTACAATCATTTCGGCATCAAACTCTCCTCTATTGCTCGGGCCATCCTGAAAGACATCATCACCCTCGACAAAGCACAGGGAGGGTCGACTATCACACAGCAGCTTGTGAAAAACACGCTACTCTCAAATGAAAAGGCTCTATCCCGAAAAATCAAAGAGGTAATCCTTGCTCTCGAGCTCGAAACGAAATACTCAAAAGACGAGATTCTCGAGATGTATCTCAATGAAATCCCGTACGGATCAAATGCCTACGGTATTGAGGCGGCAGCACAGACATTTTTCGGCAAACCAGCACGCGATCTCAGGCTGGATGAAGCAGCACTCCTCTCGGCCCTTCCCCAAGCAACCACCTACTATTCTCCGTACGGGTCGCATACCGAGGCTCTCTCTGGCCGCCAGACTTACGCCCTACAGCAAATGGCTCGGCTTGGCTATATCACCGACGAACAAGCGGAGGAGGCCATCAACGCCGACACGCTTGGCAAGATCGTCGCCCAAAAAGATATTATCGCTGCTCCGCACTTCGTCATGTATATCAAGGACTACCTTCAAGAGAAGTATGGGGATCGGGCTGTGGAGGAAGGCGGCTACCGCGTGACCACCACCCTTGATTGGGATAAACAAATGATTGCCGAGGAAGCTGTGCGCGCTGGCGCCGAAAAAAACGCTCGTTATAAGGCAAAAAATGCCGCCCTCATCGCTATTGACCCAAAAACTGGCCAGATTCTCTCCATGGTGGGTTCTAAAGACTACTTTGATACTTCTGTGGATGGACAGGTTAACGTCACTATTCGAGAGCGTCAGCCAGGGTCCTCTTTCAAGCCCTATGTCTATCTGACGGCTTTCATGCAGGGGTATATTCCCGAGACACTCATGTATGATGTTGAGACCGAGTTTGAGACAGCTGAAGAGAAAAGCTATAAGCCACAAAACTATAATGGAAAATTTCGCGGTCCGCTTTCCATGGCCGAGTCCCTGGCTCAATCTCTCAATATCCCAGCAGTAAAAACACTCTACCTCGTTGGGGTCCGGGAAGCGATAGACACTGCTAAGCGACTCGGCATCCAGGGCCTGAATGATCCTGATCGACTGGGACTATCCCTCGTCTTGGGCGGGGGCGAAGTAAAGCTGCTCGATCATGTTCATGCCTATGCGACACTGGCTACCGGTGGAGTGAAGCATCCATTGGCGGCAATCCTAAGGATTGAGGATGCGAAAGGGGTTGCTATGGAAGAATTCCTAGGAAGTACTGGTGAACGGGTTGTGGAGGAAAAATATGTAACAATGCTCGAACATATCATGTCTACAAACAGCTTTCGTACCCCGGCTTTTGGAGAAAATAGCCCACTCCGTTTTGATGCCCGCGACGTGGCTGCTAAAACCGGAACGACGAATGAATTCCGTGATGGATGGACCATCGGTTTCACTCCTTCTCTCGCTGTTGGTGTCTGGGCTGGGAACAATGACAACAGCCCTATGATTACTGGCGCTGATGGCGTGGTTGTCGCTGCCCCAATCTGGCGTGCCTTCCTCGATAAAACACTCACAAACTATGCCACTGAGTCATTCCAAAAATATGAAAAAGAGTCTATCGACAAACCGATGCTCGGCGGCGAACTGGAGGATAAAAAAGACTTAAAGGTATGTAAGATCCCAGATGAGGATGACAAGTACTGCCTTGCAAATAAATATTGTCCGGATGGGGAATCAAAAAAGAAGGATTTTATCGAACCACACGATATCCTTCACTACATACAGCGAAATGATCCACGGGGAGATAAACCTAGTAAGCCTGAGAATGATAACCAGTATAAAAACTGGGAAAAGGCGGTAAAGGAGTGGTATAAAAAACAGAAGGGCGTAATTGCTGAGGAGCCTCCCGAAAAGGACTGTAGCGAAGATGATTTCAAAAAATATCGCCCGGCAGTTAGCCTCAGCATTCCTAGTTCAACAAACTCTAGTTCAATAACACTCAGCGCGGGAGTAAACGCACCTTATGGCGTCTCAAAAGTTATTTTCACCGTTGAAGGCGATACTGTAGGTGAACGGGGTGAAAAACCGTATTCCGTCTCCTATACTATCCCTGCGAGTCAAAACAATTCTACCATCGACGTCGAGGTAACCCTTGAGGATAGAAACGGTAACACGACTACCGCGAGCGGGAGTGTTTCCGTCGCCTACTAAGGCGTGTAACGAACGAGGCGTAGTTCCGTTACTGCTTCTTTTTCTAGTGCTGTATTTACCCTTTCTAGAATCGATACTCTATGAATCCAGAGTTCATTTGAGTAGAGTGGATTATTCGCCTTCACTGAAAGGACACCATCCCCGAACGCTGTCGGCTCCAACTCCAAAGAGCCCCGCAAGCCGTACTCTTCTCGAATAATCTTCCGAAAGATAAAAAAAACCGTTTTATCATCAAGCAGCGTTTCTTTTGGCTCACCACCCCTTTCCCCGATAAATTCCTTAAGGGAACGCATAATAACCTATCTCAATTAAAAACCGTACATTTTTTGAGCTATTTTTTGATAGGCATCACAATATACGTGTATCCATCACGATTAACGTCTGTCGATATACGCACGGGTGTTGAAGGGGAATTTAACGAAAGCATAATCTGCCCACCAGAAAGTACTGCTACTCCTTCAAGGATATAGCGGGGATTAAAAACAACCTGAAGCGTCTCTGTTAACACTCCCTCAAATGGGATTTTTGCCACCTGTTCTCCGATCCCCTGTGATTGTGATTGGATTTCAATTCGTCCATCGTCAGTATTTAACCGAAATATTACTTCTCCCGAGCTATACATCGAGAAAGAGGTTGCGATTTTCAATGCTCGCTGAAATTCATCCTGATCAAGAATGACATTCGTAGTATATTGTTTCGGTATAATTGCTTGATATTCAGGAAATTTTCCATTAATCAACCGTGAAACAATTCGCGTATTGCCAATTTCGAAGAAGATTTGATTTTCTTCGAGTACAACTCTTACCCGATCATTCCCTTGCGAAATAACACGGAGCACTTCCTGAAGCGTATACGCTGGAATAATGACTGATGTTTGATTATTTTCGAGACGACTAACATCTCCCTCTATTTTTTCTTTCATCTGCCATTCAGCCAACCGGAAACTATCCGTAGCGGTCAAAAAAATACCTCCATCTTTAAACCCAAGGAGTACCCCTGTAAGTTCAGCACGGCTTTCGTTTAATGAAACACAAAAGAGTGTTTTTTGAAGACCTTGACGGAGCGCATCCGACTCAAGAGAAAACATTTTCCCATCTGAGTGTTCGGGAATAATTGGAAAATCCTTTCCATCCAGCCCATTAATTTTAACGGTATAATTTCCACTCTGGAGAACTACTTGAGTACTAATCTGTTCAATACTCACAATTTGATCCAGGGCAAGATTTTGGATGAAATTTATAAGCAGTTTCGCCGGTACTGTGATTCGACCCTCTGTTTCAATCTTGGCACCTATAGAAGTAATCACTCCAATTTCAAGATTTGTTGCAGAGAGGCGGAGCTGCCCTTTATCGGTCTCTAGGAGAACATTACTCAAAATGGGTAGGGAACTTTGTTTTCCTACTACTCGTTCAAGTGATGAGAGTGCTACTCGAAAATTTTCTTGGGTACAGGTTAGTTTCATATGTTACTCGGTAACCTTTAAAAAGGAATTATATTAAATATTATTGTTATTACTGCTCTGTATATGTGGGAAAGTACCTTTTGAGGCTATAGAGAGGGAATTTATTGTAAGTAATGTGGGGAAGAAATTGTACATAGTTTTCTTGTTAAGGCTTTTTGGATTAGGGAAAATGTATTATTGGGTCTTTTGTACAGTAAAATACACAGTTATCCAAATCTTATACAGTGGTAACTTGGAGTTTTTCTTTAAGCGAGGCAATCTCTTCTCGGATTCTGAGGAGGCTTTCTCGGTTCTTTGATATTTTATCCACAGCATGGAGAACAGTCGTATGGTCCCTTCCACCAAAAAAATCTCCGATAGTGGAAAAAGGAGTGTCGAGCTCCGTGCGGAGTAAGTACATAGCCACTTGGCGCGGATGAGCGATTTCCTTTTTTCGTCCCTTTTTAACCATTTCCTCGATGGGTACACCATAAAAATCACTCACTACTTGGACGATATCGTCGAGCTTTACAGATTTTTTTGTCTGAACAAGCATATCGGACAGTGCTTTTTGCACAAGCGAAAGAGTAATAGGCACTTTTTGGAATTCGCTGTAGGCGAAAACTCTCGCGAGAGCCCCTTCCAATTCCCGGATATTGTCCTTCACATGTTCGGCAATGAAATGGACAGAAGCGGGATCAATAGGCACCCCCTTCTCCTGAGCCTTTGTCTCGAGGATAGCGGCTCGAGTTTCAAGGCTCGGCCGGCTGATATCTGCGATCATACCGCCCTCAAAACGAGAGCGGAGACGTTCTTCAAGTGTAGGTATGGCTTTTGGGGTTCGATCACTTGAAATGACAATCTGTTTATTGAGTTGGTAGAGAGCGTTAAATATGTGGAAAAACTCGCTTTGGGTCTTTTCTCGGCCAGAAAGGAATTGAACATCGTCAATAATAAGGAGATCGATGTGTTCATATGCCGCTTTAAACTGGTCGACTGTCTGATTTTTGATGGATTCTACCAGCTCGCTCGTAAATCGCTCAGAAGTGATGTATTTTACCCGCTTTTCTGGGTGTTTTGCCACAATTTCATTCCCGAGTGCTTGGAGGAGATGCGTTTTCCCGAGACCTACACCGCCGTAGATAAAGAGCGGATTATAGAGATGCCCAAGGTTTTGGGATACGGCGAAACAAGCAGCTCGAGCAAGCTCATTGTTTTCAGCGACGATAAAATTTTCGAATAGATAACGATTATTGAGATTGCTTCGGAAGATTTCACCACTTGGTGCGGTAAGGAGGGGCTTTTCAGTGATTCTTTTTCGGGAAAATCCTTCCGGAACAGAAACGCCAGTAGTTGGCAGGGAAGACCTGGCAGCATCCATTGATCGCACGAACTTTTCTGGACCAATTTTTCGGTCACTGTTCGGTGCGATAGCACACTTTATATCCTGAATTTCAGGAGATAAACTCTTCAGTGCCTTGATAATGTAGAGATTGTATTTGTTTTCAAGCCATTCTTTAGCAAAACCGTTTGGGACACCAATAACCACACGGCTGCCGTCCCGAGAAAGGATAGAGGTATTTTTAAACCATGTAATAAAATTGGCTTTAGAAAGGGAAAGTTCAATTTGCCCTAAAGCAGCTTTCCAGAGCTCTTCATTCGTCATAGTTCAAGGTAAGTAAAGCTGATTATATCATGCGGTTAGTGGGCTATCGATGCCGATGAGTGTATAAAATGTGGAGAACCATGTATAAACTATTAATGAAAGAGAAAGTCCGAGACTTTTCTTCCTTTTAGGAGCGATGACCTAAAACGGATCCATGGTAAGTCCCTAGGTTGACTTTTTCCCTTATTTAAAATAAAATTGGACTACATATATTTCTCTGTAACGTATGGCAACAAAACGCACCTATCAACCAAAAAAGCGCCGTCGCGCTCGTCGCCATGGTTTCCTCAAACGCATGAGCGAAAAGGGTGGCCAGGCAGTCATCACACGCCGCCGGCGTCAAGGAAGGAAGAAACTCTCCGTCTAATGGTATGCTTCCCAAGAGTCTCCGTTTGCAGGGGAGAGGAGGATTTGAGGCGGTTTTCCGCACAAGAAAGGCTATTTTTGGTTCAGAAATAGCCTTTTTTTTTCGACCGAATAACTTGTCTGGATCCCGAATCGGGTTTGCATTCAAACAAAAAGCTTTTCCTCGGGCTACCACGCGACATTTCCTCAAGCGGAAAGGAAGTGCGATAATGGGAGAACTGGCTTCGGAACTGCTACAAGGAATGGATATCGTTGTTTTGTTCCAGAAGCCCTTTTCTCACTCGGCCAGTTATCTGTTATTGAAGGAACTACTACAGGATCTTGTAAAACGGCTTAAACAAGCAAAAAAATAGCTATGGGAGAAATTTTCCACGCCATCATTTACCAGCCTCTCTATAACGCTGTTATTTATTTTTATGCGGGATTGCCGATCCAGGATTTCGGAATTGCCATCGTTTTGACGACAATCCTCATTAAAGCAGCATTCTTTTCCCTTTCCCGGATGCAGATTGAGCAACAAAAGAGAATGCAAGATATCCAGCCGAAATTAAAGGCTATCCAGGAGAAGTACAAAACAGACAAAGCGGAACAGACGAAGGCAATCATGGCTTGTTATAAAGAAAATAAGGTTAATCCCTTCTCGGGTTGCCTGCCACTCATTATCCAGCTTGTGTTTTTTATCACCTTTTATCGAGTGATTATCAATATCAACACGAATGGGTTGGTGGTGAACGGCGCAGATGTCTACTCTTTTGTGCCAAACCCTGGTGAAATTAAACATCTCGCCTTCGGATTTCTGGATATGGTGAAAGCAAGCCCGGTGCTCGGTGCCATGGCCGCGCTCGCTCAGTATTACCAGACGAAGATGATTCTCCCTCAGACAGGGGCCTCCAGTGGTAAAAAGCCAGAAAAAGCTGATGGCGATATGCCAGATATGGCTGCTATAATGGGGAAACAAATGCTTTATCTTGGGCCGGCGTTGGTTTTTTTCTTCAGTTTTCAGTTCCCGGCGGCACTCTCGCTGTACTGGTTTGTCTCAACACTCCTGGCATGGCTTCAGCAGAAGTGGATATTCTCCCATCAGAAAGCCGTATCTGAAGGGATCGCGCTCAAAGCATAAATGACTATGGAAGAGCCTTTCCGAAACTATCTGAATATAACGGTGAAGGACCTGCTCCAGCGGATTGGTTTTGATGCGGAGGTAAAGACCGGAGAAGAAATGATTGCTGATGAACAGGTTCAGTACCATTGTGAGATTACCCTCCATGAGGGGCAAAGCCTTCTTATTGGGCAGCACGGAGCGAATATTGCCGCACTTCTCCACTTGGTGAAGCTGGCTGTTCGGAGGGAAATGCCAAAAAATGGCGTAGTGAGCCTCGATGTAAACCGATATTTTGAGGAAAAAATGAGTTTTCTCGAGCGAGAAGCTTTGATGGTAGCAAAAGAAGTGGAAGAAACTGGTCTTCCAGCCACGCTTCGTCCAATGCTGTCTTTTGAACGTAAGCTCATCCATCACCTCTTCGCATCCCATCCGATCGTAATGACCGAAAGTGTGGGTTCAGG
>JBATNS010000044.1:0-7624 GCA_049290475.1 Candidatus Moraniibacteriota bacterium | reverse complement strand
GTGTGAGGCCACTGAACAAAATAATGGATGGTTTTTCACCCGTTCCTCCTGATGAACTCGCACTCGGCCTCTGATTAGTTGTAGTCGCCATAACACACTATGGATTGTTGGCATCAAAATCCCGCTTTGCGTCTTCGATTTCCAGCAGCTGACGCGGATCAGAGGTAATGATCTGATCCTCACTGTACGACGCGATGACTTTGATGGCGGCATGTTTTGTCCCCGCGAAGAAGATACCCTCTCCGACATTCGACTCGAGGAGCAGGAATTTCTCGTGGTCGGTGAGGTAGAACGTCTCGGTGATGTAGTCAATCGAGGCTGGCGACTGGCGGAGGAGGAGCTGCATCGATGAATTCGTGATGATTGGCTTACCGTAGCGCGAAGACATAAAGTCACTGATGTCCTGCGTGATGGTCGTCAGACCGGTGTAGTACTTGCGGCAACGTTTGGCGATACCGAAGAGAAATGAGGCAGCGTCTTCGTTCTGCATCATGATCCAGGCTTCGTCAACGACGATGATGCGTTGGCGAAGCTTCGAACGGATATCGTTCCAGATGTACTGTAGGATGATATACATCGCGATGGGGCGCAGTTCTTCTTCGAGGTCACGGATATTGAACACGACAAGCTGATTATCGGTATCGATGTTCGTCTGTTCATTGAGAAATCCCGAAAAAATTCCCTCCGTGTAGCGTTGGAGGCGGGCGGCGATAGAGCCAGCGCCCTCCATGTTCTTCAGCACAGCGTGGAGGTCCGACATGGTCGGGAAAGAGTTCGCTGTGAGCGACCCATAATTGGAGTCCTCGTGGATATCACGGATAGCATACGCCTCACGGATGGCCTGATCGAGGATCGAGTCCTCCTCGGGGGATAAAGTTCCGAGCATGAGGTGAAGGAGCCCGATGAGGTTCGCGATAGTATTCCGGAACACGCCATCAGACTCATCCTCGGCATTCACCTTCGGCATATCAAATGGATTGAGATGAATGTCGGAATTGAGGGAAATCTTCAGAAATGCCCCGCCTACTGTCTCACAAAGATGCTTGTACTCATTTTCTGGATCGATGATGATGACGCTCGACTCGAACATGAGCGCTCGCAACACTTCGAGCTTTACCGTATAACTTTTACCCGCGCCAGATTTAGCGAAAACCACCATGTTGGCGTTCTCCATCTTGAACCGATCGAAGAGTATGAGAGAGTTGTTATGTCGGTTGATGCCATAGAGAATACCTTCGTTTGAGGACAGGTCCGAGGAGACGAAGGGAAAGGTCGTTGAAAGCGGCTCAGTATTGAGATTATTGGCGACATCAAGCGCGTCATTGGCCAGTGGCCGTGTCGAAGCAAAGCCGGCATCCATTCGGAGGACAGCTGGCTTGGTATAGACGAGCTGAGCCTCGAGAATCGCTTCGATTGATTGAACCTTCTGCGAAAGATCTTTCTCATTCGCGCCATACAACATCATATAAAGACCAAATCGGAAAAATTTCTCCGTCCCCTGTTGAAGCCGATCGCGAAGCTCTTCGATATTCTGCAAAGCAGATTCGAGCAAGGGATCACGGATCTTCCCTTCCTCAATTTCAATGTTTATCTGTGACTGGACCTGGGTCGCTGATTTTCGGAGCTGTTTGAGAATCTCGGCTGTTTCAATTGGGTGGATAAAAAGCGCCGTATCCATTGCGAAATCGAGATTGATGATTGGTGAAAACCAATTGGTCGAGAGAAAGCGCGGGTAGGCGATGACAAAGAGGGTCCGCGCGACAACATCGCCAATCTGTATCGTCGCCGGACTCACTCGGATAGCCGGCGGGGCGATGAGGTCTTTGATCGTTGCCAATCCTTTCTGATACAGCTGCTCCGTATCCATCCCATCGTCTGAGAGTGCCACTTTTGGTTTGCGTTTGAAGAAACTGGAGAGGAATCCGTTTTTTGACGTTTTTTTCTTGCTGACGCTTTCCTCAGGAAAAGTTTGAGCGACAATCTCTTCGGCCCAGACTCCCTGGCTCTTCTCTGGCTTGGCCTGCATCCCCCTGTTCGTGGTCACAGCGGCGACTCTTTGCGCGGGTGACTGGCGCTGAAGCGTAGGGACGGCTACCACCGGGGGTTCGAGCACTGGCGCTTCGGTATCCGATGTCTGAAGCGACTGGTCGAGCACCGGCTCCGGAACAGCAGTCTGAGCCACTGGCTGCGGCGCTCGGACTTGGATATCGTCTGTTCCGCTGGCAGAAGGCATCGATTTCCCTGTTGCCGCCTTGCGGCGCGGCGGAACTGAAAGTTCGCCTAAGCCAGGTGCCGCAATATTCATCGGATCAATAACAGATACCTTTTTGATTGGCCGATCGAAGATAATGAGTTCTCGTCCCATAAGATCTTATTGCAGTTCGATTGATTCGACATTTTTCACGATGGTAGAGGCAAAGAGTGATGGATTGTAGCTATTGTAGAGGAGTTCGATGAGCTCTTCAGTTTGGAGAACGGTCGCCCGAACACTCATCGGCGACAGTCCGGCAACGACATGTTCCACCCGCTGCATCAGCTGAGTCCGATACGTATCAAAGACTTCATTTTTGAGGCCCGCTGTTTTCTTCTGATTGAAAATATCTCCCATTTTCTGGAAGAATCCGCCTTGGGCGTTTTCGACCGGCGAAAAGGGAATAACGACGTAGAAAAACTTCGACATGATATTCGAAATTTCCGTCAGATTCTTGATGAAACCCTGGTATTCTCTCATCTGGAAGCGAAGCAGCTCATTTGCCTGTTGCACCTCTTTTTCTTTCAAGAGCTCGATGTACGGATCGATATTGAAACGGCGAGACTGGACCGTAATCTGCACCGGGAAGTCGAGCGAGTTGAGAAAGTTTTGATACTGAGCGATGATAGCGTCTTGTTCCTCGCTTGATTTCAAATCAAAATTGATCGAGGAGACGAGCAGCACGGCACGAAGTGCGCCTGTTTTGAGAATCAGGACGCCGTCTCGGATCTCTTCGACATCGACATACTTCTGTGTACTTGAGCCCTCAGATTTTTTCTTAGAAAGCAGTTCCATGGCTGTAGACTAGTGAGTATCCATCAACTGGGCTAAGCGGCGTAATTCTTCTGGCGTAACCCGTTTTTGTTGAACCAGTGGCTTTACCGGGGCAGTTTCGACTGGCGCCCGATTGGGACGGGCTACCGGACGCTCCCAGACAGCCACCTTGGGCCGGAAGAAATAGGTGATTCCGTGGAAGAACAGAACGATGAGCGGCAGGCCTTGGGGCCGATAGAAAGCGAGGGCACAAAACAAAAGTATAATCGGTACCGCTGCAATAAGAAATCCAATAGTGCCAATCGCATTGTAGATAACCAAGAGGGTAATCCCCATGCCAATCATCCACAACAGCTGCCGCCAGGTGAGGGGGCCAGCAATTTTATCCTCAACATCGATAAACTGCGGAACGCTGAACATCATAGCGATTTTGTATTTGACAGGGGCCCAATCACACTTTTTAGTCACGCGAAAAAGAGAGGCTACGTCTCGTAGTATATCATGCCGAGAAAAATTCTAGGCTGAGCCGGTATTACTATTTCTCGATCGCAAAGGCCGAATCGAATAGGGGCTCTTGGAAAGCGGTGCTTTTAATTCTCGTTTAATCGCCTGTATCGGATGCTGCATCTGCCGCAGTGCCTCATTACCGTCTGGGGAAGCCGGGGGAGCGTTGACTTCCCGCTCGGCCGGGAGCACGTGGCCAGTTGAGAAATGGAGAGTTTCGCCAGAGACATTCTTTTCCGGTGCGGCTGATTTTGCAAAAAGTGGTTTGAACGCTTGAAAGGGTGTTGTTTTTACTGGTGTCGTACTGGGCGCGACCGGTACCGTCCCAGATGGAGTAGCCGGACTCGTCTGGAGTCCTCGCGGGCGGATGATATGACCGAGCGGTCGAGACTTCACCTGTGTCAGCTCCATTGACGCGTCACTTCCGGCTGGAAAGACGATGACCTCTCGTGTGGTATCGATTTCCAGCGGAAACTCTTCTTCAATCGATTTTAAAACGAGATTCAGTCGGGCCCGCTCTTCATTCGTGAGCCGCTTGCAATTTTGTGACTGAAAGAGGAAATTTCCCCGCAGGACTGTCTCATGGAAGCCGATACCCAGTTCCTCACGGTAACTTTTCAACCAATTCCCGAGAGAGGGCCGGACTGATTCCATAGAGCCCTTCACTTTGATTTTCTCTCCGGTCAAAAGCTGTTCAGAAAGGTGTCGGTATTCGCTCATCGCCTTCAAGAGCGGCAGCCGGACCGTCTTTACACTTACCGGGCTGACGACACCGTCTTCAGGGACAACTTCTTGGACTGGCTTGATAGTCAGTATCTCTTTTTGAATAAATTCCACGATGGCCTTGGCCTGATTAGGATCGCCAAAGCCACCCGCGGCAAACATCGAACCGATCTTCGCTTCGGCGCCCGGAAAATCTAGCTCACCAAAAAATATTTTTCGCACTACCAGACTGATACAGCCGATGGCCTTATCTTCTAATTGTAGTTTCTCCTTGAGGGTTACTAGCCGTTGAGGCAGCTCCGTGGAGACAATAATATTATGTTTTTCGGCTGGTAATGTTCGTAGCTTTTCCCACAAACTCTCCGCGATTTCTGGCAACATAACATCACCCGTGCCGCTTTCTGAGACAAGCATGGGGAAATAAAGAACATTTTTTGGAATATTTGCGGTCACAGGAAATCTTTCAAAAAACTATGGGAACAGTGCGCTCGTACCTGATTTCATCTTGTTCTTTATCTCCTGATACTTTGCTGGATCAGTCGTCCTGAGGCTAAGCACGTAGCCATGAGCATCAGGGTTCGTCCGAAGCAGACTGTCTTGTTTTGCTATCTCTTCAACGGTCATGCCATCCAAATGACGATCCACCACCGCTGTCGCTGCTGCACCACTGACGCCCGTAGTCATAATCTCATGATCTATCACTGGGCTTATTCGCCCCTCTCTCTTCATCTTTCCCTGAAACTGACCCCGTGAAGCTGGGGAGGCAAGGGCTGGGGCCGAAATTATTGACGCATATTCTGCTGCATTCGCCGGCAGGGCGCTTGGATTTATCTTATCAATGACTGCCGCTGCAGTCTTACTATCGGCACCTAAGGAATTAAGGGCTGTTGCTAAATCGGTAACATTATCGATGGCGCCTTGTGATTTTTTAACAAATTCACTGGTAAACTCGGCATTACCTGCCATAGCAGCCAGACCATCTCTGAATTCAGCAGCGTTACGAATATCGTCGTTCTGAGCCAGATACAGAGCGCTCGCCTGCTGCGAAGCCTTGCTCCCCGTCTTCATGCCTTCAACTGCCTCAGAGTGGCTGGTTTTATTTTTCTTCATCTCATCCAACTCTTTCTTGACCTGACTCTCGTGAAGCTTATCCAGTTCGGCCCTTGCCGTACTGGTACCGACAGCTCCGCGGACGCGCGCCTCAACCCCGCTCGGCGCTTTAAACCATTTGACAGGTTTGAGATTATTGAAACGCTGCGCCACGCCTTTTCCAGCGCCAACAGCGGCATTCGTAATTGGATTATTCCGGCCGACATACATGACTCCTTTCTGCATCTTCTTGCGGGTCCAGTGGGCAGCGCCATAGCCCATCCCGGTGATAGTCGCGGCACCGGCGATAGAGAATTTGTTGGCCATGCCGATAGTCGTCCAGATGAGGATGATCGGGAAGGCGAAAAGGATAACCTGAGCCATCCCGACGGCGCCGACCGGATCTGGGGTCATATTGGTCGTAACGGCGTTCATCGACTGCCAGACTCCTCCCGATGAAACCGCTTCAAGGAACTTCAGCGCCACCACGAGCATGAGCGCCGCCGCCGGCCCGAAGAGCGCATAGCTCCAGAACTTGCTCCACCACTCCTGGCCATACCGGTTCATCCCCGGGAGGAGTGACCCGGCGTACCCAATCGGGGAAAAGATGAGGAGGAGCGTCAGGGCGATGAGCCGGACAATCATCATGATCGAAAGTACGGCGAGTGAAATACCGAAGAGAAATGCAAAGACGATTGACGTCACAACAAGCGTGATGCTGTCGTCATCACCAATACTCGCCAATGCTCCGGCGCTGATACCAGAATCACCCAGGAGATTATTCATCGCTGTCTGGCCGCCATTACCCGTACTCGCCCCGAGTACATCATTGATGAAGTAGTACATGGGCACATTGGCGGCATCGATGAGGAAACGAGTGATCGGGAAGCTGAAATTGATGAGGAGGGCGACCAAGAGGATGTTCTTGAAGATGTTTCGGATATTGAAGCTATCAACCTGAAAAATCGTCGCGAAGGCCGAAAACAAAAGGATAAGGATGAAGAACAGATTGAAGAAATCACGAATGAATTGCCAAAGGGTATAGACGGCCGGCAAATTCAAGACCCCCTGGGGGCCCGAGATATTGGTCGGGTCTACCACCCAGACAAAGGCGCCGGCCGCCGGTGACACGATGAGGTAATAAATGATGTTGCGAATCTGTAGTAAGAGCCAGATAAAAGCGCTCACAATCGCATCCAACATCCACCCGAAAAGACCACTACTAGAAGCTTCTGCCGGCTTATTAGTTGCCTGAGTTGCCTGAGTCTGCTGAGCGGCTACTGGAGCATCATACGGACCCATGCTCGGGTTATCTGCCAAAGCATCACCCGCAAACTGAAAGAGCCCCTGAAAAAGGAGCGCAGAAAAAAAGAGGCCAGTGATGAATTTTTGTGTTTTCTTTTTTCTCCACCAACGCATAGGCACGTAATATACCAGCGACTATCACATACAAAATAGTATACCACTACACTAACGCATCAGTGTAGTGGTCTATCGATTTCCGTTATCACGTGTCAAGGAATATGAAGTACATCGAGGCGGCATTCAACTGTAGAGACGCTCTGGATAACCCCGACAATCTTTCACTCCTCTTGTTTCACTTAGTAGACGTAGCCCTTGATCACGCGGCTCGTCCGGGAGAGTTGACGGACGCTTTTCTTCCCCCAACCGGTATAGTTCATCTCAGAAACGGTGATTGTGTCGCCGTTCACCTTTTCAACCAGGGCGACATGACCGTAGTACCGGTTTTCAGTTGTCACGACGATTGATCCCACCGTCGGAGCTTTCCCTGTCTTGTACCCGTACGCGCGAGCATTGAAGAGCCAGGTCCCAGCATTGCCGCCCCAGGGAACATAGCGTTTCTGGGCGACATACCATGTGCAGTACCCGTAAGGGAAGCGATGGCCTTGACCGATTTTTCCCTCTTTAGGACGAGAAAAGCTCGGCGTAATATCCGTTGGCGCCCCAGCCCCGGTTTGTGAAGCATACTCACGTCGGGCGAGACCAGTCGTCGGTAGCGCCGTCGGAGCAGATTCCTTCACGCCGTCCGGGATGACGATGTCTTCGCCGACGGTCAGCTCGCCATTCGCTGGCAGGCCATTGTACGAGATAATCCGACTCCGGTCAGCCTTGTATTTGGAGGCGATCGTATCAATCGTATCGCCCGACTTCACCTGATAATTGAAGCCAGCGACCGGGAGGATAAAGATCTGATCGCCGGGCATGATGGAATCGACGTTATCGAGGTCATTCGCCCAGAGAATTGTATTCACAGTCACTCCG
>JBATNS010000043.1:0-3283 GCA_049290475.1 Candidatus Moraniibacteriota bacterium | reverse complement strand
CTCACAAGCCCTGGCTCTGAGTCTAGGAAGATTGGGATTGGTAGTGTAGGCCATAGGTAGAAATGCCTGATTAAAGCTAACGGATGAGTGTAGCAGGTGTTTCCAAGGTATTGAACCATAACGTATTATTGACAAAAGCAAATTCTCGTGCTACCAATTGAATCACTCGTATGAACAACTACACGTGCCATCTGAATAAGTGGAATATGACCGCCGAACGCTACGGTTATGTCTTCGCGTCTCCGATTCTCGGAGCCATCCATTCTGTTCAGCAGCGCGTATCGGAATCCCTTCACCTCTCCCCTTTCTAAACGATACACTTTCATCCTCACTCGGATACGCTCGGCTGAACAGAAGCCGAGCGCTTTTTTTAGCACGTTCTTTCACAATCCAATCAATCGAAAGGGCTGGCCATGTCTACCGGACACATTTCGGACAATCTTTGGAAGATCATGAGCATCCGGGCAATCCGGAGCTTCATGCTCATCATCCCCGTCATTGTCCTCTTCTTCCAGGAAAATGGTCTCACTCTCTCTCAGGTCTTCCTCCTCCAATCACTCTTCTCACTCGCCGTCATCGTATTTGAAGTCCCGACCGGTTATCTCTCCGACCGTTTCGGCCGCCGCACTTCGATTATCGTCGGCTGCACATTCGGCGTCATCGGACACAGCGCGTATGCCATGAGTACAGGGTTCTGGGGATTCCTGACAGCAGAAATCATTCTCGGTTTCGGTGCGAGTTTCCTCTCGGGGACCGAATCTGCCCTCCTCTATGACTCGCTCCGGGAAATGGGCCGGACCGACGAACACAAACGCGTCGAGGGGCGCAACACGAGCCTGTCAATGATCTCGGAAAGTGTCGCGAGCATCCTCGGTGGCGCGCTGGCACTCATCAGCCTGCGTTTTCCGCTCTACTGCGAAGCAGTCATCATGCTCCTCCTCATCCCGCTCTCCCTCTCCATCGTCGAACCGGCCCGACAGACGCTTATCCCGAAGGGTCATCCCCTCCGCGATATGCTGCGGCTCATGAAGTATGCACTGCACGACCACGGAGAAATCAAGTGGCTCTGCCTCTACTCGGCAGTCGTGGCCGCCTCGACGCTCACCATGGTTTGGTTCACTCAACCCTACCTGCAGAAAGCCGGTCTACCGGTTGCCTATTTCGGCGCCGTCTGGGCAGCGTTCCAACTTGTCGGAGCTTCCTGCTCCTGGCACGCCCACGCGATCGAAGCTCATCTTAGGAGACGCATCTCGCTCCTCACGCTCATCGTCCTCCCCGCGACCGGATTCATCATCCTAGGGATAACCGGGTCACTCGCGGCAAGTGTCATCATCGTGCTCTTCTATGTCACGCGCGGGGTCCACGGCCCAATCCTCTCCGACTACATCAACGGACTCATCGAATCGGAAATCCGAGCAACGGTGCTCTCCGTGCGAAATCTCCTGGCGCGACTCCTGTTTTCAACGCTCGGTCCGATCATGGGCTGGCTCCACGACACGACAACACTGTCGACGGCGCTCCTTACGAGTAGTGCCGTCTACTTCACTCTCGGTAGTCTCGCACTCATCGGCCTCATCCGCGCCGAGAGACATTGACCGGATCCGAGCTATGTCTCGTCATTTCAAACGGCAGAATTGACTACATTCTGCCGTTTTTCTTTGACTTAATCGGATATTTTTATTACAGTTATATATTCTTTAAAAATTTCTTTCCTTTTCATCAACAAACTCTGGAGGGTGCTCATGGAATCGAACTTGCAGGATATCCGCACTGAAGCGAGTCAAGACCCCCTGCGGCTCTACATGCTCGAAGCAAGACACGAACTCCTCACTGCCGAAGAAGAAAAGGTGCTCGGTCGTCGAGTACAAGCCGGTGATCTCTCGGCTCGCAATGAACTAGTTCGAAAAAATCTCCGACTGGTGATCGGCATCGCCAGCCGTTTTCATCGACTCATGCCGATGCTCGACCTCATCCAAGAGGGCAATATCGGGCTGATCCGGGCAGCTGAAAAGTTCCAGCCAGACCTCGGCTACCGATTCTCGACCTACGCGACCTGGTGGGTGCGCCAGCGCATCTTCAAGACACTCCTCGATTTGCCGCTCGTCCGCATTCCACAAGCAATGAAGCAAGACATGCGCGCTGTGAACCGAGCCGAAGAAAAACTCTTGGCCAAGCATGGCCGTGAACCGACTGACAAAAAGATTGCTGATTTCCTGGGATTTACGATCGAACAAGTACTAACCGTCCGCGGGCAATTCGGTATCGTCTCGATGGACCAAGAGCGTGGTGACGACTACGATTTACACGATGCCTTGCCAGACGAGGTGACTGCCAAGCCTGACAATACGCTTGAAACGAATCAGGTCGTCGAGCAAGCGCTCGCTCTCTTTACTTGCGAGCTCGTTGACACCAAGCATCGGAAGAAGACGCTCCGGATGAAGCAGATTCTGGAGCTGGCTTACGGACTGAACGGTAGCACGCAGAAAACACCGCCCGAAATCGCCGCCGAACTCAACATGAGTGTCGGCCAGGTCAACGAACAGCTCCGCAAAGCCATCGCCTGGCTGAAGCGTCATTCCCATCGACTCATTGCGAGTTAATCGTATCTGCTAGCCACGCCTAGCCCATCGAAACGGCAGAGCCCCAAAGCCCTGCCGTTTTACCTGTACGGAATTCCCCAAAGGGGTTGACGAAAGGGTGTGTTGTGTGACACTTTGTGGGTATCGGCAGGAAGGTCCTGCCACACAGGAGGTCATCGTGGTTATCAGCAGTGCAAGGATAGGGATCGAATCGATCCTTCCCAACGAAGCCTGGCGGTTCAATGAACGGGGTGTCAAGACACTTGGTCGGCTGTACCAACAGCTTTCACCGTATCGGGAATGTGGACTCAGTATTGACGATTTCGTGCGTCTTGCTTGCGAGAGCAAATGCTTTCTCGCCGTTGATCTCAGCCACAATGGGGCGATTGTCGGAATCATCAGACTCGTTGTCGAGCGAGAAATCGCGGGTAGATACGGGGTCCTCCATGATACTGTCGTCGATGCAACGCGTCGTGGCCAAGGCATCGGTAAGGCACTCACGCATCGAGTGGTCACAACTGCTCGGAATTTGCAACTTCGATACATCAACTTCACTTTGAAACCCACTCGGGTTGAGGCGAACGGGATGTACCAAGCTCTCGGTTTCCAGCTCGTCTCAGCAGCCGATCCCGAAGACAAGGAAAGTACGAATCACTACCGCCTCACCCTGTGAAGGAAACCGATGCGTCGCGACGCATCACCAG
>JBATNS010000042.1:0-2203 GCA_049290475.1 Candidatus Moraniibacteriota bacterium | reverse complement strand
ACTTCAGGAATACCAGCACTTGAGTCGATGAACTCCTGAATGAGAAAGGGGAATACTGGTGGCTTTTCTAATAAGGCAGCTTTTCTTTGAACAGAGACTCCCTCGCCGCCGTTCCCATGTTCCGGCTTTACCACTACCATTTCTCCATGAATCCGCTCAAACTGGGCCTGGAGCTCGCCGATTGAGGTGATAATGAAGTAAGGTTTTGTGGAGGCTGTAAAAACCTGGCCGATAAGGAACTTGTTTCCAGCATGAGCCGTAAACGCGGGGTCATTTATAATTGGAAAGTGCTGAGCCAGTGCCGTCTTCACGAGAGATATCTCAGTTGTTGTAGCGGCCTTGTCGTAGATAACGTCAGGGATGACATTTTCTACGATGATCCAATCATTTCCATCCCAGTGCCACGCCCGCCGGAAAAAACCATGAGTGTTATCATACCATTCGGTCGAGGAGCGATAGAGCATCACGTCAGCGGCTAGCGCTTGTTCAGCGAAAGCAGTGTAGGCACTCTGGAGTGCCTCTTTTTGGAACGGAATCGTCGCATCGTGTTTGAAGGGAGTAAAGATAATGACAGCGCTGATGGGTCGGGATGGTTCAAGTAGTTTCGCTATTTCTCTCAAGAGGCGACCGTATACGTGAAGCATGGTGGTTTCTTGTTCAGGTGGAAAGTACATGCCGGGCATCGTGTTGAATTCGATAATCCAGGGCTGGCTGTTCTCATCGAACATGACATCAATGGTGTATGTCTTTTGGGGAAAGCGTGAGAATAGCCGTTGCGTGTCAGTGATAAGCGGTTGGAGCGATTGAGGTAGCGCGTCATTCGGTACGATAGTCATCTCTCCACCCTGCGCGATATTGGCGAGGAGTGACCCGTCTTTTGGTGTCCGAATATAGGTGTAGACGAGCTCATCGCCGATGAAGACCATACGCAAGTCGTGGTAGGTGCTGGTGATTCCGGGTATGCCATGCGAGCTATCGATAAATTCCTGGACGATAACCGGAAATGTTAGATCGAGCTTTATCGCTTCCTCTCTGGAGACGATATGGACACCCTGACCGCCACTTCCGACTATGGGCTTAATGACGATGCGATTGCCGGTGAAGACCGCGAAAAAATCATTAAATTCAGCAGCGCCTGAAATCTTTTGATACGGCTTGAAATGTTGAGGAAGGCAGCGGCTCGTCTCGTACTTGTTGTTAGCAAAGAGCGTAAAGGCGGGGTTATCCATGAAGCGGTAACGCGAGATGATAAGCAAACGTGCCACATCATCGGCGGAGCGGCTACTGGTCTTATCGTAGACCAGGTCTGGTTTTACGGGCCCAGACAAGCGCCACTGTCCATCCGTAAACTCCCAAGAGTCGCGAAAAAGGTCATGTTCGGAATCGTACCAATCGAGCGGCGCCCGACAGAGATGGAGCTCCACGGTTTCGCCCAGCGAATAAAGTGCCTCATAGCAGCGCTGGTATTTTACATCCGAAAACGGCTTCTCCGGTCCAGCCGAGTGCGCGGTATAGAGTATGAGTACGGTTTTTTTCACGGTGTTATTTCTTGCTGACGTCTACCAAAAAATTCCCAAGATTACGACGCCCGATGATGGCCGAGTATTGTAATGTTGATCGGTCAACGACCGTTGGACTCGCTGCGATCTCCTGCCCGTCCAAGAGTATGGTCAGTCCAATCTTTGGCCGCATACTGACTCCATTTGAAGCAAAAATGAAAGCGATGTCTTTCAAATCAGGCATGTTCGGAGAAAGATATTTTTTCCGAAGCTCTTCTTCCAATTTCTTCCCTTCCTCATGGGTGGCGGGTGATGATTGCTCAATACCATCAAAATAGCGAAGCGTTTCACCAAAACCCAACTCTTCCGCGAGGGTCCTATCGATGGCAGACGAATCGGCGCCAGTATCGATTTTTGCCTCAACTTCAATTTCCTTCCCGTCTTTTCCGATAAACTTCACTTTTTCAATCGAACCGATGACCCGCTTTCCCGAAAGACCCTCGATATTCTCTTCAATCTCGCCACCAAACAGGTTCATGCCGACCCGAACACCATGGTCGACGCTTTTGATCTTTACCCCTTTCACGCGTTCGAGACGCTCTTTCAACCCAGCCATGTTCGCGAGTTGAATCGAGAGTCCCGGCCGAGCGTTGAGCTCGAGGATGACCGGACCGGCATCGCGGTCGATGGCGATATCGGCACCG